>JANYHE010000070.1 GCA_025359215.1 Hyphomicrobiales bacterium
CCCATCTTGATTCGGTTACCCAGTGGCTTGACGAAGAAAAACCAGATGTTCTTTGCTTACAGGAACTGAAATGCGAGGACCACGCGTTTCCATCCGAGCATTTTTCCAATATGGGCTACACCGCTCACGTGCATGGTCAGAAAACTTATAATGGTGTCGCCCTGCTCTCTCGGCTTCCTATTGAAAATATCCGACGTGGTTTGCCCGGCGAAGCTTCCGACGAACATGCTCGATTTATTTTGGGCACGGCAATTGATGGCAATTTGGCTGTCAATATCGCATCAATTTATTTGCCCAATGGCAACCCTGCTCCGGGTCCAAAATATGATTACAAGCTTGGTTGGATGGAGCGTCTTTATAACTTCACAAAAGAGTTGCTGAAAGACGAAGAACCTCTTGTTCTAGCGGGAGATTATAATGTTATTCCTAGCGCACAAGACGCACGAAATCCACAAAACTGGGTGGGCGATGCTTTATATCGGCCAGAAACTCATGACGCTTTTCGCAAGCTTCTTAACTTAGGCCTAACAGAATCGTTTCGTGCTTTGCACCCCGCATCAACTGAATATAGTTTTTGGGATTATCAGGCTGGCGCTTGGCCCAAGAATAACGGCATTCGCATTGATCATTTGCTGCTGTCACCTCAAGCTGCGGATAAGCTTCAATCAGCCCAAATATTTAAAGACACGCGCGGCCATGACAAACCATCAGACCATGTGCCAGTTATGATTGAGATTAAATAGCAGAAAGCCCGCCGATTTTCACCAGCGGGCTACCTGAACTCAAATCTATCAAGTAGATTAATTTATTAGGCTGTTGGAGCCTTCACGCCGAAAGCAGCGAAGCTGGCTTCGAATGGCTTGAAAGCGCTCTTTGCAGCAGCGGCATAAAGTTCACCGAGCTTGGTGAATTCAGCGACAGTTGCGTCAAATGTTTCTTTTGCGAAAGTTTGTTGAACTTCAACAGCGGTTTCGAAAGACTTGGCAGCAATTGCTTTTTCGAAAACAGCGGCATTCTTTTCAAATGATTTCTTCGAGAAATCAGCAACTTCAGTTGCAACGGCTTGATAGCCCTTTGTCAAAGCAGCAGTCGAAGCAGTCATCGCTTCCATGCCGTCTTTGCTGTAGGCTTGCATATCTTCAAAGGATTTCATCATTTTGGCTCTCCAAGAGTTTGTGTTCAAATTCGATAAACACGATATATGTGCACTGCAACATAATGTCAAGGTCGATTATTGCATTGCAACATAAATCTTTGTGGGCTAATTGCCCAGACAGGTATAAAGATACGTTAAAATTTACACATTAGTAAGTGCGTTCCCATAAAAGTCAGAGTTTAGAGTGCAGTTGGGGGACTGTGTAATTGTGCGAAGCGCTGCTTTGCGATGCAATAAGGTGAAGAATTAATGTCTGTGATTAAACTGTTGAATCGCATTTTTGTTTTCGTGGCCATGTTCTCATTATTTTCAATGAGCCAGGCCGAAGCAAAACCTCAGTTTTCAGCGCTCACTGTTGATGCCCGCACGGGTGCTATTCTTTATCAGAATGATGCTGACGGATTGCGCCATCCTGCTTCGCTTACAAAAATGATGACGCTTTATGTTTTGTTTCAAGATCTGAAGTCTGGCCGCATTAAGCGTTCCACCTTGCTTCACATTTCTGCCCGGGCCGCAAATATGGCGCCTTCAAAATTAGGACTGAAGCCTGGTTCGACAATTTCAGTCGACGATGCGATTAAGGCATTGGTGACAAAATCAGCTAATGACGTTGCTTCGGCGATTGGTGAAAACCTCGGTGGCACAGAAGCTAATTTTGCGGCCCGCATGACAAGGGTTGCCCACACGATTGGCATGAGCAAATCAACATTTTATAATTCTTCAGGTCTTCCGAACCCCGGTCAATATACAACGGCCCGCGACATGGCCACTTTAGGCCTGCGTTTGATGCGCGATTACCCGCAATATTACCCCTATTTCCGCATTCAAGCGTTTAACTTCCGTGGTCAAACCATTCGCACGCACAATCGTCTTGTCGGGCATTTTGATGGAACAGACGGAATTAAGACAGGCTACATCGCGGACTCTGGCTTCAACCTTGTGACGTCAACACGCCGTGGCGACAAGCGCCTTGTGGGTGTTGTCTTGGGCGCGCGCTCAGCAAATATTCGCAATAACTATATGGTTGTGATGCTGCAAAAGATGTTTGCACATGCCAAGGATGGTCAAACTGTTGCGGCACTTGCCGGTTCAAGCAAAGGAATTATCGATCCTGTTGCAGTCGCCCAATCGAGCCAACCTGCTGTAAAACCCGCAACTAAGCAAAGTGCTGATGTTGACAATGCGCAATTGACTGCAGCGGCGGCCAGCGCCGCCGATGGTCCTGTTGATGCCAGTGATGAAGATACAGCGTCGACAACCACGCCTGCTTCTCCACAAGTGCTTCAGGCTGATATGGCGCCAGTGACTGATGTGCAAACTGGCAAACATGCCGTTCCGAAGAAATTGCCCTTCGCTGTAAAATCAACCTCTGATGCTCCAACCACACTGACTGCGGAGATTGCCCAAACTTGGAATATTCAATTGGGTGCATTTCCAAACAAAGCTGATGCTCAGGCAAAATTAACGTCAATCCGGGGTGGCGCTGTGGCTTCTCTCGAAGGCAAGCCAGCCTTCACAGTTGCGGTTCAAAAAGGTTCGAAGATTATTTATCGGGCACGCTTCGGTGGTTTTGATCAGGCGTCAGCCAAGCAGGCTTGCGCAAGTATCGTGAAACTGGGCAGCGAGTGCCTGCTGGTTTCGCCGGCTTCTTAAGAGAGCAACACGTCCTTAGCTTCGTTTATTTTCGCAGCTAAATAGTCAGTGCCGCCTTTGTCGGGGTGAAAGTCTTTCATCAAACGCTTGTGAGCGAGTTTCACGTCTTCAGCTGTGGCACCGGCTTTGAGACCTAGGATCGCTAAAGCTTCATCTTTTGGAAGTATAACTTTTCCACGTTGCGGCGGCGGCTGCTGTTGTTGTGTTTGAGCATTAGGTTTTGGTCCAAAGCCATTAGGCAGAAGATGGGCCTTGCCGAAAAGCCCCATGCCCACGGCAAACAGTCCAATGGCCACTTCAAATTGGCCGCGCAAAAGCAAAAGGCCTGCGAAAGCCATCAACCCTCCCCCCGCTACTTTTTGCAAGAGCGGGCGCATTTCGGTTGACTTTAGTTTTGAGCCGTTGCGAATAAGCCAATAGCCCCCGACAACGATTATCAGCGCCGTTAGAAAGGGTGGCATTATTTGCAGTCGTCGGTTTTCAACATGTCAAGCTTGGCCAATTTGCCCTTCAATGCATAGGTTCCATAATCGAGAATGAGGTCGGTTGAGACGCCATTTTCATACATGTTGAAGCTGGCCAAATAAGACGGTGTTTCGGCATTTGCTTCATCGGTAGGATAGTAGCTGATGGTCATGGGCCAGCTGGCGATGCCACGTAACGGCGTGGTTTCTGGATTGGCATTATCAATTGCAAACGTTCCCGGGGGGCGCATTTTGCCGATGAAACTTATGGCTTTATAGGTTTTTTCACCATCTGAGCCGTCAAACACCATCGACACATCGCGCGTTGTGCCCTTCTTCGCTTCGTCTAAAAGGTGGGCTTGATGAGTAGAGGGGAAGAGCACTTCCGAACCAACTGTAAATTCTAAATCCTTAGGTTTAGTCATAACCCCCTTAGCTTCAGTACCAAGTTTTGGTCGCTTCACGTTGAGGCGTTCTTCACCGTTCAAGTTGCTATCAATAAACATCTTCTGGCTCAGATTCATCTCTAAGCCATCACCTGATTCCCAAGTGGTCAGTTGGGTATCGAGCAGTTGCGTGCCTTTTTCAGGTTGAACGTAACGGTTGGCTATGCGGTAATTAACCGCCCAGCCTTCACATTTTGATCCCGTTAATTCATAAGCTAACCGGCCTTCGACATTGGAATAAGCACTGCCGCTATCGACGCGGGAAATGGCTAGATCATAAATGGCGCGGTGCGATGCGAGTGTTACAGCGGAAGCCTGCGCAGCGAGTCCTGCGAGACAAGTGAAACTGATCAACACCATATTAATTTTAGCAAATCGCATGAAGTTATTCCCTAAACTACGCACCACATGTTGGCACAACACCAAACCATTGTTAACATGAAGCATGGCGAAAAAACGCCTAAATTGCCGTTAACACGAAATAATCATAGAGGCGTGAGAATGACCCAGATTGTAGACACCTTAAATGCCCTTGGCATAACCCTGCCCGCGCCTGTGAAACCTGTGGCCAATTATGTGCCGTGGGTGATTTCGGGAAAGCAGATTTTTGTTTCAGGGCAGCTTCCCATGCTCGATGGAAAGCTTGTGTCGGGATCAGATTTGGAAGGGCAAGCCACGGCCGCGCGCCAATGTGCGATCAACATTATCGCGCATCTCCGCGATGCCTGCGATGGCGATCTTTCGCGGATCAAGCGCATCCTGAAACTCACAGGGTTTGTGGCGTCGACACCCGATTTTGTGGATCACCCCAAAGTGGTGAATGGCGCTTCTGACCTTATGGTTGCTGTGTTCGGCGATAAGGGCCGTCATGCGCGGGCTGCGGTGGGTGTATCGTCATTGCCACTGGGGGCTGCGGTTGAAGTTGAAGCGATTGCGGAGATGGTATAGCCTATGCGATTTACACCCCAACTGCGTGATTTGAACTGGCTGGTTCATCGCCCCATTGCGCATCGCGGGTTGCATGATGGCACAGCGATTGAAAATTCGAGCAGTGCATTTGCGGCGGCTATGAAACTTAATTATTCTATCGAGTGTGACTTGCAGGTGACCAAAGACGGCGAAGCTGTTGTTTTTCACGATGATGAGGTTGACCGCCTGCTAGATGGCAAAGGCTTGGTGAAGAACTTCACTCTCAAACAACTCAAAGCGATGCCCTTCAAAAGCGGCACAGACCGCGTGCAAAGCCTTGCCGAATTGATTGAGCAAGTTGATGGCGCAACAACGCTGGTTATTGAACTCAAGTCCCACTGGGATGGCGACGAGTGCTTGACCTTGCGGGCGCTGGACGTGCTAGCTGCATACAACGGACCCTATGGGCTCATGTCTTTTGATCCGGATATGATCGCTTGCATTGCGGATCGATCTCCCGTCACAGTGCGGGGCATTACAGCAGACCGGGTCGTTGATCCCTATTACGCGCCCCTGCCCGTGGCCAAGCGGCTGGCCATGCGCAGTTTTTCGCATCTCCCTGAAACGCGGCCGCATTTTGTTTCATTTGATTTTAAGGGCCTGCCCTTTGCCCCCGTAAACAGCATTCGAGAAGCGGGACATCCGGTGATTACATGGACAATTGAATCTCCTGCTGATGCCGCTGCGGCATTGCGTTACTGTGATCAGGTGACGTTTCAGGGCTATCATCCGGCATGACCTTCGCTCTGCGCACGCTGACAAGTTTGAAAGATATTGCTGCCACGGATTGGAACGCTTGCGCGGCGATAACTGGCCAACCCTATAATCCATTCACGTCACATGAGTTTCTTGTGGCTTTGGAACTCTCTGGCTCGGCCACAGCCAAGACTGGTTGGGCAGCGCAGCACTTAGTTTTGGAGGCAGACAACAAAATTATAGGCGCTGTTCCGTGTTATCTAAAGTCCCACTCCATGGGTGAATATGTTTTTGACCACGCTTGGGCTGATGCTTACGGGCGGGCTGGGGGTGATTATTACCCCAAGCTGCAAGTTTCTGTGCCGTTCACGCCTGCGACAGGTCCACGATTGTTGGCGGCCACCGCTGCGCATCGACAAGCTTTGGCGCAAGGACTAGTTGAACTTTGCAAACAGCGTCACACTTCATCAGTGCACATCACATTTGCGCTGGATTATGAAGCCGATGAATGCACCTGGCTAAAGCGCAACGACATTCAATTTCACTGGATGAATAATAGTTATGCAACGTTCGATGATTTTTTGGCGTCGCTATCGTCAGCAAAGCGCAAGAACATGCGGAAAGAGCGAAAGTCGGTTGCTGAAGCTGGAATTACTTTTGAGCATTTGACGGGTAGTGATTTAACCGACCGCCATTGGGATTCATTCTATCAATTCTATTTGGACACGGGCTCGCGCAAATGGGGACAGCCTTATCTCACGCGCAAATTCTTTAAACTCATTCATGAGACAATGTCCAAAGATGTGTTGCTGATTTTGGCAATGCGTGATGGTCGCGCCATTGCGGGTGCACTGAATTTTATCGGCGGTGATGCGCTTTATGGGCGCAATTGGGGCTGTATTGAAAACCACCCTAATTTGCATTTTGAAACCTGTTATTATCAAGCAATCGATTTTGCTATTACACATGGGTTGAAACGTGTTGAAGCTGGAGCGCAAGGTGAACATAAATTGGCGCGCGGCTATGTTCCTGTGAAAACCAATAGCCTGCATTATTTAGCACACCCCGGTTTGTCTCGTGCTGTGGGCGAGTATCTCGAACATGAACGTCGGGCGATTGATCAAAACCAACAAGAGCTCGCCGAACATACGCCGTTTCGGCATGAAGAAAGGGAATGAGATGATTTACGACCCTAACAACATCTTTGCCAAAATCATCCTTGGGGAAATCCCCTGCCATAAAATCTATGAAGACGAACACACATTGGCTTTTATGGATGTGATGCCGCAAGTGGATGGCCATTGTTTGGTGGTGCCAAAGGTAGGCTCACGCAATTTGTTGGATAGCGACCTTGCAGTGCTTGCCCATGTTATCGCCACAACGCAAAAAGTTGCGCAGGCCGCGATGAAGGCTTTCGGCGCTGATGGTGTGCAGCTTCGCCAATACAATGAACAGGCTGCTGGGCAAACAGTGTTTCATTTGCATTTTCATATCTTGCCTTTGAAAGAAGGAGACATCTTGCAGCCTCACACTGGCAAGATGGCAGATCATGGCGTGTTGGCTGAACATGCCAATGAAATTCTCAAATATATTTAGGCTTTGCACCGTTAAAAAATCACCAAAGCTATACCGCTTAAAATTGCGATTGATGAAAATATGAAGCGCAGCGTCAAGGGCTCGCCCAACAAAAACATTCCACCAGCGGCCGCTATCACGGGCACACTGAGTTGAACAGTCGCTGCGTGAGTGGCCTTCAAAAATGGTAATACTTTGTACCAAACTGCATAGCCGATGCCGGATGTTATCGCTCCTGACGCAATTGCATTTAGAACGCCTCTTCCGTCAATCATTGCGTAGCTGAACCAGAACATTGACAAGACCAGTGTGATGGGAACCGTTCTTAAAAAATTTCCGGCGGTTGTCATTGTAGGATCGCCGGTGCCTCGGCCACGCAATGAATAGATGCCCCATGCACACCCTGCCCCTATCATCATAATGGAGTTTAACAATGGTGGTGCGGCGAGGCCGGGGAAAACGAGTGCTATTAGGCCGCCGAATGCACAGGCAAGCCCAACAATTTGCAAAACACTCATGCGTTCGCCGCGCCATAGGCCGTAACTGATCATGGACAATTGCACTGAACCAAAAAGCAACAATGCGCCCGTTGCCGCTGTGAGATTAATATAGGCAAATGAAAACCCCGCAGCATAGGCAAACAAAGCGAATGCCGAGGGCCAGCTACTCGCGCCAGAAGTCGTTTGGTCGCGAAACCGCAACAAGAGCCAAAGCGCAACAGCAGCGGAGATTAATCTCACCGAAGTAAAGGTTGCTGCGTCAATGCTGGTGGTTTTTAAAGCCAATCGACACAACAATGAGTTTCCTGCGAATGCCAGTATGGCAATCGCAGTGAAAACTGCGATGTTAATTTTTGGCATTTCCGCTCTGTCTCCCACTCCAACAGATTGAACCTTAGTTTTTCAATTGTCTATCAGTAGGCAAAAAAGGCCGATTGCTCAGATCAGCAATCGGCCTTTCAGAAATACATTTTGGAAAATTAGTTCATTGCAACTTTGGCTACATTCACGCCCAACTCATAAACGAGTTGACCACCAAAATAGGCCGTTGCTGAAACCAGCGCACTGCCGGCGATTGCGGCTACTGGAAATACATAGGATGGCAGGCCTGTGATGCGAATGTCGCGAAGCCACAGGCCAGCGCGAATGACGGCATATATCGTTGCCGCGATGGCGACGATTTCGCCTAGGCTTTCATGGGTTTCTGCAATGTCGCTGTGGAAGCCGGTTGACTCGGCAACATCTAACGCCATACCGCCGAAAAAATATGTCGCAATTGCAAAGAGAGCAGTGAGCACTGCAATGCCGGTTGAAAAATTGCCTGATGTGGTGCGGCCTGTTACTGTTTTACCGCGGAATGTTGCCACAACATCGAATGCCGTGAGAAGGAAAACCAGCACGATTGGAAAATGCACCAGCATGGGATGAATGTGTTGAACAGGTATCATAAGCTACTCCTAGGATTGCGCTGACGACCACTTATTGATCGTTCAGGTGCTGCAGTTCCTAGAGTCGGTTGACTTACAAAAACCTGACAATCGAGCGCAAATAAATTGATTTATTTGCGCTCAACGTCATTAAATCTTCACAATCTTTTTAGGCTTTTTTGCTGCCGGTTTTTCAACAGGCTTTGCTTTGTTGCGCGGCAATGACTTTCGCTCTGGTGGATTAGGCAAGGCCTTCTCTTCATCTCTTCCAAGATAATCGAATGCCAAACCATCATCCTTTTTAAGGATGCGAACTGTGCCACCTTTAGCGAGCTTTCCGAACAACAATTCTTCGGCCAATGGCTTCTTGATATACTCTTGGATAACGCGGGCCAAAGGCCTTGCGCCCATTTGCTGATCGTAACCTTTTTCGGCCAACCAATCGGCGGCTTCGGCTGAGATTTCGATATTGACTTGGCGCTCAGAAAGTTGAGCCTCCAACTGCAACACGAATTTCTCAACAACTTTGCGCACCACAGCGGATGGCAAATGACCGAAGCTTACAACGGCATCCTAACGGTTGCGGAATTCCGGCGTGAACATTTTGCTGATGGCTTCAGTGTCGTCGCCTTCACGCACATTGCGTGTGAAGCCCATGGCCGATCTGGCCATATCTTGCGCACCTGCATTGGTGGTCATGATCAACACAACATTGCGGAAATCGACTGACTTGCCGTTATTGTCTGTCAGCTTGCCATGGTCCATCACCTGCAACAAGATGTTGAAGAGATCAGGATGGGCCTTTTCGATTTCGTCGAGCAACAACACACAATAAGGCGATTGGTCAACACCATCAGTGAGCAAGCCACCTTGGTCAAAACCAACATAACCCGGAGGCGCACCAATCAGGCGCGACACAGAATGACGCTCCATATATTCTGACATATCGAATCTTAACAGCTTCACACCCAGCACTTCGGCCAAGCGTTTGGCAACTTCCGTTTTGCCAACACCTGTGGGGCCGGAGAACAGATAATTGCCAATGGGCTTTTCGGGTTCACGCAGACCAGCGCGGGCGAGCTTAATGGCCGATGCCAATTGCTCAATCGCTTTATCTTGGCCGAACACCATGCGCTTCAATTCCATCTCAAGATTTTTGAGAACGGTTGTGTCGTCCTTCGAAACAGATTTCGCTGGAATGCGAGCCATTGTAGCGATGGTGGCTTCAATATCTTCCAGCGTGATCACTTTCTTGCGCTTGCCTTCTGGCAACAGCATCAGCGATGCACCTGTTTCGTCGATCACATCGATGGCTTTATCTGGCAACTTGCGATCGGCCATATAGCGGGCTGAAAGCTGCACTGAGCCTTCGATGGCTTCATCGGTATATTGAACTTTATGGAACTCTTCGTAGTAAGGTTTGAGGCCTTTCATGATGGCGATGGCATCAGGAATTGAAGGCTCATTCACATCAATCTTTTGGAAACGCCGCACAAGGGCGCGGTCCTTCTCAAAATGTTGGCGATATTCTTTATAAGTTGTCGAGCCAATGCAGCGTAATGCGCCGCCAGCCAAAGCAGGCTTCAACAGGTTCGATGCATCCATGGCACCGCCAGATGTGGCACCTGCCCCAATCACAGTGTGAATTTCATCGATGAATAGAATCGAACCGGGCTTTGACTCAATTTCTTTCATCACGGCCTTCAAGCGCTCTTCAAAATCACCACGATATCGTGTGCCCGCCAAAAGCGTGCCCATGTCGAGGCTGTAGATCACACAATCTTTTAAAACTTCTGGCACTTCACCCTTGATGATCTTGCGGGCCAAGCCTTCAGCAATGGCGGTTTTACCAACTCCGGGCTCACCCACAAATAAGGGATTGTTTTTGTTGCGGCGGCAAAGAATCTGGATGGTGCGATCGACCTCGGCAGTTCTGCCAATCAGTGGATCGATCTTGCCTTCACCTGCTTTTTTGTTGAGGTCGATGCAATAAGCTTCTAGGGCACTTTCGGCTTTTTTCTTGCCCCCTGCTCCGGTTGCGGCCGATTCTTCTCCTGAGTTTTCACCCTCATTATCGGCCATGCCACGCACTTCACGGTTTTCCGAAAGGCCCGGCTTTTTAGCAATTCCGTGGGAGATATAATTTACCGCGTCATAACGTGTCATATCCTGCTCTTGCAGGAAGAACGCCGCATGGCTTTCGCGCTCGGCAAAAATGGCAACAAGCACATTGGCACCCGTCACTTCTTCACGACCGGAAGATTGCACATGGATCACTGCGCGTTGTATAACGCGTTGAAAACTGGCCGTGGGTTTGGCTTCCGTCACATTATCGGTGACCAGATTGGCAAGCTCATTGTCAACGTAATCATTGAGGCTTTCTTTCAGCTCTTCAATGTTAACGCCGCAGGCTTTCATAACACCAATGGCATCTTTATCATCAGTCAGCGAAAGCAGCAGATGCTCTAGCGTGGCCAATTCCTGTTTGCGGCTGGCGGCATGGGCCAAGGCGCGGTGTAAAGCTTTTTCCAGACTGCGGGAGAATGTGGGCACGCTGAATTCCTCAATTTACGTCTCCCACTATATAGGAGATGATCGGGCAGCGGAAAGGGCCACTGCAATAATAATTAATTCACTCTTTTTCGAGAGTGCACTGCAACGGATGGCCATGCTCCTTCGCAAAGTCCATCACTTGGGTAACTTTCGTCTCGGCTATCTCAAAGGTATAAACGCCACACACGCCCACACCTTTTTGGTGAACATGCAGCATAATACGTGTGGCGGCCTCACCGGATTTGTTGAAAAACTTCTCCAGTACATAGACCACGAATTCCATGGGTGTGAAATCGTCGTTCAGCAGCAACACTTTATACAGTGAAGGCTTTTGCGTTTTTGGTTTGGTTTTGGTGATGACACTGGTGTCAGAATCATCGCCATGCTTGGTTGGGGCTTTAGGCATAAGGGGCAATATAGGACATTTTTTGGAAAAGTGGAGATGCGGCAAAAAAACGTGTGATTAAATATCCAATCCGTCTGAACTCACAAATTCAGCCCGCTCGCTGATGAAATTAAAGCGTTCCTCAGGCTTATTTCCCATGAGTTGCTCCACAACGCGGGCTGTGGAGGCTCGGCCAGCGTCTTCCATCGTGACTTTCAGCAGCAGTCGCTTGGCCGGGTCCATGGTGGTTTCTTTCAATTGATGGGCCATCATTTCGCCGAGCCCTTTGAACCGGCCCACTTCCACTTTGCCGCGACCCCCAAAATTTTCCAACAATTGATCCTTGTGTTGATCATTGCGGGCGTAAACCGTTTTGCCACCTTGTGTGAGGCGATAGAGCGGCGGCACGGCCAAAAATAAATGGCCTTGATCAATAACCTTTGGCAATTGGCGATAAAAGAATGTCATCAACAATGATGCGATGTGCGCACCATCAACGTCAGCATCAGTCATGATGATGATTTTGTCGTAGCGCAAATCTTCTTCACGGTATGATGAACCCATGCCGCAACCAATGGCTTGAACCAAATCACTAATTTGTTGATTGGCGGCCAGTTTATCTTTGCCAGCACTGGCCACATTCAATATCTTGCCGCGCAAGGGCAGAACAGCTTGGTTGACGCGGTTTCGCGCTTGTTTGGCCGAGCCGCCCGCTGAGTCGCCCTCCACAATGAAAAGCTCTGATCCTTCTGCAAGGGTTGCTGAACAATCGGCCAGTTTTCCCGGCAAGCGCAATTTGCGCACGGCAGTTTTTCTGCCCACTTCTTTTTCAGCGCGGCGGCGCAAACGTTCTTCCGCACGTTCAATAATCCATTCCAGCAGCTTATCAGCTTGGGCCGGATGACCAGTGAGCCAATGATCGAAATGGTCACGCACAGCTATTTCCACAATGCGGGCTGCATCAATCGTGGTGAGGCGATCTTTAGTTTGGCTTTGAAATTCTGGTTCGCGGATGAAAACCGATAACATGGCGCCAGATTGTACCATCACATCATCAGCGGTGATCACTGCTGCGCGCTTATTGTTCTTCAATTCGGCGTAAGTTTTAAGCGACCGCATGAGCGCCATGCGGAAACCGGTTTCGTGGGTGCCTCCATCGGGTGTGGGGATGGTATTGCAATAGGACGACATAAAGCCATCGTCACCGCCAAACCAAGCGACGGCCCACTCCACTGAACCGTGGCCGCCATCTTTTTTGACATTGCCAAAGAAGATATCGTCGACAACGCGCGTCATGCCGTCGAGGCGTTCGACCAAGAAATCCTTCAAGCCACCGGGAAAATGGAACACGGCTTCGGCCGGCGTGGCCTTGTCTTTCAAATAGACTTCGGCGCATTTCCAGCGGATTTCCACGCCGCCAAAGAGATAAGATTTTGAACGTGCCATTTTATAAAGTCGGGCGGCGGAGAATGTGGTGTTGCCTTTGCCAAAGATCTGCGTATCTGGCAGAAATTTTACCAGCGTTCCGCGGCGACCCGAAACTTTGCCAAGCTGTTGCAAACCACCATCAGGCTTGCCGCGCCTAAATTCTTGTCTATAAAGCTGGCTGCCGCGCGCCACTTCAACTATGCAATGCTCCGAAAGAGCGTTCACAACAGAAATGCCAACGCCGTGCAAACCGCCAGACGTTTCGTAAACCTTGGAATCAAACTTGCCGCCCGCATGAAGTGTGACCATGATGACTTCCAGCGCCGACTTATCTTTGAACTTGGGGTGCGGATCAATTGGAATGCCGCGACCATTATCAATCACTGTCAAATAGCCATCATCTGAATATTCAACTTCAATGCGGCTGGCATGGCCAGCCACGGCTTCATCCATGCAATTGTCAATCACTTCGGCAAACAAATGATGGAGCGCGCGTTCATCAATGCCGCCAATATACATGCCCGGCCTGCGGCGAACGGGCTCAAGCCCTTCGAGAACCTCAATATCGGCAGCCGTATAGCTATCCTCGCCCTTTGATTTGGGCGGCGCTTTGGCCGCTGGAATTGGCTTTGGGGCTGGTGGCGCATCGCCAAACAGATCGTCAGACTTTTGTGGTTTAGACATTCAACTCATTTTCCGAATCATTGGGCTTAGTATGGCGAGTGCATTGCTAAAGCTCAAATGAAGCATCGTAACACTTCGCAGTTGCAGCACAAACACTTGCTTGACATGCGACGATTCTCGTCGTTTCCTCTCATGCAATAATATTGCCCCAAAACAAATAACAAGGGGTGGCGTGCGGGGTTCGGGGGAATATCGCTGCTGGGTGGAGGGAATAAAATGTCGGACCTCAATCAGAGGATCGAAGCCATGTACCGCAAAGATGTGCGCGGGGCATGGCTTCTTTTAACCTTACTGTGGATCGTGGTTGTTTTCATCCTATACATGTCATGGTCATTCATTCCCGATAGCACCGTGCGCATTGTTTCACTGTTGTCGGCAACCGTGCTTTTGATTTTCAACACCGCATCAGTCATCGCCATGGTCAGTCATTATGCCGAAGACAAGGACTTTATCTACGGCCTCGATATAAAAACTTCTGATGCCAACAAACAAGCAAGGGGATAATTATGGCAAGATATAATCCGCCAGAACAACCTGCCATTTTGCAAGTGTTTGATATAGCCTGCTTGGTTGGTGCCATTTTTCTGGCCTTATGGTTTCCACTTTATATGGGTTGGGCCGGTGTCTCAAAAAGTATCACCAAGATTGATAATCCTACATGGGAATTGCTGCATCAAACGCCTGCACAAGTTGAGCAGTGGACTAAGCTTGGCAAGGATGTGAGTGCAGCTCACGATATTATCCAGAATAGATACAACTACACAATTGATTGGACGCAACTCCTCATCATGGTTGTGGTGCTTGTCGGGTATTTTATTTTTCTGTTTCGTGCATCCGAGCGTGAATACCGCGACGTTATCGACGAAAAATTTAATCAGAAATAGGACCCAGAATCATGTGGATTGATTTTTCATATCTGTGTTGGGCGGTTTCAGCTGTTTTGGTCGCTTGGATGCTGTTTGATTGGTATAAAACCGACACCAGCTATTCTGAAGAAGCATTGACCTCTTCTCGTGAAGGCGAGATTGAGGCCACCTCTGAAAAACATAAAGTGTGAGGCGCAAAAATGTCACAATCAACAATGACTGCAACGCCCACAAAAATATCCCTCAGCCGTGTTTTAGGCCCAGCCCACGTGTGGGCACTGGGCGTTGGCATCGTTTTAGTGGGAGAATATACGGGTTGGAATTTCTCAGCCGATAAGGGGGGCTCACTCGCGGCTTTGATCGTTTGTTGGGTGATTGGGCTTCTTTATACATCTGTCGCCATGATTGACTCCGAGGTCACATCAACAATTGCCGCTGCTGGCGGTCAATATGCTCAAGCCAAACACATTGTTGGCCCGCTCATGGCATTTAACGTCGCACTTTACATGGTGTTTGCTTACACCATGTTGGAAGTGTCTGATGCTATTTTGGTTGGCGACACCATCGTGGCGAAAGCCGGAACTGATGGCCTCAACCACAATGCCTTTCTTGCGGTCACGATCATCGGCCTTGCTTGGCTGAATTATCGTGGTGTTCTGGCGACATTAAACTTTAATTTTATCATAACCGCCCTCGCCTATTTAGCCATCGTCGTGCTGTTTCTCAGTGTGGCCCCTTGGTCGCAAGGCACTGTTCTGAGACTGGGCGAAATGATCACTCCAGCGAATGCTCTTCCCTATGGCTGGATTGGTGTGATTGCATCATTCCATTTTGGCATCTGGTATTTCCTCGGCATTGAAGGAACCACCCAAGCTGCCGAAGAGGTGCGATCTCCGGCTCGGGCTCTGCCTTATGGCACTATGGCCGGCATGATCACTTTGCTGATCGCGGGTGCGATGACGTGGTATGTTTGCGCCAGTCTTATGCCATGGGAATATCTGGGAACAACCTATTATCCACTTTGGGATGCAGGCAAATTGACTGGCAGTCCTGCTCTTGAAAATATGATGTTTTATGCCACACTGCTGGCGGCCATTGCTTCGGCCAATGGTTGTGTGAACGATGCGGCACGCGCTTGGTTCTCATTGGGACGCGATCGGTATTTGCCTACATGGTTCTCAGCTGTTCATCCTAAATACCGCACACCCTATCGTTCAATCGTGTTCTTGTTACCCATTGCCTTAGCCTTCGCCTTCATTTCTGATTTAAACCAAGCCATCACTTTCTCGATCCTCTCTGGTGTGTTGCAGTATACATTCATGAGCATCAACATCGTTATGTTCCGCAACAGATGGCCTTTGGGCTCAATCCGTCGCGGTTACACACATCCGTTCCATCCGTTGCCAGCTATCGTGTTGTTCATCCTGTGTGTGATCACATTCTTTGCGATCTTCTTGGGTTATGGCGCGCAACTGACGGCCATGGTGGTGTTTTATCTCGTTGTCTCCATCTGGTTTCACTTCTATCGCTATCAATATGTGCGGCGCGGCGATCAATTCACGATGCCGTGGCCAAAACCAAAGGGTTTCTAAATACCCTCAACTTAACCTCACGGCCCGTCGCATTGGCGGGCCTTTTTCTTGAAGTGCCATGCAGAATTTCATTGCCTATACTATCGCCGGTCTGTTGGGCACAGTTCTTGTCCGCAGTTACTTCGCGCAAAAGCGAAGGAAACAGGCAGGGGCAGAATTATTGTTTTCTCAAGTGCGAGACTTGCTCAACACACCGATCCATTCATCTGGCATCAGTCTAGGCAGTCAAAGACTGGACGGATTCTATAAAGAAAATGCCGTGCAAATCCAGACTGTGAGCGACACTTTGGCCACGAGAAAGTTGCCCTGTCTTTGGTTGATGGTCACAATCCCAGATAAGCTACCCGTCACCGCAAAACTCGATATGATGCTGCGCTCGGCGGGACCGACCAGTTTTTCAAATTTTGATTTTTTACGGCACAGCATTGGGCTCCCGCCAGGTTTTCCCGAGCATGCAACCCTGCGCAGTGACCACGATTCTGGTTATGCCAATTTAAAAATTGTAAAAAATCATCTTGAGTTTTTCGCAAATCCCCGTGCCAAAGAATTGTTGATCACCCCTGATGGTTTGCGTCTTGTCATTCAAATCGCTGAAGCTGAGCGTTCTCGTTATGTGGTGATGCGCGAAGCCAATTTTTCTGATGTACAAATAGAAGCCGAGCTTGTGCAAAACATGATTGAATCTTTGCTTGCGCTCAAAGCAGCACTAGAGGAACATGCAACATCATGACACCTCGTAACCCCCATATTATTTTGTTTGCAGCGATTGTTCTTCCAGGCTCAGGGCATGTGCTGCAGGGTTTACCTCAGCGCGGATTAATGTTTCTGTTTTTCATTGTCATTCTCAGCTGGGCGAGTGGACATTTGATGCCGCCCACCAGTTCATTTCTTGGTCAACATATTGGCGGCTTTTTTGTTTACGGTTTGTCGGTGATTGACGCCTATAAAATTGCTCGTATTCGTTTCGCGGAGTGGACTCATGCGCAAAATTCTCATAGCAGCAATTAGTCTGTTTTGGTTCGGTGCGGCTTGTGCAGCTGAGATGCTTTTAAAGCACGATGAGATTGTCAGCGTTTTATCCGACACCGTTTTACATGCCAGCAATAATGGAAATCCAGCTGAGCAGATATTTCAAAAGTCCGGCGTCACGTTTTTCAGTGCAGGCGGCAATCAAAGCCAAGGCACATGGACGGTGGTGGGAGATCAATATTGCTCGGCTTGGCCACCCAACCCCGCACTCGCATGTTACGATATAGCCCGCGATGGAGATAAGGTGACATTCATCGATAAATCAGGCAAACGCTTCGAGATGTCGCTGGCTAAATAGCTTGGCGATGCTGGTTTGTTTTTTTGAGGGAGTCATTCCATGACCACGCGTACCAATTATGCCATTTGGAATGGCCCTATTGTGATGATCGGTTTCGGCTCGATTGGGCGTGGAACTTTGCCGCTCATATTGCGTCACATCCGCTGTGACCGTGCCAAGATCACTATCATTGATCCTAGCGAAGAGTCGAAACACATTGCCGATGCTGAAGGCATCACATTCCACAAGCAAGCTCTCACCAAATCCAACCATAAGGCAGTGTTGAAGCCTTTCCTCACGTCGGGAGATGGCCAAGCTTTAATTGTGAACCTATCAGTTGATGTGGATAGCATGGATATCATGCGCGTGGCCCGCGCCACGGGTTCGCTTTACATTGATACGGTGATCGAACCTTGGCCCGGTTTTTATTACAACAAAAAAGTCGATAATGCTTCGCGTACCAATTATGCTTTGCGGGAAAAGCTTGTCGCGCTCAAAGCAAAAATGGGTAAGGGGCCAACGGCTGTTTCTTGCTGTGGAGCTAACCCGGGCATGGTGAGCTGGTTTGTGAAACAAGCTTTGCTCAATCTCGCTAAGGATACGAAACTCAAAACTGATGTTCCAACCAACCGCGATGGTTGGGCCAAGCTTATGAAAAAGCTGGGCGTGAAAGGTGTTCACATTGCTGAGCGCGATACGCAACGCGCCATTGATGCAAAACGCCTTGGCACGTTTGTGAACACATGGTCGGTCGAGGGTTTGATCTCGGAAGGCAAACAACCAGCGGAACTCGGCTGGGGCACACATGAAAAGAAAATGCCGCCTGATGGGCATCAACACAAGACGGGCAGCAAAGCAGCGATCTATTTAGAACGTGCTGGTGCTAACACCCGGGTTCGCACTTGGGTGCCTGATATCGGCCCGCAATATGGATTGCTGGTCACCCATAACGAAGCCATTTCAATTGCCGATTATTACACCGTGCGCAAAGGTGCTAAAGCTATTTATCGCCCTACCTGCCATTATGCTTATCATCCCTGCAATGATGCCATTCTCAGCTTGCATGAAATGTTTGGCAATGGCGGCAAAAAGCAACCCAAGCAACACATTTTGGAACCGCAAGAAATCGCCGACGGGCAAGATAAACTGGGTGTGCTGCTCTATGGCCATAAGAAAAATGCTTACTGGTTTGGCTCGCAACTTTCCATTAACGAAGCCCGCAAACTGGCCCCCTATCAAAGTGCAACAGGTATGCAGGTCACATCAGCGGTGCTCACGGGCATCATCTGGGCCATTGAAAATCCCAATTCAGGCATTGTTGAAACCGACGAGATGGATTTCCGCCGCTGCCTCGAATTACAAATGCCGTATCTTGGCCCAGTGGGCGGCGTTTATACCGATTGGAATCCTTTGAAGAGCATTGACGGATTGTTTGTGGAACCCATCGACAAGAAAGATCCTTGGCAGTTTACGAACATTTTGGTGCGCTAAGAAATCTGCGCTAGAATGTGCGGATGAAAAAGATTCGCACCCTGTCGCTCACAGTGGCCTTGGCCGCTCTCTTCTGCACACAATCCTTTGCTGAACCAAAGTTCGGCATTGCTATGCTGGGCGAGCCAGCGCTTAAATCAGATTTCAAAAGCCTGCCTTATGCCAATCCAGATGCACCACAGGGCGGCGTTCTCAAGCAAGCCGTTACGGGCACGTTTGATAGCCTCAATCCGTTTATCGTAAAGGGCAGTGCGGCCACTGGCATTCGCACATTTGTGTTTGAAAGCCTGCTGGGGCGCAATTGGGCTGAACCATTTTCACTTTATGGTTTGCTGGCGGAAACGATTGATACTTCAGACGATCGTCAGACTTTTACATTCAAGCTGCGTCCAGAAGCCAAATTCTCCGACGGATCGCCTGTTACTTCCGCTGATATTGTGTTCTCTCTCGAAACTTTGCGTGACAAAGGCCGCCCCAATTTCAAAAATAATTTCTCCAAAATTACCAAAATGGAGACGCCAGACGAGCACACAATTACCTTCACACAAGACAAGGGTGACCGTGAATTGCCGATGATCATCGGCCTCATGCCCATTCTTTCTAAGAAATCATGGGAAGGAAAAACTTTCGATGAAAGTTCCCTCAATCCCATCATCGGTTCGGGCCCCTATGTGTTTGGCGATGTGAAACCTGGCGAGCAAATTACTTATAAAAAGAACCCAGATTATTGGGGCAAGAATTTGCCGATCAACAAGGGCTTGTGGAATTTTGATACGTTCCGCTTTGATTATTACAAGGATGCCAACGCCGCATTCGAGGCCTTTAAAAAGGGCGATGTGGATGTGCGCACCGAAGGCGACCCTGTGCGCTGGACCACTGGTTATAAATTTCCCGCAGTTGAAGAAGGCAAAGTGCTGATTGAAAAAATCGACCAGCATTCTCCTGCTCCAGCTTCTGGCTTTGCCTTCAACACGCGCCATAAAATCTTTGAAGATGCGCGTGTGCGTGAAGCATTGATCATGGCGTTTGATTTTGAGTGGGCCAACGCCAATTTGTTCGGCAACGCATATGCTCGCACCTATGGCTATTATAGTGGTTCAGAGCTCTCATCCAAAGGCAAGGCGGCTGATGCGGCTGAGCTTGCCGTGCTCGGCACAAACACGTTGCGTGCTGATTTTCTGGATGGCAGCTATAATCTGCCAGTTAGTGATGGCTCGGGCCGTGACCGCAAGTTGCTGAAGAAGGCGGTTGATCTTTTGGCCAGTGCAGGATGGAAAATTGGCGACCAGGGTTTGGTGAATGCCGCGGGTGAACCTTTTGCATTCACCATCTCAATCCAAAACCCAGATCAAGAAAAAATAGCACTTCATTATCAGCGCACGTTGCAACAGATTGGCGTGAAGGTGGAAATTCGCACCGTTGATCCAGCGCAGTTTACAGCTCTACAAAAAACTTATGATTATGACATGATACCGGTCACATGGTTTAATTCGCTGTCGCCCGGAAATGAGCAAACCTTGTATTTCGGCTCTTACGGCAAGACCACTGAAGGCACCCGCAACTATCCGGGCATTGCTGATCCTGCGGTGGATCATGCCATTGAAGCCATGCTGAAATCCAAGACTCGCGAGGAATTTGTGGCGGCAGTGCATGCTGAAGATAGACTTCTCGTGGCTGGCTCCTATATCATTCCGTTTTATGATGCCGGTGGCCAATGGGTTGCACGTTGGTCATACATCGGCAGACCCGATCAACAACCTTTACCAGGATTTGAGACGACGACACTATGGCACAATCCACAGTAACAATTGATATGGTGTCGGACGTTATTTGTCCTTGGTGTTTCTTAGGAAAACGTAGGTTGGATAAGGCTTTAAGCCTTATTCCAGATGTTAAGGTTGAGGTGGTTTACCGCCCCTTTTTTCTTGACCCGACAATTCCGGCAGGTGGAATTGATCGCACGAAATATATGACGGATAAATTTGGCACAGAGCGCCTGAAAACCATCCACGATCCATTAATTGCGGCTGGCAAGGAAGATGGCGTTCCTTATAATTTTGACGCCATTACCAGAACTCCAAACACTTTGGATGCGCACCGCCTCATCCGCTGGGCTTTGCCTGTTGGCAAACAGGCGGAAATGAAAGAGGCCTTGTTCGTGGCTTATTGGCGCGATGGCAAAGATGTGGGCGATCATGCTGTGCTGGCGGATGTAGCCGCGTCGGTTGGCATGGACCGCGAACAGATTCTTGCTGATTTGAAGTCTGATAACGATAAGCAAACTGTGATGGCTGAAACCGTGCAAGCCCAGCAAATGGGCATCACCGGTGTGCCCACGTTCATCATCAACCACAAATATGGAATTTCAGGCGCGCAATCGGCTAAAGTTATTGCCGATGCGATTAAGAAAGTGGCTAACCAGCAAGTTTAACCAAATTCTGCATTAACTGACGTGTGCCTTTTAGCCGTGCTGCTGCGGTGGCCCATTCGCGGGTGAGCACTAATTTCATATCGGGCCGCAACTTGGCCAAAGTGCCCTGCCCGGCAATCCATTGCACCAAAGCGGGTGGGTTGGCGAAAATGCCGCCACGGAACGCAATTGTCACACCTTTTGGCCCAGCATCCACATTTGACACGTTGGCTTTTCGGCAGAGCAATTTGATTGAGACGATTTCGAGCAAATGATCCACTTCCTCTGGCCTTCTGCCGAAGCGGTCATGCAATTCAGCGGCAAATCCATCGAGTTCATTTTGTTCTTGGAAATCTGCCAAGCGGCGATAGAGACCCAAGCGCACTTGCAAGTCTGACACATAGCTTTCGGTGATCAACACAGATGTGCCAATGTTAATTTGTGGCGACCATGCGCCTTCATCCACGGCATCTAAATCGCCAGATTTCATGTTGGCGACTGCTTCTTCCAGCATGGATTGATAAAGCTCAAAGCCCACTTCACGAATGTTGCCGTGTTGCTCCTCGCCCAATAAATTGCCAGCACCTCGAATATCAAGATCATGGCTCGCCAGGTTAAAGCCCGCGCCCAAAGAATCCAGTGATTGCAGAACCTTCAGGCGGCGCTCGGCCGTTGCCGTCAACGTCTTCTTCGGTGATGTGGTGAGCAGTGCATAGGCCCGCTGCTTGGAGCGCCCCACGCGGCCGCGCAATTGATAAAGCTGCGCCAAGCCAAACATATCGGCACGATGAATAATCATCGTGTTGGCTGTGGAGATATCGAGGCCGGATTCGACGATGGTGGTGGACAGCAAAACATCAAATGCACGGTCGTAAAAGCCGTTCATAATATCCTCAAGTTCCGTGGGGGCCATGCGGCCATGGGCAGTGCGGAATTTGAGTTCTGGCAGGCTTTCGCGCAAAAACTCAGCAATCTCGTCCAGATCTGTGATGCGCGGCACAACATAAAAACTTTGACCACCGCGGAAATGTTCGCGCAGCAAATGTTCACGCACTGTGACAGGATCAAAAGGTGAAATATACGTGCGCACCGCCAAACGATCGAGCGGCGGCGTGGTGATGAGTGACATTTCACGCAAACCCGACAAGGCTAATTGCAGCGTGCGAGGAATCGGCGTGGCCGTGAGTGTGAGCACGTGCACATTGGCGCGCATGGATTTCAGGCGCTCTTTATGCTTCACGCCAAAGTGCTGTTCCTCATCGACAATCATCAAGCCAAGATCGCGGAATTTCACACTTTCAGCCAGCAAAGCGTGTGTGCCGATGACAATATCAACACTGCCATCTTCCAAACCCTTCTTCACCTCATCAATGCCTTTGCGCCCCACAAGGCGTGAAGCCTGGGCAATGCGCAGCGGCAAGCCCTTGAAGCGTTCGACAAAGTTTTTGTAATGCTGGCGGGCCAGCAAAGTGGTGGGCACCATTAAAGCCACTTGCTTTCCGGCATAGGCAGCCACGAATGCAGCACGCAAGGCCACCTCAGTTTTGCCAAAGCCCACATCACCGCAAATGAGGCGGTCCATGGGGCGGCCTTTGCCGAGGTCTTCAACCACAGCTTCAATGGCTGAAAGCTGGTCTTCGGTTTCTTCATAGGGGAAGCGCGCGCAGAACTCGTCAAAGGCGCCTTCTGGCGGCGTGAGAATGTCTCCGGCTTTCAGTTCGCGAGCAGCTGCGGTTTTTATCAGATCGCCGGCAATTTCACGGATGCGTTCTTTGAGCTTTGCTTTCTTGGCCTGCCATGCACCGCCGCCAAGGCGATCCAACTGCACGCCATCGGATTCAGAACCATAGCGCGTGAGCAGTTCAAGGTTTTCAACGGGCAAAAACAGGCGGGAATTTTCGGCATAGATGAGCAGCAAGCAATCATGCGGATTGCCTTGCACATCAATGGTTTTAAGGCCTTCAAATCGACCAATGCCGTGGTCCACATGAACCATAAGATCGCCCGATGAAATTGAAGATAATTCCGTGAGGAAGTCTGCCGCCTTTTTTGATTTGCGTGCTTTGCGAACCAGTCTATCGCCGAGAATATCCTGCTCGCCGATCACTGCCAAATCGGGTGTTTCGAAGCCCTGCTCTTGCGGCAGCACAATCATAGTGACGATGCCCACATCATGGGTCTGCGCCTCAGCCCAGTCCTTAGCAACCACCAAGGGTGCAAGCTCATGGTCACGCAAGATGGTGGCTAGGCGGTCCGCTGAACCTTCGCTCCAGCAGGCTATCAGCGTGCGCTTTCCGGCTTTGCGCAACGTTTCAGTGTAAAGCCGCACGGCATCGTAAACATTGCCGCCCACTTCGGCACGTTCAGCAGCAAAGCTGCGGCCTTGCTTGCCTGCAAATGATATGGCTGTGCTCGATGGGCTTTCAAAGGGAGAGATTTCCAACACCGTGCGATCAGCACAAAGCTCATTCCAATTGGCAGGCGTCAAATAGAGCCGCGCAGGTTTGAGGGGTTTATAAGGTGCGGCGCCAAAACTGTTTTTACTCTGCGCTTCTTTGCGGGCGTCATAAAATTCGTCGATCTGTTCGTGGCGCGCTGCCATGGCTTCAGTTGTGGCATGAGCCAAACTTAAAACAGCGTCTGGCACATAGTCAAAAATGGTGCCCAACTCGCCATAGAACAGCGGCAACCAATGTTCCATGCCCTGATAGCGCCGCGCATTGGTCACACTTTCATAAAGCGGATCATTCATGTCCAGCCCGCCAAAGGCTTCGGCATAACTGGTGCGGAAAGCAGCGATGGACGGCTTATTTAGCAACACTTCATTGGCGGGGTGCAGCACCAGTGTTTTAAGCTGTGCGATGGAACGCTGCGTTTGCGCATCAAAACTGCGAATGCTTTCCAGCGTCTCACCAAAAAAATCAAGCCGCACCGGAACTTTGGCACCCGGCGGATAAATATCAATCAGCCCGCCCCGCACTGCAAAATCGCCAGGGTCCACCACTGTGCCCACGCGCGAGAAGCCATTATCGACCAGAAAACTTTGCAACACATCGCCTTTAACGCGTTGCCCTGGGTTTATTATGAGCGAACCACTTGCGATCATGCTCTGCGGCACGGTGCGCTGCAAAACGGCATTGATTGTGGTGAGCAAAATGAAGGGTTTGCCAGAAGGTTTGGCAAGGCGTGCGAGCACAGCCAAACGCCGCGCTAAAATATCAGCCGATGGCGAAACCCGGTCATAAGGCAAGCAATCCCACGCTGGAAAGCGGATCACTTCAAGCGTAGGCGCAAAATAGCCGATCTGATCTTCAAGCGATGCCATGTGTTGATCATCGCGGCACACTTGCACCAATCCACTCGCCCCTGCGGCCTTGGCGATATCTGGCAGCACCAAAGCGTCCAGCCCTTCCGGCAATGCGGAAAGTGTGACGCGCCCCGGCATGGAAAGGCGCGGCTTCAGATTTTCAATGGCATTCATACAGAAAAATCCGGACGAAAATTTATGAGTTCAAGCAATAAGGGTGTTCGCAAGGCAGTGGGCACTTCATCCTGACGTGTTGCCCATGCGAGCAAATCTTGGTCGGGCAATTCTAGCATCACTTCGAAGGCCAACAAATCATCATGGCTCATGGTGGGAAGGCGCGCGGCTGCAAAGCCACCCGCGATTAAATCCATTTCTTTTATGCCCCTATGCGTGGCCCGCCACAAAAGGCGCTTGCGCATGGTTTCAGTTTTTTGTGAATTATCGATCATTGAATGTGCGTCTTAACCCTTCATGGGCTTGCACCGCAACCCGTTCGCGGCGAAACTAGCTATCATGCGACCATCAATCCTCAATCCGCTCTTTGCTGATATCACCACCCTTAAAGGTGTAGGTGAGAAAATGGCCAAGCTTTTTGCCAAGCTCTTGCATGTTGATGCTGCGAGGCTGCTGGATGTGCTGTTTCATGTGCCCTCAGGATTGATTGACCGCCGCTTTAAATGCACCATCTCGCAGTTGCCAGTTCAAGGTGTTGCCACATTGGAAGTTAAGATTGGCCAACACCATGCGCCGCCTCGCGGTGTGAAAGTGCCATACCGTATTGATGCCTATGACGACACAGGGCAAATGACGTTGGTGTTTTTCACCACCTATGCCGATCAGCTGTTGCGACAATTTCCCGTAGGTGAAAAGCGTTTCATTTCCGGAGAAATCAGCTGGTTTCGTTCTGAAGCCAAAATGACTCATCCCGATTATGTTTTGAATGCTGAAGATTTTGACAAAATGCCAATGCTGGAACCAGTTTATCCACTCACGGCGGGCCTTTCGTCCAAGCTTGTCCAGAAAGCAGCCCATGGCGCTTTGGCAAAATTGCCTGATCTGCCGGAATGGCAAGACAGCGAATGGTTGAAGCGCCAGCAATGGCCCGATTTTACGACAGCACTGCGATCTTTGCACAATCCGTTAGAGCTGAACGCCGTAGGGCTAAACCGCTTGCGCTTGGCTTATGATGAGTTGCTGGCCAACCAATTGGCGTTATCTCTGGTGCGCAATCAAATGAAGCGGGCTAGCGGAAGGCCCATGGGTGGCACGGGAACCATCCGCAACAAGATTATCAACAAATTACCCTATCAACTTACAAATGCTCAATTAAATGCCATTTTTGAAATTCTTGCGGATATGACTTCAAACCACAGAATGATACGCCTTCTTCAGGGCGATGTGGGATCAGGGAAAACTGTTGTTGCGTTATTGGCTCTAATAGCGGCTGTGGAGTCTGGTTTTCAAGGTGCCTTAATGGTGCCCACAGAAATTTTGGCACGCCAACATTTAGCTAATCTTTCGAAACTGATTGAAGGCACAGGCTTACGCCTCGCTTTGCTCACGGGGCGCGAAAAAGGCAAAGTCCGAGAAGAACTCATGCAGGCCCTGCAAAGTGGCGACATTGATATCCTCATCGGAACACACGCACTGTTTCAAGATGGCGTGACCTTTAAAGACCTCGGCCTTGCAGTCATTGATGAACAACACCGCTTTGGTGTGCATCAACGATTGGCGCTGCAAGCTAAATCACCGGGTCAAACTGATCTATTGGTAATGACGGCAACGCCGATCCCGCGCACATTGGCGCTGACTGTTTATGGCGATATGGATGTTTCCAAGCTCACCGAAAAACCAGCGGGCCGCTTGCCAATTGACACCCGCGTGTTGCCCACATCGCGCATCGACGATGTGTTGGCAGGCCTGCACCGCAGTTTGGCCACAGGTGCTAGAGCCTATTGGGTTTGCCCTTTGGTCGAGGAAAGTGAGTTCGTCGATTTGGCCAATGCCGAAAAGCGCTTTGAAAGTTTGGCAACGGAATTTCCAAACCGTGTTGGCATCATCCACGGTCGGCTCAAGGGTGCTGAAAAAGACGCTGTCATGGAACGTTTTAAAACAGGTGAGCTTTCAATATTGGTGTCAACAACGGTGATTGAAGTGGGCGTCGATGTGCCTGAAGCCAGCATTATGGTGATTGAAAATGCCGAGCGGTTTGGTCTTGCGCAGCTGCACCAATTGCGTGGCCGCGTGGGTCGCGGTGCTGCAAAATCGAGCTGCTTGCTGCTTTATCAAGACCCGCTCGGTGAGACGGCTAAGGCTCGCCTCGCCATCATGCGCGAAACTGAAGATGGTTTTCGTATTGCCGAGGAAGATTTAAAACTGCGTGGAGCTGGCGAAATGCTTGGCACCCAACAATCAGGATTGCCGTTGTTCAGGCTGGCCGATCTTTCCATTCACGGAGATTTATTGGCCACAGCACGCGATGATGCCGGGCTAATTTTGGCGCGTGATCCCAAACTCCAAACACCCCGTGGCGAGGCGTTGCGCACGCTGCTCTATTTATTCGAGCGCGATGAAGCCATTAAGCTTTTGTCTTCTGGCTAGGTTTTTTAGCCAAAGCAATTTCTTGAGCTTCGGGCAAGGGTTGATCCGGAAAAACCAAGCCCATTGAAATCACCAGTTTCAATCCATCTTCAACACTCATGTCGAGAATTTTTACATCTTTCTGATCAACAAAGAACACATAGCCTGATGTGGGGTTTGGTGTTGTAGAAACATAGATTGCATACATGGCGCGGCCTGGTTTCAAGCCAATCAATCCTCCATCCACTTCGCGAGAGACAAAGGCCAGTGACCACGCATCTCTGCGGGGCCATTCGACCAAGCACACGTTGCGGAACGAGGCCCCTTTTTCAGAGAAGATCGTTTCAAAGATTTGTTTTGAACCTTTGTAAATTGAGCGCACCACAGGCGTGCGATTTAGCAGTTTATCCCACAGGCCAATCAAAGTGCGGCCCACCAAATTTGCAGCGAGCGCCCCCACAAGCGTTATAAAGAGAAGTGCAAAGACCAGCCCGAAACCAGGAATCTTGATCGGCAAATAAGTGTCGGGATTATATGAGGAAGGAAGCCAAGGCTTCACCAATCCATCAAACGAACCAACGATCCACAAGGTCGCCCAGATTGTGATCGCAGCCGGCGCGGTTATGACCAACCCCGTGAAAAAGTAACGGCGCAA
>JANYHE010000077.1 GCA_025359215.1 Hyphomicrobiales bacterium
CGAAACCTCGCAAATGCGCGATCTGAATGATTTCAAAACTATCTTGGACTTCAACGCCGTGGTGCAGAGTCCGGAGCTGTTAAAGCTCCTGCTCATTCTCACTGTGGCCGATATTCGTGCTGTCGGTCCCGGCGTATGGAATGGTTGGAAAGGCCAATTGCTGCGCACACTTTATGCTGAGGCCGAACCAATGCTTTCCGGGGGTCACACGGCCACGTCGCGCAAAGATCGAGTGCTGTCTGCACAAAATCAATTTCTCGAAAACTTTCCACATTGGGATGATGACCAAAAGAAAATTGCAACTGCAAGGCACTATGATGCTTATTGGCTGAACGTGGCTGTGGAGCGCCAATTGCGGCAGCAGACCTTGATTGATAAATCAATTCAGGGTGAAGCCGCAACCGACATTCACACGGATGCTTTTGCTGCGGTTACAGAGATCACAGTTTATACGCCCGATCATCCGCGCTTGCTGGCTTTGATCACAGGAGCCTGTGCTGCGGCGGGGGCCAATATCATCGGCGCACAAATCTTCACCACAACCGATGGCATGGCGCTTGATACCATTCTGCTCCAGCGCGAATATGAAGGTGAGGATGACGAGCGCCGAAGAGCGGCACGCGTATGTGAGTCAATCAGCAAAACGCTGCATGGGCAGCTGCGCTTGCGTGAAGCACTGGCGGGGGCACAGCAGGTGCAGGGCCGCGCATTGGCGTTCAAAGTGGCGCCCAGGGTGATTATCGATAACGGCCATTCCAATAAATATACTGTGATTGAAATTAATGGTCTCGACCGCGTTGGCCTCTTGCATGGCCTGACAGAGGCCTTGTTCCATCTCAACTTAAATATTGCTTCCGCGCACATAACTACCTTCGGCGAAAAAGTGATCGACGTGTTCTACATCACGGATCTGACCGGAGCAAAAATCGAAAGCGAAAATCGTAAACTGCAAATCGAAAAGTCGCTCATGCTGGTTCTTGAGCCACCACGAAGCGATATAGCCACAATGAAAGCTACTGAAATCTATGTCACTCATTAAGTCTGTTGCTAAAGTTGGCGGCTATACCACCATAAGCCGTATCTTGGGTTTTGTGCGCGACCAAATGGTGGCCTACACATTGGGAACGGGCCTCGTGGCTGAAGTGTTTTTCATCGCACAACGCTTGCCCAATCTTTTTCGAACACTGTTTGCCGAAGGCGCATTTAATTCAGCTTTCGTGCCCATGTTTGCTAAGCGCGTTGAAGGCGAAGGCCTGACAGCGGCGCGCAATTTTGCGCAGGAAGTTTTTTCGGCGCTGTTTGCTTGGATGTTGGTGTTTACAGCCGCTGCAATGATTTTCATGCCATGGCTCATATTCATCATCGCTTGGGGCTTTAAAGGAAGTCCAGAAAAAGTTGATCTCGCCGTCAACCTCACGCGGGTGTGCTTTCCTTATCTGTTGTTCATGTCGCTCACTGCTTTACAAGGCGGTGTTCTCAACAGCCTCAATAAATTCACCGCCGCAGCGGCAGCCCCTATTTTACTTAATATCGTGATGATCGCATCAAACATTGTGGCGTGGTATTTTGGCACCGGAAACACCGCGACAACGGGATATATTTTTGCGGCAGGTGTAACCCTTTCGGGTGTTGCGCAGTTTGCATTGTTAGCAATCGTCTGCCGCAAAAACAGCATGGCGTTTTGGCCAAGCTGGCCAAAACTCACACCTGATGTGAGGCGCGTCATTAAAGTCAGCGGCCCGGGCATATTATCAGGCGGCATCATGCAAGTTAATTTGCTCATTGCCTCTAACATTGCCACAAGCCTGCCCCATGGTGTTGCCTTTCTCTATTATGCAGAGAGGCTCTATCAATTGCCACTGGGCATTATTGGGGTTGCCATTGGTGTGGTCTTGTTGCCCACGCTCTCACGCAAATTGCGCGCTGCTGATTATGTTGGGGCACTCGACTCGCAGAACCGTTCGATTGAATTTTCATGGTTTCTCACATTGCCTGCCACAGCAGCTTTAATGACCATTGGCGGACCAATTCTGCACACAGTTTTCGAGCATGGCGCGTTTACCTATGCCGACACGCTGCAAGTGACACCAACAGTCATTGCCTTTGCAGCAGGGCTTCCAGCATTTGCTTTGACGAAAGTATTTCAGCCTGGCTTTTATGCCCGCGAAGACACTAAGACGCCAATGCGCTTTGCTATTAACTCTGTGATCGTCAATATTGTAGCAAGTTTTGTTCTGGCGCATTATTTTGCCCATGTCGGCATTGCCATGGCAACAACATTGGCCGCCTGGACCAATGCTGCACAGCTTTATTTCCGACTGCACAGTTTGAATCATTTTGCTTTCGACGACCGCAGCAAACGGCGTCTGCCTTTGATCATTCTATCAACTTTGATCATGGCTGTTGTGCTGCTGGCGTTCTCATGGCTGCTGAAAGATAATTTTGCTGAAGGCACGCATTTCATTCATGCCGTCTGGGGCCTTGCGGTGTTGATTGCCACTGGCATTGGCAGCTATTTTGCGGCCGCGCAAATTTCTGGCGCTTTTCGAATTTCTGAATTAAAGGCCGCCCTGAAGCGTTGATTTTTGGATTGAGACCATGACCCTATTTTCACCCCGCGTTTTTTCTGGAATGCAGCCCACCGGCAATTTGCATCTTGGCAATTATTTGGGCGCCATGCTCAACTGGGTGAAAATGCAGGAAACCAATGAATGCATTTATTGCGTGGTTGATATGCATGCCATCACTCTATGGCAAGATCCAAAAGCGCTGCGCCAAGCTATCAGAGATGTGACCGCGAGTTATCTTGCCTGTGGTGTTGACCCCAAACGCTCAATCATTTTCAACCAGAGCCAAGTGCCTGAACATGCCGAGTTGGCCTGGGTGTTTAATTGCGTGGCAAGGCTGGGTTGGTTGAACCGCATGACGCAATTTAAAGATAAGGCTGGCAAAGACAAAGAAGCGGCCTCCGTTGGGCTTTATGTTTATCCCAATCTGATGGCCGCTGATATTCTGGCTTATAAAGCCACGCATGTTCCGGTTGGCGATGATCAAAAGCAACATTTGGAATTGGCCCGTGACATCGCCGCCAAGTTTAATAATGACTACGAGGTCGAATTTTTCCCACAGCCGGAACCCATGATCACCGGCCCCGCAACCCGCGTGATGAGCCTTCGCGATGGCACTAAGAAAATGTCCAAGTCAGATCCTTCAGATCTATCGCGGATCAACTTGACCGATTCAGCCGACGATATTGCCAAGAAAATCCGAAAAGCAAAAACCGACATGGACGCATTGCCCTCAGAAACTGCAGGGTTGAAAGCCCGTCCTGAGGCGGAAAATCTTGTGGGCATTTATGCGGCGTTATCAAGCAAAACAGCCCAAGAGGTTTTGAACGAATTTGGCGGCGGCCAGTTTTCAGGTTTGAAAAACGCGCTAGCAGATTTGGCGGTTGAAAAATTAGCCCCCATTGCTGATGAAACCAAACGCCTGCAATCCGAGCAGACTTACGTGGATTCGGTGTTGGCCGAAGGTGCTGCCCGTGCCCGTGCCATTGCGGGCCCGATTGTGCGGGATGTGCGAGAAATAGTCGGCTTCATCGTCTCGTGATTGTTACTTTAAAATTATTCTAAACTAACTTATATAGGCCCTAGAGGATCAATCGATGTTTATTCAAACTGAAGCCACACCAAACCCTGCAACTTTAAAGTTCATTCCAGGTAAGCCCGTTCTGCCCGGCTCCACCCGCGAATATAAAAAAGCTGCGGATGCTTTGGAATCACCTTTGGCTGAAAAGCTCTTCGGCGTTTCAGGAGTTTCAGGCGTGTTTTTAGGCCATGATTTTATCACCGTCAGCAAAGGCGCTGGCGAATGGCAACATTTGAAGCCTGCCATTTTGGGCTTGATCATGGATCATTACGTGTCGGGCGCACCTGTGCTTTCCGATGCAGGTATTATTGAAGTGGCCGGTGAAGAATTTTTTGAGGAAGAGCATTCCGAAATCGTAAAGACCATTAAAGACCTGCTCGATACGCGGGTTCGCCCTGCTGTGGCTCAAGATGGTGGCGACATAACCTTCAAAGGCTTCAAGGAAGGCATCGTTTATTTGAACATGAAAGGCTCTTGCGCTGGCTGCCCGAGCTCCACAGCCACGTTGAAGCACGGCATTGAAAACCTGCTGCGCCACTTTGTGCCAGAGGTTTCGGAAGTGCGCCCTGTTTAAGTTCTGACGGTTTTAGGCATTTTAGAGGTGGTAAGTGACTTGTCTTGAGCAAAACTGCGCCTAAGATTTAGTCATGTTCTTATCAGTCTTTGATCTTTTTAAAATTGGCATCGGTCCGTCATCGTCTCACACCATGGGGCCGATGGTGGCCGCACACCGATTTTTGCAATGGGCGGCAACTCAGGATGTGTCCAAAGCCACGCGCCTAACAGTAACTTTGCATGGTTCATTGGCCTTCACCGGCAAGGGCCATGGCACAGATAAGGCCACCGTTCTGGGCCTCGCCGGAGAAAACCCGCAAGACATTGATCCTGACAAGGTAGAAGAAATTCTAGCCGCTACCAAAACTGTGCGCTTGAGCACGGATGTTATTGTGGATTTTAATGAAGCCACTGATATTATTTTTGATTATGGCCCCGCATTGAAACACCACGCCAATGGCATGGTGTTCCGTCTGCTGGATGTTCGTGGCACAGAAATTTTAGCTGAAACTTATTTTTCAATTGGCGGTGGCTTCGTTCTTACCCAAGATGAACGCACTCAAGATTTGGCTGACGATACCCCAGTTCTAAAAGTGCCTTATCCTTTTCAGAATGCTGCTGAAATGCTGGCCATGGGAAAGCACAGTGGCCAGTCGATAGCAGCAATGAAGCGCGCCAATGAAACAGCATCGATGGATGATGAAAAGCTGGACGCAGGATTAGACCGTATTTGGAACGCCATGAATTCTTGCATGGAGCGGGGCCTTCGCCAGACCGGAATATTGCCAGGTGGCCTTAAAGTGAAACGCCGCGCTGCTGAAATTTTTGCCAAGCTTAAGAAAGAGCAGGGCGATAATTCGATGCAGCCGCACAGAGTGATGGATTTTTTGTCAGTTTATGGCATGGCCATTAACGAAGAAAATGCAGGCGGTGGCAAAGTGGTCACAGCCCCCACCAATGGAGCGGCAGGCGTAGTGCCCGCAGTCATTCGTTATTACTTAGATCATTGCATTGGCGCTGATCAAAACGGTATTCGTATTTTTTTGCTGGCGGCGGCGGCCATTGGTGGAATTATAAAACACAATGCTTCTATTTCTGGTGCCGAAGTGGGTTGCCAAGGTGAGGTGGGATCAGCCTCCGCCATGGCCGCCGCAGGCCTTTGTGCTGCGTTAGGCGGCACCAATGAGCAGGTAGAGAATGCTGCCGAAATCGCCCTCGAACATCATTTAGGTATGACCTGTGACCCCGTCGGCGGTCTTGTGCAAGTGCCCTGCATTGAACGCAATGCTTTTGGTGCGGTGAAAGCTGTCACAGCGGCCTCGCTCGCCTTGCGTGGCGATGGCACACATTTGGTGCCGCTTGATAGCTGTGTGGAAACCATGCGCCAAACGGGCCAAGACATGAGCGAACGCTATAAAGAAACCTCCACTGGTGGCCTTGCGGTTAACGTGGTGGCGTGCTGAAACTTGTGCCCGCTGTTAAGGCAGGCAGCCCAAGCCACGATGCAATGCTCTGCCCAATGTCTGAAAATATTTTGCGGTGGCCAATTTCAAATTTCTGATTGCATAAAATCGGAATAGCCTCGCGCGAATGGTCCGTGCCATGCCAAGTGGGGTCGTTACCATGGTCTGCAGTTATGATCAGAAGATCATCAGGTTTTAATTTTGCAAAGACATCAGGCAGCATGGCATCAAAATGTTCCAGTTCACGACCATAACCCATAACATCGCGGCGATGACCATATTCAGAATCGAAATCGACGAAGTTTGTCATCAAAAATCCACCATCGGCAAGTTCGTCCATGTGCTCTACTGTGGTTTTCATCAGCAAGGCGTTGCCTGAAACTTTGTACTCTCTGCCGGTGCCAGAATGTGCGTAAATATCGCCAATCTTGCCCACCGAAATAACTGCGCGCCCCGCCTTGCTCGCCACATCCAGCAAAGTGGGCGAGGGCGGCAACACCGCAAAATCTTTACGGTGGCCTGTGCGAGCAAAATTCTTAGCTGCAGTACCAAGGAACGGCCGTGCAATCACGCGGCCGATGTTTAATTCATAGGTAAGCTCGCGCGCAACTTGGCACACATCATAAAGCTGTTGCAGCCCAAAGCTTTCTTCATGCGCTGCAATCTGAATAACCGAGTCAGCTGAGGTATAAATAATTGGCTTGCCCGTGCGCACATGTTCTTCGCCAAAATCTTCAATCACTTGCGTGCCCGAAGCATGGCACATGGCGAGAAGACCCGGCAATTTGCAGCGCGTGATGATTTCGTTCATCAAGCTCGGCGGAAACGCAGGGATGGTTTCCGGAAAATAGCCCCATGCAAACTGCAAGGGCACGCCTGCCATTTCCCAGTGTCCCGTGATCGTATCCTTGCCTTGCGAAACTTCCGTGGCAAATCCCCATGAGCCATGACTGGGTGCTGCAAGATCAAGCCCATGAGGCGAACCACTGGCCGCATTGAGAGCATGAGCCGCCCCTAGGCGTATAAGATTGGGAATTTTTAATCTCATCCGATCAGAAATATGGCCCAGCGTGTTTGAACCATCGTCACCAAAAGCCGCGGCATCTGGCGCGCCGCCAATGCCCACGGAATCCATCACAAAAAGAAAAGCCCGGCTCATGGCATGATGCGTTCAACAATAGCTGGCGCAGATTGCGCGCCTTGCCCAATAAGATACGCGTTACGAATGAGAACAGCAGCGCGTTCATAACTTTGCTCGTCGCGCGCGTGAACCATGCAGAGCGGCGATTCAAAATCACTTCGAAAATTCTTGCCCGCAACATGGGAAAGCCCAACGGCATGATCAATCACATCGGTAGCGACGCGGCGTCCGCCGCCAAGCTCAATAACCGCCAATCCAAGCTGCCGTGTTGTAATTGATGTGACCAAGCCCTCTGCTTCAGAATAAACCGGGCGAATAATTGGTGCGGTAGCCAAATAAGATTCAGGGTGTTCCATAAAATCAACAGGGCCCCCAAGGGCCGCCACCATGCGCGCAAAAACTTCTGCTGCAGCGCCCGATGCAAGCGCTTTAGCAATTTTGACCTCAGCATCCTCTAAGTTCTGCGCAATCCCAGACGAAACCAAAAGTTCAGCGCCCAAAGCATTTAATATTTCTTCAATGCGGCTATTGGTCAAAGTACCGTTGAGATAATGCGCAGCATGAAGCACCTCTAGGGCATTGCCTGCACTGTGGGCTAGCGGTTCATCCATATCCGTAATCAGCGCTGTTGTTTTAAGGCCAGCGCCATTGGCCACACTCACCAAGCTCTTGGCTAAAGTCACAGCATCTTCACGGCTTTCCATAAATGCGCCGGAACCCACTTTCACATCCATCACCAAATGTTGTAAACCAGCCGCAAGTTTTTTAGACAGAATGGAAGCGGTGATCAGCGGAACAGATTCCACCGTGGCGGTCACATCACGAATGCCATAGAGCCGTTTATCCGCCGGTGCCAGATCCGCCGTTTGTCCAATGATGGCGCAGCCCACGTCACCCACCACTTTGCGAAATAGAGTCAAATCTGGTTGTGTTTTATAACCCGGAATGGAATCCAATTTATCCAGTGTGCCGCCTGTGTGGCCAAGGCCGCGCCCCGAAATCATGGGCACAAAGCAACCACAAGCAGCCAGCATGGGGGCCAGCATCAGCGAAATATTATCACCAATGCCGCCTGTTGAATGTTTATCGACCACGGGCCCCGGCACATCCCATTTCAGCACTGTTCCTGAATCGCGCATGGCCAGTGTCAGGCCCACAGCCTCTTCGGCGCTCATGCCTTTGAAGAACACAGCCATAGCAAATGCAGCCACTTGACCTTCCGAGATTGTGCCATTCGTCAGCCCACTGATGAAATCCTTCACGTCATCGCGCGAAAGTGGAGCGCCATCACGCTTCTTGCGGATGATCTCCTGCGGCAGCATTATTTTGTTTCCTTGAAAAAGCGCGTCATCAGACGCTGCATATTGACAGCTGCCTTTGCGCCTTCGCGTTTGGTTTCTTCATGGCTTGGGGAGGCCCCTTTAATGCCCGCCGCCAAATTGGTAATAGTGGAAACTGCAACCACTTTCATGCCCAACCGCCGCGCTATAATTGTTTCAGGGGCTGTCGACATTCCAACTGCGGTGCCGCCAATAATCTGCATCATGCGAATTTCAGCAGGTGTTTCAAATGAGGGGCCGGAATACCAGCAATAGACACCTTGCTTGAGAGCAATTTTTTCCTTCTTCGCTGCACCTAACATGGCTTTGCGCAAATCAGCATTATAGGCATTGGTCATCGAAACAAAATTTTCGTCGCCATGTTGCCCAATCAACGGGTTCATGCCTGCACAATTAATATGGTCGGTCAAAACCATCAGTGAACCTGGCTTCATAGTGGCTTTAAGAGAGCCTGCAGCATTGGTAAGAACTAAGGTTTCGATCCCTGCTTCTTTGAGTTGCTCTAGGGCAGGCCGCATGACTGCAGCATTGCCGCTTTCATAAGCATGGGCACGGCCAGCCAGCACTGCCACCTCTTGGCCACCGAGTGTGCCCAAATATAACTTTCCAGCATGACCTGAAATCTTAGGCACCGGAAAGCCCGAAAGCTCATCATAGGCAATAATCAGCGGGTCCTTCACTGCATCGGCAATCATCCCAAGAGCAGAGCCTAGGATGATGCCATATTTCGGGGCATGACCACCAAGTTTTGATTTCAAATTGCTCATTTCAAATTCTCCGGACCAAAACTAAAGGGCAGCAATTCGTTTAACGTGAAAGTTCGAATAAGGTCGCCATCTTCAGTGCAGCAATGAATTTTAATGTCACCGGCAGCAAATTCTCTAATTTTTTGGCGGCAACCACCGCAGGGCGTGCAAAGGTCAGTTCCATTTCCAATCACCACAATTTCAGTGATTGATTTTCCACCTGCCATAATAAGATGCGATATGGCCGATGGCTCAGCACACCAACCTTGTGGATAAGCCGCATTTTCAATGTTGCAGCCGGAATGAATGCTGCCATTTTCGTCGCGCATTGCGGCGCCCACATAGAATTTGGAATAGGGTGCATGAGCCCTAACGCGAGCTTCCATTGCAGCGGTAATAAGCGCGTCTTTCATTATCGGTCCTTTGTATAAGGCACACCAGAAGCGCGGGGCGGAATTGATTTTCCAATAAAGCCTGCCAGCAAAATTACCGTCATCACATAAGGTAACGCATTGAAAAACTGCACTGGAATCTCAAATCCAAATAATTTCACGCCTTGCAAGAAGTTAGCAATGGCCTGCAAAAATCCAAACAGCAAACAAGCATAAAGTGCAGGCCATGCGCGCCAATTGGCAAAAATCAATGCAGTGAGTGCCATATAGCCGCGCCCCGCCGACATATCGCGCACGAAACTAGCCGAGAGCGATGTCGATAGATAAGCTCCCGCCACGCCGCACAAAATGCCCGCAATAATCACCGCCTGATAGCGCAATTTTGCTACTGAAATTCCAGCCGTATCCACCGCATGTGGATTTTCCCCAACCGCACGAAGGCGCAAGCCAAAGCGGGTTTTGGCCAAAGCCCAAGCCGAAAGCGGCACCATAGCAAAAGCCAAATACGTGAGCACTGAATGGTCGAGAAAAATTTTAGAAATCGCACCCACAACAGGCAAGTTGAACAGGCTTTCACGGCCCGGAAAATTAATGGGCATAAATCGTGTTGTGTCGCCCAAAGCAGGCGTGCGGCCCCCTTGTTTAAACCAACTATTGCCAATCACCGAAGTTAACCCCAGCGCCAACATATTGATGGCTACACCAGATACAACCTGATTGCCGCGTTGAGTGATTGATGCATAGCCATGCACCAGAGCCATACAGACTGAAATGATGACGGCAAAAAATAATCCAGCCCAAGCCGATTGAAAATAAAAAGAGGCAGAGGCGGCGGCAAAGGCACCCGTTAAAATTTTTCCTTCAAGCCCGATATCAACAATGCCGGAGCGCTCACTCCACAAGCCTGCCAAGCAAGCCAGAATGAGCGGCACTGACATACGGATTGTCGATGACAGAATTTCAAAAAAGATCGAAAGATCCATTTAATCCTCCACCTTGAAAAACAAGGCTGAGAGCCATGGCCGGAAGGCGTCTTCCAAAGCCCCCATGAAAAGAATGACCAAACCTTGAATGACCACAATCATGTCGCGCGAAATCGTTTGAATAGCGAATGATAATTCTGTGCCGCCTTGATAAAGCAGCCCAAACAGCAGCGCAGCAAACACAATGCCCAGTGGATGTGATCGTCCCATCAACGCCACAGCAATGCCCACAAATCCTGCACCACCGACAAAATCTAAAAGCAACCGATGCTGAACGCCGATGATTTCATTGAAGGCCACCAACCCTGCGAGTCCACCGGAGATAGCCATGGCAATCATGATAATGCGCTGCGGTTTTATGCCTGCATAAATGGCTGCATCAGTGTTGGCTCCAACGGCACGAATTTCATAACCCAGCTTGGTGCGCCACAACAAATACCACACCAGAAAAGCCGCCAAAAATGCCAGAAGCACAACTGGGTTCAAGGGAGACGATGGCAGCTTCACGCCCACTAAACGGCCAAGCTCACGAAAATTCAAAATATAAGCGTCATCAATTGAGCGGCTTTCCACAGCCATTTTTCCGACGGGACGGAATACGTTATTGATCAAATACACCATCAAGCTTGATGCAATGAAATTGAACATAATCGTGGTGATCACAATATGGCTACCGCGCTTGGCTTGCAGATAACCGGGCACCCAACCATAAGCAGCACCCATCACAATGCTGCCAAGCAAAGCGATGAGGATTGTAATCGGTTGAGAAATTCCAGCGGGAAGAACAGCAGCCAAGGCACCACCCAGCAGAAGCCCCGGCGTTGCAGCGCCTAAGCCTGCCACATAGGCTTGGCCATCACCGCCAATGTTAAACAGCCCCGCATGAAACGCCACCGCCACGCAGAGCCCAGTGAAGATAAAGTTGGTCGCATAATAAAACATGTAAGACCAGCCTTTGACAGAACCCAAAGCGCCTTCCAGCATAATCCATAATGCACGAAATGGATTTTCACCAATGATCACAACCACAAGGCCAGAGATGAACAGCGCAATGGCAAGATTGATCAAAGGGATCAAACCAATATCAACCCATGTTGGAAGCTCGCCCCTTTGGCTCATCACGCCGCATCCTTCACAACGCCGGCCATAAGCAGCCCGCATTCGCGCTCATCAGCTGATGAATCAAGTTCGCCCATCACACGGCCCGAAAACATCACCAAGATTCGATCTGACAACGAACGGATTTCATCAAGTTCGACAGACACCAGCAAAATGGCCTTGCCCATATCGCGCAACTGAATGAGGCGCTTGTGGATAAATTCAATGGCCCCAATATCAACACCGCGTGTGGGTTGGCCCACGATGAGCAAATCAGGATTGGAACCAATTTCGCGCGCCAGAATAAGTTTCTGCTGGTTGCCTCCCGAAAACTTTGCGCTCTTCAAAAGCGGGTCGGCAGGCCGTACGTCAAACTCTTCCATTTGCTTGCGGCACTGTTCAATCACCGCATTGCGATTGAGGTGATAAGAGCGCCCCAATTTAGGATCATTCTGCCATCCCAAAATCGCCGACTCTGCAGCACTGAAGGACGTGATGAGGCCGCGATGCTGGCGGTCTTCCGGCACATGTGCCATGCCGCGTTGGCGCAATATGGCAGGGTCATGCAGTGCAGTTATATCATCGCCTTCAAACATCACTGTGCCCGAAGTGGCCTTTGCAATTCCGGTGATAACATCAAGAAGTTCTGATTGCCCATTGCCAGAAACGCCCGCAATGCCAACAATCTCACCTTTGCGCACTTGAAAGGAAACACCATCAACGCGCGGTGTTCCCTTGCGGTCACGCCACACCAGATTTTTGACATCGAGAACAACATCACCGGGATTGGCCTTGCCTTTATCAACGTGCAACAAAACCCGTCTGCCTACCATCAGCTCTGCCAATTCTTCAACTGATGTTTCTGCTGTCTTTTTCGTGGCCACCATTTCGCCGCGCCGCATGACGGAGACATGATCGGTGACCGCCATGATTTCGCGCAACTTGTGCGTGATCAAAACAACAGTTTTGCCTTGATCGCGCAACTGCTGCAAAATACGAAATAAGTGATCCGCCTCATCAGGGGTGAGCACACCAGTGGGCTCATCAAGAATAAGAACGTCAGCACCTTTGTAGAGGGCCTTCAGAATTTCCACGCGCTGCTGCAACCCAACAGGCAATTCGCCGACGATGGCATCAGGATCGACATCCAGTTCATATTCATCAGCCAAGCGTTTGAGTTCGGCGCGTGCTTTGGCAAGAGCCGGGCCGATGAGCGCACCACCCTCAGCACCGAGAATTACATTTTCTAAAACTGTAAATGGATCCACCAACATAAAATGCTGGTGCACCATGCCAATGCCCAAGGCGATGGCATCCGTTGAAGTTTTAATTTTGACGGGCTTGCCATCCACATTGATCTCGCCCTTGTCGGCTGCATAAAAGCCAAACAGAATTGACATCAAAGTGGATTTGCCCGCACCGTTTTCACCGATGATGCCGTGAATAGAAGACTTCGCAATCGACAATGAAACATTGTTATTGGCGTGCACGGCACCAAAGCGCTTGTCGATGTTGATGAGTTCAATGGCTGGGGTCATGATGATACTAAAACGCCCTCCTTCATTTCTGAAGGAGGGCGCTGAGTTGCTTTTTATTCAACCGGGCACTTGTTATCGGCCATATAGTCATGCACTTCCAGCTTGCCGGAAACGATATCGGCTTTCACAGCTTCAATCTTTGCGGCCATTTCAGGTGTGAAAACTGCTTTGTTGTTATCGTCCATGGCATAACCCACGCCATCTTCTTTGAGTCCCAAAGCGTGAATGCCGGGCTTGAAGCCAGCAACACCGTCTTTCATTGTGTTATAAACAGCAACGTCGACGCGCTTCATCATCGATGTAAGCACTTTGCCGGGGTGAAGATAATTTTGGTTGGCATCAACACCAATAGAAAGCGCACCGCCATCAGCTGCAGCTTGCAGCACACCAAGACCTGTTGCACCTGCAGCGGCGTAAACCACATCAGCACCCTTGGCCATTTGGCCCTTGGTAATTTCGCCACCCTTCACAGGGTCGTTCCACGCAGCACCGGTATCGCCAGTCATGTTTTGGAATACGGTTGCGTCTTTGTTGGCTGCCTTAACGCCTTGCGCATAACCACAAGCAAATTTGTGAATCAGCGGAATGTCCATGCCGCCAACAAAACCTACTTTGCCCGACTTGGAAGCCATGGCAGCGGCCATGCCCACAAGATAAGAACCTTCGTGTTCCTTGAACACGATGGATTCTACGTTCGGCAAATCAACAACCATATCGACAATTGCAAATTTCAATTCAGGAAATTCTTTTGCCACTTTTTCAACAGCAGCAGCTTGCGCAAAACCTGCGGCGATAATGGGCGAATATCCCTTGTCAGCAAAATTGCGAATGGCTTCTTCGCGCTGCGCTTCATTAGCGATTTCAAATTCGCCGTATGCGACACTTGATTCTTTCTTGAATTTTTCGGCACCATTGAACATTGATTCATTGAACGACTTATCGAACTTACCGCCAATATCAAAAACGATGGCTGGGCCCATGTCGGCAGCAAAAGCGCCAGACATCATAAGTGTGGAAAGTGCTGCTGCACTGAGCAGTGATTTAAACATGTATCGTACTCCCTGATTTTTAACCGGCTGGTCAAGCCTTGCCCCACTTGACGCTAAAACCAATTTTTTTGCAAGCGGGTGAAAGGGGGAATTTGTTACTTGAATTGTCACATTCTGTTTCACATATCATGACCAAGAGATATTTGGAGATTAACATGACTAAAACTGAAAAACCGGTAATCAGCGCTGAAGACTTGGCTCATTTAGGTGGCGGAGTTTTGGCCTATGTGCGCAAAATTGAGGCGGCAGCGGCGGCAAAGCTTTTGGGTAATCAAATGGAAGTGCCTCCCAATGCCCAACTGTTTTGCCTCTATAATGCTAACGGTGCACCAATTTCGATTTCGCCTAATTATCAAGCGGCCATTGGTAGCGCACATGAGCATGAACTCATTGCGGCCAGCGTGCACTAAAGGGTTTTGACTTTTCACGGAAAAGTCAAATTGCCCTAAGCAGCAGTGGCTCTCGTTGTGGCTTTGGGTTCCGTCAAAATCGCATAAAGGCCTTCAGCACTATCGGTTCCGCGTAACTTTTTGATGGTATCAGGCTCGCGGAGCAATCGGGAAATACGCGCCAAAGCAGTCAAATGATCAGCGCCTGCCTGATCAGGTGACAGCAGCACAAAAATCAAATCTACAGGTTCACCATCCACGCTGTCATAGGCCACCGGTGTCGCTAGCCGCGCAAACAGGCCATAAACCCGCTTGATATTGGGTAAACGGCCATGGGGAATTGCAATGCCTTGGCCAAGCCCCGTGGAGCCCAGCTTCTCACGAGTCAGTAGAGTCTCAAATATAATCCGGTGATCAACAGCAACAATAGACCCCATGGCCTGCGCCAATTCTTGCAGCAATTGCTTTTTGTTTTGAGCTTTGAGATGCGGTAAAACTGCGCGTGCATCAATGATTTCAGCAAGATTCATGGAGTCAAAAGCTTCTCGTAAAATTATTGTTTTACCGCATTGGAATGGCGCGGGTCAAGCCAACCAATGTTACCATCCGGCCGCCGATAAACCACGTTAATACGCCCTTCTTTGCTGTTATGAAACAACACAAAATTACTTGTTGATATGTCCAGCTGCATCACCGCTTCACCCACTGATAATTCAGGAATCACCGCTGACGTTTCAGCAATCACTGGCGGGTTGTGACCCAGTTCAATATCATCTTCATGGTCATCCTGCTGAATGACATAAGCGGATGCTTCTCGTGCAACCCGGTCTTCGCGCGGTGCCCGGTGATGATCCTTCAGGCGTTGCTTATATTTCTTCAGTTGCTTTTCAAGGTGCGACAGCGCGCTATCTGCACTGCTCATCGCAGCGGCATCTTGCGCATGCGATTGTAAAACCAGACCCGTGGCCAAATGCAGAGTACAGTCAGTGAGAAACTGGCCGCGCTGTTTTTCCAATGTTACATTGCCATGAACCGATCCTTCAAAGAACCGTTCACGAAAAGATTGGAGCTTGGTTTCAATGTGGGTGCGCAATGCATCGCCGACTTCGAGATGCTTGCCGGTGATCTTTATTTGCATAGGTTATTCTCCTTGCCAGCCATCCGGATGATTAAGAGATGGGCCTTGTTTTCTGCTTCGTCAACAGGACAAGGTGGCAACGATGCAAAAAAATAAATATTTTTTAATGCTTGGAACGGGCTTCGCGACGACGCTGCACGGAAGACTGAATATTGAGAGATTCTCGATATTTAGCAACTGTCCGGCGGGCAATTTCAACATTCTCAGCTTTCAGCGCCATAACAATGTCGTCATCCGATAGAACCGCTTCAGCAGTTTCAGCTGCAATCATTTCTTTAATGCGCTGCCGCACTGATTCTGCTGAATGAGTGGCACCATCAACTGTTCCCGATTGAATCGCATTGGTGAAAAAATACTTGAGTTCAAAATTGCCACGCGGTGTGGACACATATTTGTTGGATGTAACACGGCTCACGGTCGACTCGTGCATTTCGATGGCTTCAGCCACCGTCTTCAATGTGATGGGGCGCAAATGCTGCACACCCAAAACCAAAAATGCGTCTTGCTGTTTTACAATTTCACGCGCCACTTTTAAAATTGTTTTGGCGCGTTGGTCCAAACTTTTAACCAACCACGATGCTTGCGCATGGCATTCGCTGAGGAATAATTTGTCCTCCACTTTTTGTGCGCCACGCGAAACTTTGGCCATATATTGATTATTGATCAAAACCCGAGGCAGTGAATCTGAATTGAGTTCTACGATCCAAGTTCCATCATTGGCAGCCCGCACATAAACATCAGGCACCACTGGCATTACAGGTTCCGTGCCAAATGCATGGCCCGGTTTTGGGTTAAGCTGGCGCAGCTCGGCAATCATGTCGTGAATGTCTTCAAGGCTCACCTTGCAAAGATTCTTGAGAGCGGGGAAATCGCGCTTGGCCACCAGTGGCAAATGGTCAAGCAAAGTTGCCATAGCTGGATCGTAATGATTAAGTTCAGTGAGTTGAATGCGCAGACAGTCTTTTAAATCTGCTGCAAAAACACCAGGCGGATCAAAAGTTTTAAGCACGGTCAGAACGCGGTCAACATGAGCTATATCAGTGCCCAACATGGCCGCGATGGAGGCTGTGTCTGCCGTCAAATAGCCAATATCATTCACCATCCCGATTAAATGTTGACCGATCAATTGATCGGCCGCAGCTTTAAAATGGAGATTGAGTTGACTGGTAAGGTGCTCAGAAAGGGTCACCTCGCGGCTCACGTTGGCCGCAAAATCATAAGCCTCTCCATCCAGCGAAACCTGACCGGAATTGCGCGTCGATGTGTAGCTGGAATCAGGCATTGGCCCGGCAGAATCAGATTTTGAGGGCGCTCCATCAGAAGGCGATTCAGAACCATCACCATCACCGCCATGCGCTTCTTCCCCAAAGGGCGCATCAGGAACATCAGCTATGGGTTCTGCGGGCTTGGCCTCGCTGGTCGTGTCACTGCGTTCCAACAGAGGGTTGCGTTCAAGCTCAGCTTCAACGAAATCTTGAATTTCAACATTCGACATTTGCAGAAGCTTAATGGCCTGCTGAAGTTGTGGCGTCATGACCAGGGATTGCCCCTGCTTCATCACCAATCTTTGCATGAGTGCCATTACAAAGCTCCACTCCTAGAGGCTGAAATCCTCACCAAGATAGAAGCGTCTGACATCGGGATCATCAACAATTTCCTGTGGCGTGCCCTGTGTTAGGACGTGGCCCTCATGGATGATGAGTGCACGATCGATAAGTTCGAGGGTTTCGCGAACGTTGTGATCCGTAATAAGCACCCCGATTCCCCGAGAGGTGAGCTGTCGCACCAGCTTGCGAATATCACCGATCGCAATCGGGTCAATCCCGGCGAAGGGCTCGTCGAGCAGCATAAATTGGGGGCTTGCGGCAAGGGCTCGTGCGATTTCCACGCGCCGACGCTCTCCGCCAGAGAGCGCAACAGCCGGCGAATGCCGGAGATGGGAGATACTGAACTCATCATACAACTCACGCAACAAACGTTCTCGTTCGGCCTTCTTGGGCTCATGAAGCTCAAGAACCGCCCGCAGATTTTCTTCAACCGTGAGACCCCGGAAAATTGAACTTTCCTGAGGCAGATAGCCAATCCCTAAACGCGCCCTTTGATACATGGGCAGGTTGGTTATATCCACACCGTCGAGCTTTATGTTCCCTTGATCCGCCGCAATCAAACCCGTGATCATATAGAACACAGTTGTCTTGCCCGCACCATTGGGACCCAAAAGGCCAACAGCCTCACCACGCCTCACCGATAGCGACACACTTTTCACGACTGGCCGCTTGCCATAGCTCTTCGCGAGCAAGGTGGCGGATAGTCCTTCTGGGGCCTCTTTTGCGGGCTCAAATGGTGCTTTGCGGGTTAACCCGCGCGGTGCCATAGGAGCAGGCCTTGTATGTCGTTCTTGGTTTTGCGCCACCCAGTAAGGCTCCATTTATCTTAATATTGCGTGAAAATCTTTACTTTGGAACAAAACTACTTGAAACACGGCCACCCGTCATCTGTAAGTGATTGGTTTTCAAGTCAACATTCAAGTGCGTGCCTTTAATGGTGCTGGTGCCTTGCACCAATATAACATTGCCAGTCACCTCCAATTTATCTTTTTGGATGTAAAATTTGGCAGAGGAGCCCGTTATCGTCTGAGTTTTTGTTGTGATGACAACATTGCCCGTTGCATCCAAAAGGTCTGTGACAGACTTCAGGGTTCCGTCTGGTTGCTGCACGTCCGAACTGGTGACAATCATCACGTCGCTCTTGATCGAATCTTTCGGCCGCGTCGCCACCACATTACCTTTGAATATGGTCTGGTGCTGCGCGTCGATCACTTCCATTTGATCAGCCTCAACATTCACACTGTCTGCTGCACGCACCAGCTGCACTTGCATTGTGGTGGATAGTACCATTGCCAAACCCAAAATTCTTAACGTCATCGGTTTCTCCCTATTAGTTCGTGTCGAACTTGGCTTTGACGCGGCCCTTAAAAAGCGAACGCTTGCCATTTTCTGTAATTTCTAAACTATCAGCCTCAACTGTCCCGTTGGTCATGTCAACATGAACGGGGCTATTGGAGACCAAGCTTTTATCATCCAAATTTAAATTAGCCTTTTCCATACGGGCAATGAAGTGGCCGGGCTCCTCGAACACCACCTTGCCAGACATGTCCATGGCCTTGGTTTTTGCATCATATAAAGCAGAGTTTGAATTTAAATTGACTTGCTTGTTATTGGGCCGATGAAACACGCCAGTTACTGTTTCAAGGTGGATCAAATGTTCTGATTCTTTGTCTTGCACACCCTTTTGAGCTGTAATTTCATAGGGAAGATTTTCCTTATCCATTCCCGAAATGTGAGATTCAGTGCCGCTGATGACCGAAGCATTTTCTAAAACCTCCGGGGCCTTTACAGGTTGTGACAAGAAACTGCTGAAGAAACCAGACTGTATTAAAAACGCAATCAAAGCTGCAAGGCCAAAAACACCAGCAGCCAGCCCAAAATATTGGGAGATTTTAACCCGCAAATTGGCGCGCCGTGCCAATTTTTCTGCAGTACTGGCCGAGCCAGCTTTAATGGGCGAAGACATCATCCTCTGCCCAGCCGAGAAGATCAAGATTTGCGCGCGTCGGGATAAACTCAAAGCAGGATTTGGCCAAGGCAGCACGGCCTTCACGTTCCAGCATTTGATCAAGACGCGCTTTCACTTCATGCAAATAAACAACATCGAGTGCCGCATATTGCTTCTGTGCTTCGCTCAAAACATGTGCGCCCCAGTCAGAGCTTTGCTGCTGTTTATTCAATTCAATGCCAAGCAATTCCTTGATTAAATCCTTCAAACCATGCCGATCTGTATAAGTGCGCACCAGCTTGGAAGCAATCTTAGTGCAATAAAGCGGCGATGTATCAATCCCCAAGTAATGTTTCATCACCGCCACGTCAAAGCGTGCAAAATGGAAAATTTTGAGCACTTTGGGATTGGTCATCAAGGCTTTCAGGTGGGGGGCGTCATAGGTATCACGGTCAACCTGCACCAAATGAGCGTTTCCATCACCAGTTGAAATTTGCACCAAGCAGAGTTTATCACGCCCGGGCTTCAAACCGAGCGTTTCCGTGTCAATCGCAATTGCATTGCCCGCCTCAAAATCAGCAGGCAAATCCCCCCGGTAAAGTTTTACGACCATTGCTTGAAATATATCCTGTTTCAGTTGGTCGAGGCTTACAAGAGGTGGGGGCAATACTCAAGGCTTTGCAAAAGGCTCGATGTGGGCATCAATCATCATTTAATGCCTGTGCAATTATATCATCCGATGGAATTTCTGAAGCCGAACTTGTAACGGCATCAATTTCAGCAATAACAATATCGCCAATCAATGAAAATCCTAATCGCGTTTTCAAATCACCAAAGTCAACGGCAACCAGTTCTGGAATTTCAAATTCAATCTCGGTGTATTGTCGATCGGGAATAAGTTCAGCGGGACAATTTACAGTATATTCGATTTGCCAATTCCCCGAATTGGGTTCCGTTTCAAAATATCGCATCGTGTGTTCTCGCAAAATTCCGGCAATGGAAATTCG
>JANYHE010000087.1 GCA_025359215.1 Hyphomicrobiales bacterium
TGCTGGACTACGAAGCGCGCTTTCGCGAGCGCGTGATGCAGGATTTTGCCGAAAGCTATGCCCGCGGCGAGACGCCGATCCCCTGCGTACGCTGCAATGAGCGCGTGAAGTTCGCCGACCTGATGCAGACGGCGCGTGATTTGGGCGCTGAGCGAACCACTTCACGTGCACTTGTGGAAGAGAGCTTGGCTCGCATTGCCGATCCGGCAGGCGAGGGTGAGCGAGCTTTTGTTTTGGTCGATGCAGCTGGTGCTCGCGCCGCCGCCGACGTCCAAGATGCCTTGCGCAAACAGGGCAGGGCGCCATCACGGTTTTCGGGCATTCCATTTTCAGTGAAAGACCTGTTTGATATCAAAGGACATGTGACAACTGCGGGATCAAAAGTTCTGGCCGATAGCCCTGCTGCAATCGCCGATGCTCCTGCAATTGCGGCTTTAAAGAGCGTTGGCTTTGTGGTTTTGGGGCGTACCAATATGACAGAGTTTGCCTATTCAGGATTGGGGCTTAATCCACACTATGGCACACCGAAAATTCCATTTGATAGAGACGTTGGCCGTATTCCCGGGGGGTCCTCTGCTGGTGGGGCCGTGGCGGTGGCCGACGGCATTTGCGCTTTGAGCATTGGTTCAGATACAGGTGGCTCTTGCCGCGTTCCTGCTGCTTACAACGGCATTGTCGGTTACAAACCAAGCACAGGGCGCGTGAGCACGGCAGGGGCATTTCCGCTTTCGTCGAGTTTTGACTCGGTGGGCCCTATGGCAAACTCAGTGGCGTGTTGTGCTTCAGCGGATGCCATTATGGCAGGTGATTGGGACGGTGTGATTGGTGGTGGACCCACAAGACCTCTACGACTTGGTGTGCTTTCAACCGTGGTGCAGGATAATCTTGAAGCGGGGGTTGCCGCCGATTTTGCGCGCAGCCTTTCAAGATTGCGCAGTGCGGGCGTTGCCGTTGAAAATTTCGCGTTTGAAGATTTGAAAATACTGCCCACTCTGATGAAGAATGGGGGCATTGTTGGGGCTGAGGCTTATGCAGTGCACCGCGAGCTTCTTGCGCTTCATGGCGAGCTTTATGACCCGCGCGTGGGGGCCCGTATTCGATTTGCTTCTGCGACCACCGAGCAAGAATATAACGTGTTGTTATTGGAACGCCAAAAGCTAATCATGAAATTCAACGAGCTGGCGCAGGGTTTTGATGCCATCGTGATGCCGAGTGTGGCCAATATAGCGCCCCGCTTGAGTGAAATTGACTCAGATGAGGCCTATTTCAGGTTGAACGGTTTGGCGCTGAGAAATACGTATTTTGCAAATTTCTTGGATGGCTGTGCAATTTCGATGCCTATGAATGATGTAGGATCTGCGCCAACCGGATTCATGATCATGGCCCCGCATGGCCATGACAGAACGCTTTTTTCGGCTGCCAAAGCTATTTCAGCAATAATTTGAAAACTGGAGAAACTCCTAACGGTATGATTCCATTTGCCAATATTTTATTTACAGTTTGCCCTTGCAAACGGAACTAAAATAGAACATATAAGAAACATGGGTGGAACATGTGTTTGATGTTTGCATCCGGGCAACGCAAATGGGATATACAGGAGTGAAAAAAGTGGGACAAGCGCAATTGAAAGTCGTCGACACATCTAACGATAAGAACAAAGCTTTGGAAGCTGCACTCAGCCAAATAGAGCGGGCTTTTGGCAAGGGTTCTATTATGAAATTGGGGGCCAACCAAGTTGTTGAAATCGCTTCGATTTCGACGGGTTCATTGGGTCTTGATATTGCTTTGGGCATTGGCGGCTTGCCGCGCGGTCGCGTGATTGAAATTTATGGACCAGAGTCATCCGGTAAAACAACTTTGGCTTTGCAAACAATTGCTGAATGCCAAAAGGGCGGTGGTATTTGTGCCTTTATCGATGCAGAACACGCTTTAGATGCTGGTTATGCGCGCAAGTTGGGTGTGAATATTGGCGATTTGTTGATTTCTCAGCCTGATACGGGCGAACAGGCCCTCGAAATTGCTGATACCTTAGTACGCTCAGGTGCCGTTGAAATGCTGGTAATCGATTCGGTTGCGGCTCTCACACCAAAGGCTGAACTTGAAGGTGAAATGGGCGATAGCCTGCCCGGCTTGCAAGCCCGTTTGATGAGCCAAGCGTTGCGCAAGCTTACGGCTTCGATTTCTAAATCCAATTGCATGGTGGTGTTCATCAACCAAATTCGTATGAAGATTGGTGTTATGTTCGGCAGCCCTGAAACGACGACGGGCGGCAATGCGCTTAAATTTTACGCTTCGGTGCGTCTTGATATCCGCCGCATTGGTGCGATTAAAGACCGTGAAGAAGTGGTGGGCAATCAAACCCGCGTGAAAGTGGTCAAGAACAAAGTGGCTCCTCCATTCAAGATGGTTGAATTTGACATCATGTATGGCGAGGGCATTTCCAAGGTTGGCGAATTGGTCGATCTGGGCGTGACTGCTGGTGTGGTCGAAAAGTCGGGCTCTTGGTATTCTTACAATGGTGAGCGCATTGGCCAAGGCCGCGATAATGCCAAGAACTTCCTGAAACAAAACCCCGATATGGCCAACACGATTGAAGCGGCCATTCGCGCCAATTCAGGCTTAATTGCTGCCAAAATTACCGATGGCACTGCCAAGGCAGGAGACGACGACGAGGAGTGATCCTCGTTGGCTCCTAAGGCCGTATAATCCCAAGTCTGTGTGTTTCTCTTCGGCCCCGGTTGGGCCGTCGCTCGGCTAATCTTGCGTTTTTGATTGGCTAGAGATGAAGCGAGGTTCGCCCCACAACGCCTCGCTCGACCCCTGTGCCCCCGGATCGCCCCCGGGGGCATTTTTTTGAACTGGTCTCAGGTTCACGGAAATTGTGGACAAATCGACGTGCTCAGTCTTAAAGAGCGCCAATATCATTTCACTGGAAAACATTATGACGGGCCTTGCGCAAATTCGTTCGACATTTCTGGACTATTTCAAAAAGCAGGGCCACGAGATTGTGCCTTCGTCTTCGCTGGTGCCGCGCAATGATCCCACATTGATGTTTGCCAATTCCGGCATGGTGCAGTTCAAAAACGTGTTTACGGGTGCCGAAAAGCGCCCTTACACCCGCGCAACAACTGCTCAGAAATGTGTGCGGGCTGGCGGCAAACACAATGACCTCGACAATGTGGGCTATACTGCGCGCCACCACACATTTTTTGAAATGCTGGGAAACTTTTCTTTCGGCGATTATTTTAAAGCAAATGCTGTCGAATGGGCTTGGAACTTAGTCACCAAGGAATATGGCCTGCCAGCCGATAAGCTGACTGTCACAGTCTATCACACCGACGATGAGGCCTTTAATCTTTGGAAAAAGATTGCCGGATTACCCGACAGCCGCATTATCCGCATTCCCACCGCCGATAATTTTTGGGCGATGGGAGACACGGGACCTTGCGGTCCATGCTCTGAAATATTCTTTGATCACGGCGATAAAATCTGGGGCGGACCTCCCGGTTCTGCCGAGGCCGATGGCGATCGTTTCATTGAAATCTGGAATCTCGTGTTCATGCAATATGAGCAGCTGAACAAGGAAGAGCGCGTGAGCCTCCCTAAGCCTTCGATTGATACGGGCATGGGTTTGGAGCGCATTGCAGCCGTGTTGCAAGGCACGCACGACAATTATGAAACGGATTTGTTCCGTGCGCTCATTTCCAACATTGTCGAAAATACGGGCGTCCCTGCTGAAGGAAAGAATAAAGCTTCGAACCGTGTGATTGCCGATCATTTGCGGGCTTCATCCTTCCTTATTGCCGATGGTGTGTTGCCTTCAAATGAAGGTCGTGGCTATGTGCTACGCCGCATTATGCGCCGCGCCATGCGTCATGCTGAGCTTTTGGGCATGCGCGAACCATTAATGTGGAAATTGGTGCCAGCCTTAGTGCGCGAAATGGGAGCGGCTTACCCGGAGCTTAGCCGTGCTCAGCCCATGATTACAGAAACATTGAAGCTGGAAGAATCGCGCTTTCGCAACACGTTGCAGCGCGGCCTTAAGCTTTTGGATGAGGATTCTGCTGGTTTACAAAAAGGCGATGTGTTCTCTGGTGAAACGGCATTTAAGCTCTATGACACCTATGGCTTCCCACTGGACCTCACGCAGGATGCTTTGCGTTCGCGTGATATCACGGTTGATACCACTGCCTTTGCCGCTTCGATGGCGAAACAAAAGGCTGATGCGCGCGCGGCTTGGAAAGGTTCGGGCGAAGCCAAAACTGAAACAGTGTGGTTTGAAATTCGCGAGCGCGTGGGCGGCACAGAATTCTTAGGTTATGACACTGAGCAGGCCGAAGGCGAAGTGATGGCCATGGCCAGTGAAGGCCGCGATGTTAGTGTTTTAAGCGCTGGTATGAGCGGCTCAATCATCGTGAACCAAACCCCATTTTATGCTGAATCGGGTGGTCAAACCGGCGACCATGGTGTGATCACCGGGGCTGATGGTTCAGTTTTTATTGTGACAGAAACACAGAAAAAGCTGGGTGATTTGTTTGTGCACCAGGGCCGTGTTGAAAATGGCACGTTCAAACTTGGTGTGGCTGTGGAAATGAAAGTTGATCATGCGCGCCGTTCTGGCAACCGCATGCACCATTCAGCCACACATCTGTTGCACGAAGCATTGCGCCGTGTGTTGGGCGATCATGTGGCACAGAAGGGATCGCTTGTAGAACCTGGCCGACTTCGGTTTGATTTTTCTCACACCAAAGGTTTGAGTGCTGAAGAGCTGGCAAAAACAGAGGCTATTGCCAATAGCATTGTTCTGCAAAATGATGCAGTGAGCACGCGGTTGCTTTCGGTTGATGCTGCTATTGCTGAGGGTGCCATGGCGCTGTTTGGCGAAAAATATGGTGATGAAGTGCGCGTTGTTTCCATGGGGCGCAATGAGGGCGATGCAAAGCGCCCCATCTATTCGCTTGAACTTTGCGGAGGCACGCATGTGGCCCGCACAGGCGACATTGGGCTGGTGAAAGTGATCGCTGAAAGCGGCACGGCGGCAGGCGTTCGCCGCTTAGAAGCTTTGGCAGGCGATGCTGCGCTGGCTTATCTGAACCAACAAGATGAGCGCGTGCAAGCTGCTGCTGCCGCTTTGAAATCTTCTCCCGCTGAAATGCTGACACGCATAAAGGCTTTGCTAGACGACCGCAAAAAAATGGAACGCGAATTGACTGAGGCGCGCAAGGCCTTGGCCATGGGGGGCGCAGGTTCTGGTGGTGGTGCTGAAATTGCCGATGTTAACGGTGTTACGTTTTTAGGCCGCGTTGTGCGCGGTGTTGCCACACAAGATTTGAAAGGCATGGCAACAGAAGGTTTGAAAAAACTGGGCTCAGGTGTTGTGGCATTGGTTGCTGTTTCTGAGGACAATAAGGGTGCTTGCGTTGTGGCCGTAAGCGCCGACTTGACCGCGCGGTTTAACGCAGTTGAATTGGTGAAGGCTGGCTCAATTGCTCTTGGTGGCAAAGGCGGCGGTGGACGGCCCGACATGGCGCAAGCCGGCGGGCCAGATGGCAACAAAGCGGATGAAGCCGTTTTGGCCGTGAAAGCCGCGTTAGGCTAAAGGCGCCTCTGTTTTGTGTCCTGATCGGGCTATTGTTCTGGCGGCAAATATCAGCTTAGACGGCGGGTTTTGAAATAGAGTAGCGAACAGAGCTGCACTGGCAACCTACGGATGTATTTGCCTTTTTTATATACCTTCTCAACTCTTTAGAGAGTTGTTTACTATATGTTTGCGATGATCGCTTGGGGGAATTGAAATCTATTTGCCGGGTTCTGAGCAGAATGCGGCGCTAGTTCCTGCAATTACTGACCCGAGGCTTCATAAAAATGGTAAATATTATCGCGTCGAGAGCTGCTGCATATCGGCTTTCTTGGATTATTGCTGCTTTAATGGTGCCGATTGTTTTCTTCGGCTTTTTTATGCACAAGACACTTTTTGAGGAATCACAATTATTGCATCGTGAGCAGGACGGTGCTGCTCTCATCAACCTTCTTATTCCAATCTATGTTGGTGCTGCTGGTGATAAAATTGAAGTGGCAGATATCTCGGCACTTGCCACTCTGGGACCAAAGTATGTTCAGAACTTAGACGTGAATTCGGCCTTTGATCAACTTATTAAAACCCTCAACGAAACCGAGAGGGACTATTCGGCAGTATTGGTTGCATCACGAGAATTGACGAGTGCAACAACCGATAGCTCAAAAATTATTCTGGATGCAAAGGCAGAGACCTACTATTTGGCGACGACAAGCGGTGAGGGTTTTCCCAGCCTTGTAGATCTTTTCAAGACTCTTCAAAAAGGCACGGTACGCTATCTGGTGAATAGCGCATCCAGTGCTGAAATTTTGGCACCCGTTTTGTTGGCTGTAAGTAATTTGGACCTGACGTCGGCTCAGACCATTAATAGCATTCATAAGGCCTATCAAAACTCTGATCATTCTGAAATTTATAAACCACTTTTTGAAGCGGGTGACGCAATTGATCAGCGGATTTCACGTCACAGCAAAAATATAAGTATATATTTTGCGCGTCGAGATGGGATGGCAAATAAAACTCTCTTGGAAGTTGCTCAAGATGCCCAACCCATTCTGGATGAATATCGCAATGCGTGGGGTCAAGCGAACGCTCGATTCAGTGTGCTTTTAGAGCAGCGGGCCAACGAAATTCAAAACAAAATTATTGCCAATATTTTTATTGGGGCAGCTTCCGTTATTGTTGGCCTTGGGCTCGCATTAGCAATGTTTCGTTCGACATTGAGACGTCTGGATGATGTTGAGTTGGCTCATCACCAAGCTGAAGATGCGCGCAATGAAGCGGTGGCCTTGGCCAATAGCATTTCTACGATCAATGAAGATGTGGTGCGCATCAACCATGAACTTTCGGCCAACATGAAGAAGCTCAAAAGTGCGCAAGATGAACTGGTCAAAAAGGGCCGCATGGAGCAAATGGGGCAATTGACAGCCACCATTGCTCATGAACTTCGTAACCCACTTGGTGCCGTTCGTACATCGGCATTTTTGATTGAACGCAAGATCAAAGATAAGGGTCTGGGCGTTGAGCCACAGCTGGCGCGGATTAACAATGGCATCACGCGGTGCGATAACATAATCACGCAGCTGCTAGATTTTTCTCGCACTAAGAAATTATCGGCCAGAGCCGATGATCTTGATCAATGGCTGGCCAAAACAATCGAAGAAGAGGCAAAGAGCCTCCCAGCGGCTGTCGAGATTCATTGCAATTTGGGGATGAATGGTTTGTTGGTGCCGTTTGATCCTTCACGATTGCAACGCGCCATTATAAATCTCGTTTCGAATGCGTCGGAGGCGATGGTGGGTAATGGTGAAGATGCTTCACGCTTTGCAGTGGCCAACCCGATCATTACGATTTGTAGTGAGGTTGTTGGTGACTTTGCAAAGATTTCAATTTCAGACAATGGACCGGGGATTTCTCCGGAAAATATATCCAAGATCCGGGAACCTTTGTTTACGACAAAGAGCTTTGGGACGGGACTTGGGATTCCTGCGGTGGAGCAAATTGCGACACAGCATGGTGGCACTTTAGAAGTGACTTCAGTTTTAGGGCAGGGGGCGACTTTTACAATTAAAATTCCAATTGCTGGAACAATCGAGGCTGCCGCATAATGCAAGCGTCAATTTCGACTTTGAGTAGAGAAACTCTCCTTAGTATTCTCGATAATCTTCCAACATCTATTTTTGTAAAAGATGAGAATTTGCGGTTCGTCTTTTGCAACAAGCAAAATCGTAGTCTGATCGGAAAAGACGAACACGAGCTTTATGGATTTTCGGACATTGATTTCTATGCTGAAGAGCAAGCGAAATTGTTCATGGCCGATGATCTGAAAGTAATTGGCACAGGTGTGGCAATTAAAGTTGAAGAGTTGGCTTCGCGCAAAGATGGCATGAGTATGCCAGTGCTGACGCGCAAGGCAAGAATTGAAAGTGAAGAGGGCAAAACCTATCTTATTGGCACAAACACTGACCTGACCGAAATAAAAAAACGGGAAGAGCAATATCGAGCACTTGCCGAAACAGTTCCGGTGGGCGTGTTGCAAGTTGAAGAAAGTGGCATCGTTAGTTTTGCCAATCCTTTGTTATTGGCCTATCTTCGCAGGGATGCCACTTCACTTTCTCTATCTGAAATAAAAACAATACTGGGTCGAGAGACCGATAACTTTCCGGGACAAGCGTCGCGGTTTGAGCACACTCTTACTCATACGGATGGCACTACACGCCGAATTTTAGTGATTAGTTCTGGCTGGTTGGCGCTGAGCAAAGGGCTCAACCGTTCGGCGCTGGTGAGTGTGGTTGACGTTTCAGAAAACACGGAATTGAAGCGCATTAACGAGGAAATTTTACGCCTGAATCAAGAACTGGCGCTTAACATGCAGCACTTGAAGGATGCCCAAGACGCTCTGGTAAAAAAAGGCCGTATGGAGCAGATGGGGCAACTAACAGCGACTATTGCTCATGAACTGCGCAACCCGCTTGGGGCTGTTCGCACGTCAGCGTTTCTCATGGAACGGAAATTGAAAGATAAGGGCCTTGGCATCGAAGCGCAGATGCAGCGCATTAACAACGGTGTTTCGCGATGTGACAATATCATTACGCAACTTCTTGATTTTTCACGGACCCGACAGCTCACATGCAAGTCTGCGGATTTAGATGAATGGTTGGCAAGCCTTGTGGAAGAAGAGGCCAAGCGACTGCCTGCTATTGTTCAGTTGAACTGTATGCTGGGATTGAATGGAATGTTAGTTCCGTTTGATGCCAGTCGGTTGCAGCGGGCGGTGGTTAATCTCATTTCTAATGCAGCTGAAGCGATGATTGGCAATGGCGAAAATAAACTGGCTGAAGAAGCAGCCGAACCCTGCATTGAAATTACGACCGCTGTGCACGAGGATTTCATTCAACTTTCGGTGAAAGATAATGGTCCTGGCATTTCAGCGGCACTGATGCAGAAAATTCGTGAACCTTTGTTCACAACGAAAAGCTTTGGCACGGGTCTTGGGATTCCTGCCATCGAGCAAATTGCTTCACAACATGGTGGGCGTTTGGAAATTACATCTGAAGTTGGTCTAGGAGCAGCCTTTATTCTGCACTTGCCGATTCATGCTACCAAGGAGGAGGCAGCATAATTATGAAGTCTTTAAAAATTTTGGTTGTCGACGATGATATCGACAATGCCAATTCCTTGGGTGAATTGTTTGAGTTAGAAGGCCACCAGCCCATGGTGGTTCACAGTGGAGAAGACGCCATTGCTGCCTACGTAGATTCTAATTTTGATCTGGCATTTATGGATGTGATGATGCCTGGCTCAAACGGTGTTGAGAGTTTTCTTGAAATTCGAAAAATGCGACCACATGCCCGCGTTTTTATGATGACCGGATATAGCGTTCAAGAGCTTTTGCGCCAAGCCATGGCGCAGGGTGCCATGGGTGTGTTGAACAAGCCGATGGATTTGAAAGCGCTTCTCACTATGGTCAATGAAGTGGGTCAAGATGGATTGGTTGTAGCGCCCGGCTTTGGACCAAATTATGCGCAGCAGTTGCGCATGATGATCAGCCAATCCGGGCAAAGCTGCAGCGTGGTGAGCGATACGCGCTTGCCGACGATGACTTATAGCGAAAATGAACTCCTGATTATTGATCTCAATCGGCCGCTGATTGACAGTGTTGGCTATTATTCAGGGCTCAGGAAAGCCTCGCATTTGCCGCCCACTATTATTGTGACGCCGTCTCGGCTCACAACCACTGAAGGCTATGATGCTTTGAATGATTTGTGGGTGACGGGAATTTTGAATAAGCCGTTTGACCCGCTTGATCTTTTGGCTCGGCTTGAAACATTGGCAATTTAAAGGAAATTATCGTGGCGAAGATTTTGAATATTTTGGTTGTTGATGATGACACTGAAAATGCCGACGCGCTGGCTGAACTTTTCAGTTCAGAAAACCACAAAGTGATTGTTGCCTATGACGGGCTGCAAGCGGTGGAGGCTTTTAAGACCAACCAAGTTGATCTTGGATTTTTTGATGTGATGATGCCAAATATGAACGGCATTGAAAGTTTTCTTGAAATTCGGGCGCTCAATCCACAGGCGCGGATATATTTTATGACAGGCTATAGTTCAGATGCACTGTTGGACAAAGCCCAAGACCAAGGTGCGTTAGGTGTGTTTGGCAAGCCGACCGATCCAGCAAAATTGCTTGACGTGCTGGACCGGGAATGTGCGTAGAATCAAGCCATTGCCTTTTGCAAATTGGCGTCAACGGCATCGATAAAGCCTTCAGTGGTGAGCCAACGTTGATCAGGCCCGACTAGAACTGCGAGATCTTTGGTCATTTTGCCTTGTTCAATGGTGGCCACTGTAACGTGTTCCAAGGTGTTGGCAAAGTTTAACAAGGCGTCGTTGTTATCAAGCTTGGCGCGGTGTTTTAGGCCGCCAGTCCATGCATAGATTGATGCAGTGGAATTGGTGGATGTGGATTTGCCCTGTTGGTGCAAACGGTAGTGGCGCGTGACTGTGCCATGGGCGGCTTCGGCCTCTACGGTTTTACCATCGGGTGTGAGTAGCACAGACGTCATTAGGCCGAGTGATCCATAACCTTGGGCAACCAGATCTGACTGCACATCTCCATCATAATTTTTGCAGGCCCAGATATAGCCGCCGGTCCATTTCATGGCGCTTGCCACCATGTCATCAATCAAACGATGCTCATAGGTGATGCCCGCCTTTTCGTAATCAGCTTTAAATTCTGCTTCATAGACGGCTTGGAAAATATCTTTGAACCTGCCGTCGTAGGCTTTCAAAATTGTATTTTTAGAAGAAAAATAAACCGGCAATTTGCGTTGTAATCCATAGTTCAAAGAGGCGCGGGCAAATTCAGTAATCGAGTCTTCCAAATTATACATGGCCAAGGCCACACCGGCGCTGGGGGCCTTGAACACTTCGCGCTCAATTACAGCGCCATCATCACCCACGAATTTCATGGTGAGCGTGCCTTTGCCGGGGAACAGAAAGTCAGTTGCGCGATATTGATCACCATAAGCATGGCGGCCAATGATAATTGGCTTGGTCCAACCGGGCACAAGACGCGGCACGTTTTGGCAGATGATGGGTTCACGGAAAATGCAGCCGCCCAAAATGTTGCGGATGGTGCCATTGGGCGACTTCCACATTTGTTTGAGGCCGAATTCCTTAACGCGCGCTTCATCTGGCGTGATGGTGGCGCATTTCACGCCTACACCATAGAGCTTGATGGCATTGGCGGCATCGACGGTGACTTTATCATCCGTTGCATCACGGTGCTCCATGCCCAAGTCGTAATATTTCAGATCAATATCAAGGTAAGGCAAAATCAGCTTCTGCTTGATCAAATCCCAGATGATGCGCGTCATCTCATCGCCGTCGAGTTCGACTACTGGGTTTGCAACTTTAATTTTGGTCATAGACTGCGCCTCTTGATATGCAAAAATATTGACGGGGCTATAGCAGGGGTGCGGGGATAGGGAAAGGTGCTTTGACAGGAGGCTGGGTGCATGGCAGGGATACCTTATGACCATAGAATCCACGCCCTCAAGCAATGCCTTTCACTATCCAGCCTATCTGAAATATTTTATAAGTCGGGTTGGCCACAGTTTTGCTCTGCAAATTGTTTCGACTGCGATTGGTTGGCAGATCTATGCGATTACGCATCAAGCGATTTATTTGGCCTATGTTGGACTTGCGGTGTTTTTGCCGGTTTTGTTGTTGGTTCTGCCTTCTGGATATGTGGCGGATCATTATGATCGGCGCTGGGTTTCGATTGCCTGCTTTGCATTGGAAGCGCTGGCCGCCATGGGACTGGTGCTTTTTTCAATGGGCACGCAAACTCAGGTTTGGCCAGTGTTTGTCTATCTTGCATTGCTGGGCGTGGCTTCGGCATTCGGCAATCCGGCAGCTTCAGCGATTGTGCCTAATCTTCTGTCGAAGGAGGCTTTGCCCCATGCCATTTCGCTAAACTCAGTGGCATGGCAAACATCGTCGATCACGGGTCCTGTTATTGGCGGCTTGCTTTTTGGATTTGGTGCGGTGGTGCCCTATGCCGTTTCAGTTCTTCTGTTGGGCGTTGGTGTTGTCGCATTAATACTGATGGGTCGTGTGGACCAGCACAAGAATGAACAAAGCGAGGGCGGGTTAAAAACTATGCTTGCGGGTTTTGCTTTTATTCTCAGTGAACCCATTGTTTTGGGCGCGATCTCATTGGATTTATTTGCAGTGTTGTTAGGTGGGGCGGTTGCTCTCATGCCGATTTATGCATCCGACATTTTGCATCTTAATTCTACTGGTCTCGGGCTGTTGCGCTCGGCTCCGGGCGTTGGGGCCATTGCAGTTGGGTTATGGTTATCCAAATTCGGCATTAGAGATCATGCAGGCAAAATATTGTTTGTGACTGTTGGCCTATCTGGCTTGGTAATTGTGGTGTTTGGCTATTCCATCTGGCCATGGCTTTCCATTTTAGCATTGGCGCTTTATGGCGCGTTTGACATGATCAGCGTTTATGTTCGCGAGACTTTGATGCAGCTGTGGATTCCTGATGCCGTGCGGGGCCGCGTGAATGCTGTGAATAATGTGTTTATCGGTGCATCCAATCAATTGGGTGAAGCGCGGGCCGGGTTTGTGGCAGCGGCATTTGGCGCAGTGACGGCCGCAGTTGTGGGCGGGTTTGGCACCATGATAGTGGCGGGCGCCTGGAGTTATGTGTTCCCGAAGTTAAGAGATGCGCGGAAGTTGACGGGCCCAACCTGATGGCAGGCACTGATAAGACACGAGAGATGATCTTTGGTCCTTCACCTTCGGTGGTGTTGGTGAACCCGCAATTGGGTGAAAATATCGGTATGGCGGCCAGAGCTATGGCGAATTTTGGGTTGATGGATTTACGCCTTATCACCCCCCGTGAAGGCTGGGACCGTGAGAAGGCTGTGGGCGCAGCATCGGGCGCTGCTGAGACAGTGGAGCACATGACCATCCATGACTCACTGGAAGTTGGTTTGCGCGAATTCAATTTTATCTATGCCACCACGGCGCGCCCGCGCGATATGGTGAAAGAGGTGATGACGCCGGAGCAGGCGGCGGCTGATATGCACAGGCGCATTGCTGCTGGTGAAAAGATTGGCATTTTGTTTGGCCGTGAACGCTGGGGGCTTTCCAATGATGAGATTTCCAAAGCGGATGTGATTATTTCAGCACCTGTCAATCCTGCTTACGCTTCGCTTAACATTGCGCAGGCAGTTCTGCTGGTGGGTTATGAATGGTTCAAGCCGCTGGCCACCTCACTGGGGCAGGGCACTTCAGAACTGGATGCTCTCGAAGGGCCGGGGCTTCGTATGCCGGGCACCGAGCTTGCGTCTAAAGAAATACTTTATGGCATGTATGATCATTTGGAAGAAGAATTGGCCATGGCAGGTTTTTTCAAATCGCCTGAAAAGCGCCCCACTGTGATGCGCAATATTCGCAATATGTTTGCCAAGGCGCAATTATCCATCCAAGAGGTGAAGTCTTTACGCGGCATTATTTCTTCTCTGACTAGAATGCATGTGAGACGCAAAGAGGGAAACGGTGAGTAAACCACGTATTCTATTGTTTGACTCTGGCATGGGCGGGCTGACGGTGGCAACCGCTGTGGCCAAGCAAATGCCCGAAGCGCATTTGGTTTATTCAGCAGACAATGCGGGCTTTCCCTATGGCGCATGGAAAGAAGATGCACTTCGCGAACGCATTGTAAAAGTTTTGGGCGCTCTCATTGCGCGTGCGAAACCTGATGTTGTGGTGATTGCCTGCAATACGGCCTCCACCATTGCCATGGCCGCTTTGCGTGATGCGTATAAGGTGCCCTTCGTGGGCACGGTGCCAGCGATCAAACCCGCTGCAGCGCAAACTAAATCTGGCATTATTGGTGTGCTTGCAACGCCCGGCACGGTGAACCGCGAATACACCCATTCGCTCATTCACACCTATGCGTTTCACTGCAAAGTGTTTCTGCATGGGGCACCAAGACTGGCCGAAATTGCTGAGCAGAAATTGCGCGGGCACAAGGTTGATATGGCGGAGCTGAAAGACGAAGTGGCCCCGGTTTTCAGGAAACGCGATGGTGGCCGCACAGATGTGGTGGTGCTGGGCTGCACGCATTATCCGCTGCTGACGGATGAAATTGCCGAAGTGGCCCCATGGCCGGTGATTTACATCGATCCATCATCAGCAATTGCACGGCGCGTTGCAGACGTGGCGGAAGAGACTCCTGTTCATGGCGAGATTGAAGATGTGCCCGCACATGGCACAGTGATTCTAACCTCGGCACGGGGCGAAGCTTCGGAAACGCTGACGGCTTATGGCACCATGGGTTTCCCGCGCCATGAGGTTTTGGATTTGCCCGTCTAATCCCTCTTTTCAAGTTTGATGTTTGAGAGCAAGCTCTACTCGCCAGCAAGGCAGGGAGTGCACTCATGATTATTTATCCTGATCTGGAATTGCGCAAAGGCAGGCTCGTCAATTTGATCCGCAACCGGATTGATAGCCCGCTGATTTATGATGTGGACCCGGTGGAAGCTGCCCATGATCTTGCCGCGCAAGGAGCCGAGTGGCTGCATGTTGTTGATCTTGATGCGGTGTTTAACGATGGTGACAACACTGATCTGATCAAAGAAATTATCCGCACGGTGGGCTGCTCGGTTCAGGTGGGTGGGGCGATTAGATCGATTGAAAAAGTTCATAGTTGGATGGATGTGGGTGCAAGCCGCGTGGTGATTGCAACGGCGGCGGTTAAATATCCGCATTTTGTGAAGGTAGCGGCCACCGCTTATCCCGACGCTGTTGTGGTGAGCATTGATGCGCGTGGCGGCTTTGTGGTGGTGGATGGCTGGACAACAACGACCACTTTCACACCGACTGAATTTGCCCAACAGTTCAAAGATGTGGCTTTGGCAGCAATTGTGTTTACGGATATAGACCGCGATGAAGATTACCCAGACAGCACCATGGCGCATGCGGCAAGCCTTGCAGCAAAAGTAAGAACACCCGTGATTGTGAGTGGTGTAGTCAAAAGCTTGGATGATATTTCAACATTGTCGTTTCTGCCCAACATCACCGGTGTAATCACCAGCCGCGCCTTGTTCGGAGGTGCATTCACCTTCGCTCAAGCCAATGCGATTGCGACGGAGCAGCACGCAAAGAAAGCTCCGTTTCGGTGAAGGAAGGGTGACTGGGAGAATTATTAAACCAAAACCTCTAACCCGTGTTTCTGCACAATGGTCAACAATTTGAGTGCCATGCCGCTGGGGCGTTTGGCTCCAGTTTCCCATTTTTCTATTGTTGACTCACTCGTGTTGAGATAACGAGCGAAGACGGGCTGGCTGACGTTGTTCGCTTTCCGCAGTTTTTGAATTTCACGAGGTGAAAATTCTGGGGTGTTGCTCACGCAAGTTTCATCAAAGTTGCGCATGGTAGCTTTGTCGATAGCTCCAACTTTGAGCAATGCGTGTGCAGAAGCGTGAATAGCTTCGAAGGCATAACTTTTGTAGGTTTTCTTTTTCATTTTGTGGTCTCCCTTATAATCTCGATCCAATCTTTGTTTTCCATTAGCGCTGCAATTTGTCGCTCAGTTAATGTTGCATAGGTCTTGGCCAGCGCTCGAAAAGCTTTCAATTCGGCTTCGTCTATATTGTCTCGATCTTTTTTGGCGAATACATATTCATAAACCCAAAAATCTTCGGCTTTGGACAATATAATTGTGCGATGTTCGTTTTTGTTCAGTCGCCTCTTAAAAACACCACCGCCCAAATCATCTGCTTGACCGAGAGCAACTTGTGCTATGGCTTTATCAAGCTCTTGGTCTGAAATGCGGGCCTTTCTGGCTGCTTTTGTAAACCAAGCTGTTTTGTAACTGCGCATTCTTTTATATAGCACTGAGTGCTACAATAATCAAGACGTGCTTTGCGATTTGACATCCCCTCCCACTTCCCCTAACACGCAGCCATCAACAGGGCGTTCGCCCTGTTTTTGCTTACCTGTGACGCGCACTCCGCGTCTGTCGGCTGGGAAACTGGTGTCTAGGAAGGTGGGTTAATTCGCTTGGGAATTACAGGAAAGTTGTTCGACTTTTCTGGTCAATTCTGCGGCAACCGTAAAATAGGATAGAGCAAATGACAAAGCGTTTAGACGCCAAGTATAAAATTGACCGCCGCATGGGTGAGAATATTTGGGGCCGCCCAAAGTCTCCTGTTAACAAGCGCGAATATGGCCCTGGCCAACATGGTCAACGCCGCAAGGGCAAGATTTCTGATTTCGGCACGCAGCTGCGCGCCAAGCAAAAGCTGAAGGCCTATTATGGCAACATCAGCGAAAAGCAATTCCGCGCTGCTTATGGTGAAGCATTGCGCATGAAGGGCGATAGCTCAGAAAACCTGATTGGTTTGCTCGAACGCCGCGTGGATGCGCTGGTGTATCGTGGCAAGTTTGCCATTACTGTGTTTGCTGCGCGTCAGCTCGTTTCGCACGGCCATCTTCGTGTGAACGGCAAGCGTTGCACCATTCCATCCATGCGCCTCAAAGTTGGCGATGTGGTTGAACTGACCACCAAGGGCAAAGAAATGGTTGCCGTTCAGGAAGCGCAAGCCACTGCCGAACGCGACATTCCAGACTACGTTGAATTTGATGCGAAAGCCGGGAGTGTGAAGTTGACCCGCGTCCCATCGCTCACGGACGTTCCATACCCTGTGCAAATGCAGCCCGCTTTGGTTGTGGAATTCTATTCGCGTTAATTTGCGATACCGATTATCGTTATTGGGGCTTGCAGCGATGCGAGCCCTTTTTATTTGGAGAATGCTATGAGCGATGTTGCCAGCCGCATTGATGATTTAGAAACGCGCATGGCGCACCAAGAGAAAATCATTGGTGAGTTGAATGATGTGATCACCGCCCAATGGCGCAAGATGGAAACCCTTGATTTTCAATTGCGCAGGTTAGGTGAAGAGATGCAGTCGATTGATGTGGGCAGTGCACCTGCGAACCAAAAGCCGCCGCATTATTGAGTGTTACAATGACTGACTTTTCGTCAGCCTTGTGGATTAAACACCGACCACCCCATGGCATCAGCCAGCCGTTCTAAGGCCAGCGTGCCAATTAATGAATTGCCATATTCATTAAGCCCCGGTGACCAGACGGCGATAGAGGCAACACCCGGAACAATGGCAAGAATGCCACCACCAACACCACTTTTTGCTGGCAATCCAACGCGGAAGGCAAAATCACCAGAGCCATCATAATGGCCGCAGGTTAGCATTATCGCGTTAACCCGTCTGGCGCGTTCTGCGGAAATAACCTGATGTCCGGTATCGGGGTGTTGCCCGCCTTGCGCCAAAAATCGGCCAGCCATCGCAAGCTGTGTGCAGTTCATGGCAATGGCGCATTGATGGAAATAGACGCCCAGTGTTTTGTCGACTTCACCCTTCAGATTGCCATATGATTTCATATAGTGGGCCAAGGCATAATTGCGGTGGCCTGTAACTGTTTCTGATTTTGCAACAGCATGGTCGATTACAATAGTTTCGTCGCCACTCAGGAATTGGATAAACCGCAAAATCTCTCCGATGGTTTCGCGCGGTTCATGGCCTGCTGTCACCATGTCTGTTATTGCAATTGCGCCTGCATTGATGAAGGGATTTCGAGGAATGCCTTTTTCATGTTCCAACAAAACAATTGAATTGAAAGCGCTGCCTGATGGCTCGCGGCCAACACGTTTCCAAATCGCATTGCCGTGAATGCCTAAGGCCAATGTCAATGTGAAAACTTTGGATACACTTTGGATGGAAAATAGTTGCTGAATTTGGCCCACACTGTGGACAGCGCCATCATTGGTGGCGACGACCATGGCAAAGCCTGCGGGATCAACGTTCGATAGTTCGGGAATGTAATCTGCCACCTTGCCACGTTCGGTGAGGGCTGACATTTCTTTAGATATTTCAGTCAGCAATGTTCCCAAATCCGGCATATGATTCCCAATTCTTCTGTTTGGGTATGTTACGTCTGTTTTTGCGAACTTCCAAATTCGGCCACCGCTACGCCCGCAAGAATAATCAAACCTGCAATCAAAGTTGAGCCTGAGACTTTCTCATGAAGCACTGCCCAGCCTGAAAGAACGGCCAGCACAGGGATTAAATAAAGTGAAGCCCCCATGGTGGTGGAGCTGAGATAGGGCACAGCGAAGTTCCATGTGACCACGCAAACGACGGTGCCGATAACCGATAGGAAGAACAGCGAGAAGAAGGCTTGACCATCGAGTGAAAGTGCTGTGGATAATGTGGAACCTGAAATAAATGCTAATGAGGGCGGAGCGCAGAGCAGCAGCGTCCAAGCGGTGATTTTAAATGTACCATATTTGCGCAACAGCGGCTTGCTGAAAATGACGTAAATGGCCCAAGCAATATCGCAACCCAGCAACAGCGCTCCACCCAGCAGCATATCGTTAAATTTCATGTCGCCGCCCATGTTGCCTGCGAACAAATATATTGAACCCACGAATGAAATGATGAGGCCAATAACACTCGGGAGCGTTAACTTGTCTGCGCCAATCATTGCCGCAATCAAGGCAATCAAAAGGGGCTGCACAGCGATGATCATACTGCCGAAACCTGCGGGCACATAGGCGTAGCCAAAAATGGAACCCAGAAAATAGCCAAACATACCGATGACGGCGACGACGAAGAGCTTGACGAAATCAGATCTATCAATATGCCAGCCGGAATAGAGGAACAAAGGCAAGGCTGATAATGCTGTGAAGCACATGCGAATGACCATCGCGTCTGCCGGACCTGTGGTGAGAGAGAAGCTGCGTACAAATGCGGGAGCCACGCCCCAAACAAGGATAGTGAAAATAAGAGCGATAATGGCGCGGGTGGTGTTGGTCATGCCCGCTATTTAGCATGTCGCCCTAGGCGCACAACCGCGCCTACGACTTAGCTGTCATGCGCGGATACGGCTCTTGCCACCGCAGGGCGGGCGTTCATGGCGATGCGGTGGGCCAATATTTTGGGGAACGTGTTGATATCCACACCATCAGCTTCCATCCAATTTGTAATGGTGAAGAGATAAGCATCAGCGACCGTGAACTGATTGCCAAAAACCCATGGGCCTTTGAGATATTCGTTTTCAATGATGGTGAAGCAATCCCGCATGTTTTGTGGGACTTTTATTTTCAAAGCTTCTTGCACCGCGGGATCATCTGACCAGCGATATCCGCGGCCCCGGTGCGAATGGTTGGGATGAACCGTTGATGAAAGGTAGGCGTTAAAGGCTTGCATTTGCGCGAGCTGAAAAAGATCAGTGGGCGCTAGATTCGCAGCTGGAAATATTTGAGCAATGTAAGTGAGAATCGCAACATTCTCGCTGAGCACGCCATGGTCGGTTGCCAAAGTTGGCACACGGCCTTTCGGGTTTAGTTTTTTGAAGGCATCACCGTTTTGCTCGCCCGCGGCAAAGTTCATGCGATAAGGCGTGAAAGTGGCACCCGCTTCTTCAAGTGCAATGTAGGGTGCGAGCGAACAGGAGTGGGGTGAATAATACAGCGTGAGCATTACGCTGCGACCACGCCCTTTTCTTCCATCAGCTGCTTCAACTCACCGGATTGATACATTTCCATCATTATATCAGCACCGCCGACAAATTCGCCCTTCACATAAAGCTGAGGCACTGTGGGCCAGTTGGTGTAATCTTTAATGCCTTGGCGAATTTCATCGTTGGCCAGAACGTTCACATCTTTGAACGGCACACCAAGGTGCTGCAAAATTTGCACGGAACGACCAGAGAAGCCGCATTGTGGCATGTCGGTGTTGCCCTTCATAAAAAGCACAACGTCATTGTTTTTTACGGTGGTGTCGATTTGGTTGTGAATGTCGGTCATGTTAGTTCTCCAGAACTGTTGTGGTGAGAGCCAGCGCATGCAGCACGCCGCCCATGTTTCCTTTGAGTGCAGCATAGACCATTTGGTGCTGCTGCACCCGGGATTTCCCTTTGAAGGAAGATGAAGCCACAGTCGCAGAATAATGATTGCCATCGCCTGCAAGGTCTTTGATTTCGATCACAGCATCGGGCAGGGCGTCTTTGATAAACGTTTCAATTTCGGGGGCAGTCATGGCCATGTGGAGCATCCTTTTCTATAAGTCTTAAATAGGACAGTGCATTAGAAATTACCAGTGCGCCGTTGATCTGATGTGGCTTTCGAGATAATGTTTGGTCTACAAACGAAAACGGATGAATATATGTCAATTTCCCGCCGTGCATTTATAAGCTCAATGATCGCCACTGGGTTTTTGTCAAAGGCCGCAATAGCTGAACAATTTCCGATTAACATGAAACAAGAGCAGGACGTTGAGTATCCGTTCCGAATGCGTGGCATAGACTATGAAACTTCGGAGCCTGCTGGCACCATTGTGATCGATCCGCATAAGTGTTTTCTTTATCATATTCTCGGTGGCGGCAAGGCCACACGTTATGGGGTTTCGGTGGGTAAAGCCACCCATGCCTGGGTGGGAGAAGTGACAATAAACCGTATGGCAGAATGGCCTGTGTGGGTGCCAGCACCTTACCATCTGGAGCAAATTCCTTCATTGATTAAATGGAAAGATGGAATGCCCGGCGGGCCGGACAATCCCCTCGGCGCGCGGGCCATGTATTTATATAAAGGCGAGGTGGACACTGTGAACCGCATTCACGGTGGGGCCAAGCCGGAGTGGATTGGCAAAAAAGCCACAGCCGGCTGCATCAGCTTGCTGAATGTGGATGTGGTGCATTTGTACGCCCAAGTGCAGGTGGGCACACGGGTGGTGATGCTGGGGTGAGTATTCGTCGTTTGAATGCCAGTGATTTTAATGGCGTGGCAGTGCTTTATGCTGAGCTTACTGGCGAGTCTATGCTTAAAGATGACAGGCAATTTCTGCACACTCTGGATTTTGCGGGAACGCAAATGTTTGGCGTAGAGGTGCAGGACAGAATTATCTCAATGGCGACTTTGCACATTTTACCGAACTTGGGTGGGGTGAGAATGGCTTATGGTTTGGTTGAAAATGTTGTGACTCTTGCGGCGTTTCAAAGGCAGGGTTTTGGTCGCGTTGTGATGGCCGCAGTGGTTGAAGCGGCTTGGGCGGCTGGCGCTTATAAGATTATGCTGCTGACAGGTGTTGAGGCGGGGGCCGCAGGGTTTTACGAAAAGTGCGGATTTTCAGGGGACAGCAAGATTGGGATGCAAATGAGAAGGGTGCCGACCCGAAAAGCGAGAAAAGTATAGAGCCCTCATCCCCCTGTCGGGACCTTCTCCCATCCTCAGAAGGACGGGAGAAGGCGGATGTATTGGCATGTTGAATGTGGATGTGGTGCATTTGTGCTCGCAAGTGCAGGCGGCACGCGGGTGGTGATGCTGGGGTGATGGTGCTGCGAATTGAGGTTCTTCATCCTTCTTCGCGCGTAAGCGTGGGGAAGGTGGATCGCGCCTCTTTCTTGGCGCGAGACGGATGGGGTGGTCGGAGTGGAGTTTTGCTGCCACCGCCCCATCCGTCTTGCGCAAAACCGCGCAATCCACCTTCCCCACTTCGTGGAGAAGGATGAGAGTTAACTCGCCATATAATTCGGGAACCAGCCTTCATGAGAGGTGCGCAACTCTGCCACGGCGATTTCGGTTTTGCCGATGGCAAGGGTTGGATCGGTTGTGACGGTTCCAATGCGGATAATATCGACCCCTGCCACGTGGGCTTGGGTGATGATTTTTGCGGCTTCGGTGTGTTTGCAGGTGAGTACATAACGCGCTTGATCTTCGCTGAAGAGATGCTCGTGGCTCAAAGCATCGATGGTGGCACCGAGCGAAGTGGGCAAGGCCATTTCGATCACTGTCGTTACCAAGCCGCCGTCAGAAATGTCATGTACTGCAGTCACTTGGCTGTGGTTGATCAAGTTTCGCACGAAGTCGCCGTTTTTCTTTTCTGTGGCTAAATCCACTGGCGGGGGCGCGCCTTCTTCGCGGCCCAGAATTTCTCTTAAATAAATGGATTGGCCCAAATGTGTGCCATGACCACCGACTAGCAAAATGGCATCGCCTACGGATTTGAAATGCTTGGTGGTCATTTTGCTCAAATCCTTGAGCAGGCCGACACCGCCGATGGCGGGGGTGGGCAAAATGGCTTTGCCATTGGTTTCGTTATAGAGCGAAACGTTGCCGGAGACGACTGGGTAATCCAGTGCGCGGCACGCAGCGTCGATGCCCCTCAACGCAAACACAATCTGCCCCATGATTTCGGGCTTTTCTGGATTGCCGAAATTGAGATTATCCGTAATGGCGATGGGTTCAGCACCCACACACGTGAGATTGCGCCAGGTTTCGGCCACGGCTTGCTTGCCGCCCTCATAGGGATCGGCCTGTACATAGCGCGGTGTCACATCGGTTGAAACAGCAATTGCTTTATTGTAGCCAACGCGCACCACGCCTGCATCGCCGCCGGGAATTTGGGCGGTGTTGCTGCCGATGAGCGAGTCATATTGTTCCCAAACCCAACGCCTCGAGCACATATCGGGGCTGCCGATGATTTTGATAATGGCAGCTTTCAGGTCGGCAGGCGCTGGCACATTGGTGAGCAGAGCGAGCTTTTTTGGTTCGACCCATGGGCGGTCATATTCCGGCGCTTCATCCCCCATTTGCTTGATCGGCAAATCAGCTTTCACTTCACCTTGATGTTTAATAATAAAGCGCAAGGTGTTGGTTGTCTTGCCGATTATGGCAAAATCCAAGCCCCATTTGTGGAAAATGGCTTCGGCTTGTTTTTCGAGTTCCGGCCGCAGCACCATCAGCATCCGCTCTTGGGATTCAGACAGCATCATTTCGTAGGCGCTCATATTTTCTTCGCGGCATGGCACCATATCTAGGTCAAGCTCGATGCCGAGATCGCCTTTCGCACCCATTTCAACTGCTGACGATGTGAGGCCCGCAGCGCCCATATCTTGAATGGCGATGACGGCACCTGAGGCCATCAATTCCAAGCAGGCTTCGAGCAGGCATTTTTCTGTGAAGGGGTCGCCCACTTGCACGGTGGGGCGTTTTTCATCGGCCTTGTTGTCAAATTCTGCACTCGCCATGGTGGCGCCGTGGATGCCATCACGGCCCGTTTTTGCGCCAAGGTAAACCACAGGCAGGCCCACACCTTTGGCTTTGGACAGGAAAATTTTATCGGTGTCGGCAATGCCAACGGCCATGGCGTTGACCAGAATGTTGCCATTATAGCTTTCGTGAAAATTCACTTCGCCGCCGATGGTGGGAACCCCAAATGAATTTCCATAGCCGCCCACGCCCGCCACAACGCCCGAAACGAGATGGCGGGTTTTGGGATGATCAGGTGAGCCGAAACGCAGTGCATTCAGTGCTGCAATGGGACGAGCCCCCATAGTGAACACATCGCGCAGTATGCCTCCCACACCGGTAGCTGAACCCTGATAAGGTTCAATGAAACTTGGATGGTTGTGGCTTTCCATTTTGAAGATGATGGCTTGGCCGTCATCAATATCAATCACGCCTGCATTTTCGCCGGGGCCGATCAAAACGCGCTCACCTGTGGTGGGCAGCTTTTTCAGATGTTTCTTCGATGATTTATAAGAACAATGCTCGTTCCACATGGCCGAACAAATGCCAAGTTCGGTCATGGTTGGGGTGCGGCCTAGCAGGTCTAGAAAGCGCTGATATTCATCGGGCTTCAGGCCGTGGGCTTTAACAATTTCTGGGGTGATTGCGGGTTCGGCGGCGTGTTTCATCATGCTCGCCGTTTAGCGTTGTGAGCAGAGATTCACAAATGCTTATTCGTGTTTTTTGGACGGTGCTTTTGTTGTGTGGAGTTCGTGGTCATCAACGTATTTTCTTGCACGAAGGTGTAAGGCCTCGTTCAGCTTGCGCAATTCCTGCAATCGTTCGTCTTCGCTGGCATTGCGGCCAAATAGGGTTTTTAACACGGAATTCTCCCGGCTCGATGTTATTGCCCCCGCAATGTGGTCGTTTTTAACGGTGGGAGATTGCACAATGGTTAATTCGTGCAATTTCCAAGTGTTTTAGTTTGTTTTCAATGAAGAGAATATTTCGCACTTAATGCTTATTTCAGCCCGCGTTTAGTATTCGTTTCAGCGCTTTTGGCAACGGAAATGAATTTGGCTGAGTGTCGGCGATGTGGTTTGAAATGTGGCGTTCAATTTTGGTGCGCCAGACGTAAATTGCGCCCGCTGTGACGGCCATTCCGCCTAACACATCGACCAAATAATGCCCTCCAAAAATGGGTGTACCTGCTATTATAGCTGCGCCAATTGCAATGCCAATTACAGTTGAATACCACCAACCACGGCTGCACCATGCAATGATCAAGGCCATGCAGGTGTGGAACGAGGGAAAAGACACAAGGCCTTGCATATCATCGGGCCGCAAGAGCACTGGGCCATTGCCGCGCAGGGCCAAGAGTTGATCGACATGCAGAACGCCCGTGCCAATTTGCAGGCGGGTGAGCAGCTCTTGATCACCGAGCAGGGCCATGGTGGCTTTGGCTGGGAATGCTGTGGCCATGACAATGCAGACAATGGCGGTGACCACCACGAGATAAATAATTTCCAGCGCGCGGCGGCGATCATTTAATATAATCAAAGTGACGGCCAAAGCGGCGAGGCCACTGAATGTGATTTGATTATAGGCGAAAAATAGAATTTCGGTGACCAGCGGCGAAGCTGTGAGCCACTTTGAATAGGCTAGCCAATCAAAGCCTAGCGCCACATCCCACGCCATCAGCCGATCATCGGCCATAGGCATGTTGGTGGACATGGTGAGGTGGTTGAGTACCTGTAAATTACGCATGAGGAGAGCTGACAACAATACGTATAAAAGGATCGACCACAGACGGTGCAAGAACCAATCAAATTTATCAGGCTTCAGCATTCGAAAAGAGATGATTGCAAAAGCCGCAACAGTGAGAATAGCGTTGCCGGTCATCCAGTTTGGTTCGATGGAAATGCGGGCACTGAGACCCAACCAGAGACTGTTCACTGCGAAAAGTGCAAGAACGGCAGACCATAATAACCAATGTGGAAATGCCCATTGCTTGAATTCGGCAAGGTTGAAGGTTCTGAGTGTTGATTGCGCTGCGGTCAATTGCATTTTCAGTTCCCTGTTCTGAAGTTCAGATGCGAACTTAACGAGGGAACCTTGAAATGCGGTTAAGCGGCCAAAAGCCCTTCAAACAAGGGCCTGCAATCCATTTTGCCATGGATCGCTTCGATCATGTTTTCGGGATGAGGCATCATGCCGATGACATTGCCTGAGGCTGAGACAATTCCTGCAATGTCATTTGTTGCCCCATTAGGATTTGTGCCCTCAGCATATCGGAACACAACGCGGCCTTCACCTTCGAGGGCTTGTAGTGTTTCTGCGTCACATAAATAATTGCCTTCGCCATGGGCAACAGGGCAGGAAACAATCTGGCCTTTGGCCATTTTGTTCGTGAAGAAAGTTTGGTTGTTTTCAATCTCTAATTTCACTTCGCGACAGACGAATTTAAGAGCCGCGTTGCGCACCAGAACGCCGGGCAAGAGGCCTGCTTCGGTAATGATTTGAAAGCCATTGCACACACCCAGAACCTTGAGTCCTTTCAGGGCCTTGGCGCGAATATCTTGCATAATGGGTGAACGAGCCGCGATGGCACCACAGCGGAGATAATCACCATAAGAAAACCCACCGGGCACAACAACCAAATCAACATCAGGCAGGGTTGCCTCAGTATGCCAAACCGAAATGGCCTTGTGGCCAGTGGTGGCTTCAAGGGCAAGCATCATATCGCGTTCGCGATTGATGCCGGGGAAGGTGATGACGGCGGATTTCATGGCATTGGTTCCGTGTTTATGTATTGTGGTTTACAATATTGAATTTGATAGAGCCAGTGGAAACCATGGACCTCTCGGAGCGTAACCAAAAAAACAACTCAACTGGGTATCAACCCAGTGAATGGCAAATATTGGCTTATTGTTTTTATGGTTTGGTTATCTGTTTTACGTGCGCTTTGACTTTTGGTGGGTTGGCCCTTCGTGACTATAGCCAATTTTCTTGGTGGCGAAATGCTACCAGCACAGTCGATCAAACAACGGATGTTTGTCGATTTAGAATAAGTAGGCCCCGTAGAAGAGAAGTTGTGGTTGATCACGATATTTTTTGTAATGATCCAGTTAAAATGAGTCAGTTTAGCTCGCAAAGATGGATTATGGTGCCAATGCTAGAAATTGGAATCCATTTTATCAACCAAAGCGGTAACGAGGTTAAAGCAAAATTTAAAGTGCCAAAAACCGAAATTAATTCGCTCAAATCTGGTGATAAATTGGATATAAAATACTCAATGATTTCTGAGACAAATGTAACCTTACGCAGCACTGTTGGTAAATCTTATGGTTCCGATTTTTTGATTTTTTTGATTTTTGGGAGTGTTTTTGTTTACTTGATTCGGTTTTCTTCAAGACTTTTCATTAAATTGATGAGGCAGTCCAATGATTGAGTTAACCAAATCCGCTCTCGTTAACCTAACTCAATCTCGTAGTTTTCAATCACAGTATTGGCAATCAGCTTTTCGCACATTTGTTTGATGGCGGCTTCGGCTTTTGCTTTATCTGTTTCGGCCAAATCGATTTCAAAGAATTTGCCTTGGCGCACGCCGTTTACGCCACCAAAGCCGAGAGAACCCAATGCGCCTTCGATGGCTTTGCCTTGGGGGTCGAGGACACCGTTTTTGAGGGTGACTTTGATTTTGGCTTTCATAACAATTTCCACATTTTTCCCTCTCCCCTTGAGGGAGAGGCTGCCCGAAGGGCGGGTGAGGGGTTGGTAGATGCGAGTCCTGCTGCCGGCAGCCCCCTCATCCGGCGCGCTGCGCCACCTTCTCCCTCGAGGGGAGAAGGGTAGAGATTTGTCAATCCGTTTTCACCAATTTTGGTTTGCTGCGTTCTGGCTGTTCATTAGGCTGTATAATGCCTAAGCGCCGGGCCACTTCATGGTAGGCTTCAACCAAGCCGCCCATATCGCGGCGGAAACGATCTTTATCCATCTTGTCGTTGGTTTTTGTGTCCCACAGGCGGCATGAGTCAGGGCTGATTTCATCGGCCAGAACAATGCGCATCATGTCATTTTCAAACAGCCGGCCAAATTCAATTTTGAAATCGACCAGTTTAATGCCGATGCCCAAGAACAGGCCTGTCATAAAATCATTGATGCGGATGGCCATGTGCATCATGTCATCTATTTCCATGGGTGTTGCCCAACCGAAAGAGGTGATGTGTTCTTCGCTCACCATGGGATCACCCAAGGCATCGTTCTTGTAATAAAATTCGATGATGGAGCGCGGCAAAACATGGCCTTCTTCGAGGCCAAGTTTTTTGGCCAGCGAGCCTGCGGCGACATTGCGCACCACCACTTCCAGCGGAATGATTTCAACTTCGCGCACCAATTGCTCACGCATATTAAGGCTGCGGATGAAATGGGTGGGAATGCCGATTTCGTTCAACCGTGTGAACAAATATTCGCTAATGCGCTGGTTGAGCACACCTTTGCCGTCAATAACGGCCTTTTTTTCCGCATTGAAGGCGGTGGCATCATCCTTGAAATGGACAATAACCGTGCCCGGCTCTGGACCCTCATAGAGAATCTTGGCCTTGCCTTCATATATGCGGGTTCGCCTGCTGTTCATGGAGAGAATCCTCATCGACACCCTAACTCAGTCACCTGTTTAGCACGGCGGCGGCATTCCCATAGCGGAACTTGCCCCGTGTGGATAATTTGCTGCCTCTTAGCGATTAATGCTGCGCTGCACAACGTCTATATGGTGTTGAAATGGTTGATTTGCTATGGGCGCATGGCTATCTGATTGTAATGATTTTGATTTGGAGTGATGCTGGTGACCACATTTGATAAGCGCGAAGCCGGGTTTGAGAACAAGTTTGCCCACGATGAAGCCATGCAATTTAAAGCCACAGCGAGGCGCAACAAGCTTTTAGGCGCGTGGGCCGCCGGAAAACTTGGGATTTCAGGTGCTGCGGCTGAAACCTATGCCAAAGATGTGGTGATGGCAGATTTTGAAGAAACCGGCGATGACGATGTGGTGCGTAAATTGGTGGCGGATTTTGCGGCCAAGAAGATTTCCATGTCTGAAACTGAAATTCGCGCTGCAATGGCAGAATTGATGGCGACAGCAATTTCTCAAGTTCAGGCCGGTTAATTATGGCTGGTTTGCGCGAGCGGCTGCATGATGGCAAACCTTTCTTATTCTCGTGGATGTCTATGCCCGGTTTGCATTTAGCTGGGCAAATTGCACGGCTTCCGCTGGATGGTGTGACGCTTGATTTGCAGCATGGGTTGATTGATTTTGCTGATGCCGCTGCCATGGTGGCCGCGATTAACGGTGCTGGCAAACCTGCAATAGTTCGCGTGTTGTGGAATGACCCAGGGTTAATTGGTCAAGCTTTTGATTGTGGTGCATCCATTGTGATAGCGCCCATGGTGAATTCGAAAGCACAGGCTGAAGCTCTCGTCAAAGCCGCAAAATATCCGCCGATGGGGCAACGCAGCTGGGGTGGTTATGCCATGGTTCAGGCGGCCAAAGTGACGCCCGCTGAATATTTGAAAGTTGCCAATTCCACCACCCTGGTTTTTGCGATGATTGAAACCCGTGAAGCCTTGGACGCTCTGGATGATATTGCTTCAGTGCCGGGCCTGGATGGGTTGTTTGTGGGGCCAAGTGATCTTTCAATTGCACTTTCAAATGGCGCAGAATTGAACCGATTGAGCGCCGCAACTTTAGCCGCGATGGAAAAAGTTGCTGCGGCTTGCAAGCGCAATAATTTGGTTGCTGGAGCATTTGCGGGCACACCGGAAATTATGAATACTTATATTGGTTTGGGTTTTAGGTTCTTGGCTGCATCAGTTGACGTGGATTTGCTTCGACTTGGAACTGACGCTGCCGTGAAGGGCGTGAATATCTAATGCTTGATCCAGCCCATGCGACCATTCTGGATCGCCTTATTGATATGGTCCACGCAGCGGGGCCTGTGGCCGCGCAGACCGATAAATATTTCACCAATACCGCTCGCATTGTTGATGCGCACGGCGACCAGACCGTGACATTTGCGGTGTTTATGCGGCGGCGTGTTGTGGCGGCGTTAGAGCCAGCAATACGCCTGGTTAATCGTTTCGTGCCCGATGCCACTGTGAAACGTTTTGTAGATGAAGGTGAAGTGGTGCCTTCCGAGCATAAGCTTATGGAAATCACTGGGAGCATGAAGAAGCTTTCCGAGATTGAAACACTGCTTTTGCAAAAAACGGGCTTTCCCTGTGTGAGCGCCAACAACGCTTATGAAATGTGCCGCGCTATTCCCAATGCATCATTTATGGATATGCATGCGCGGCACGGTTCGGGTGCTGAGATGAATATTCTTGCCGCTTATGGCGCCATGGTGGGGAGCCTTGCAGCCAAGCGCGCCGACGCTTCGGTGAAGGGTTTTGTAGGTTCTAGCCAAGATTTAACATCGCCATTTTTTGGTGCGGCGCACGGCATGGGCACCATGCCCCATGCGCTGGTTGGTTATGCGGGTGGCGATGTTTTACTTGCCATGAAAATGTTTTCTGAGACATTGCGAGATGCAAAATCTCTAATTGCGCTGGTGGATTACACGGGTGAGGAAATTAAAGATTCACTTCGCTGTGCCAAATGGTTTTATGGCGAGGCCAAATTGCAAAATGAAGGCAAAAGTTTTGGCGTCCGCTTGGATACACATGGCGGACGATTTGCTGAAGGCTTGGATTACGAAAAGTCAGTTGATGTGGTTGGTCATTGGCTGAAAGTTCTTGGCGAATATAGCATCGTGGAGCAAGTGCTGGGGGGTAGGGCGTTCCAAATGGATCCCGGTAATATTCTCGTCGATAAAGTGCGGCGCATATTGTTTGGTAAAGGGGTCTCGGTTGCCTCGATCATTCACACCCGACTGGCTTTGGATAATGCCGGTTATAAGGATGCGATGATTGTGGCGTCCTCTGGCTTTGATCCGCAGAAATGCCAAATTATGGCGGCAGCGAGGGCTCCATTGGATATGGTTGGCACAGGTAGTTTTCTGCCTGCGACACTGACGGAGACTTATGCAACGGCAGATATTATTAACTACAACGGATCGCCGCGTGTCAAAGTTGGTCGAGAATTTTTACTTTAAATGTAAGATAGATTTGCTCTAGCGGCCACAACCTGCGAGTCCTGACACAATAGTGTATGTGTGTTGGAGTAGTAGCAATGTTTAAAATTGTATCTTTTGGTTTGATCAGTTTTTTGACCACAATTCTTTTGATCGACGGTGCTGAAGCAAAACATCGTTACAAAAAATATCATCACAATCATTTTTATAAAACCCACCATCAAAAGGCCAATCACAAAAAACACATTCGCAAGCCAGCGCCGCCGCCGATTGTGGTTGCCAATGTTGATATCTCATCGCAAACTATGCATGTTGAAGTGAATGGGTGGTCTTATGGAAATTGGCGGGTTTCAACGGCACGGGCAGGGTATTCTACACCGCATGGCACTTTCCGTGTGCAACGTTTGGCGCGGGTTTATTACTCGAAGAAGTATGATAATTCGCCAATGCCATACTCGGTATTCTTCTATGGAGGGAATGCCATTCATGGCACAACCCATATTAGTTCGTTGGGACGCCCCGCCTCCCATGGGTGCGTGCGCTTGGCCCCCAGCAATGCTGCCGCACTTTTCGATTTGGTTGAAGAATATGGCGCTTCGCGGACAAAGATTACCATCACGGATTAATCAATCGTGAGCCGCGTTGCGCTCATAACGGGTGGCGCACAAGGCATTGGCGCGGCCACGGCTAAGCAGTTTTTGCTAGATGGCTTTGCAGGTGTCGTGCTGGTTGACCGCAATGCAGAGCGCCTCACACTTGAAGCGAGCGCGCTGCAAAAGTTCGGTCGTCTTGAAATGATCGTTGCCAATCTTGCTGAAGAATCTACGCCGGCCCGCGCTGTAGCTTTTGCAATTGAGAAATTTGGCAGAATTGATGTTTTGGTCAATGCTGCGGGCAACACGGCGCGCGGTGGCATTGCCGATGTGACACATGAAACTTACAAAGGCTTGTTTGCCGTCAATGTCATGGCGCCGCTGTTCATGATGCAGGAGGCTTGCAAGCACATGGTGGTTGCAAAGTCCGGTGTCATCATCAATGTGGGCAGCATGATTGCCCATGGCGGCCCGCCAAATTTGGCGACTTATAGCGCCAGCAAGGCTGCGCTTGTTGCATTGACAAAACACGCAGCCCAGGCTTTTGCATGGGAAGGCGTTCGCAGTTTTTGCATTAATCTGGGTTGGGCTTTTACAGAAGGCGAGCAAGAGATGCAGACTCAGTTCCATGGATTGCCGCAAGATTGGAGCAAAGGCATCGGGGCGCAAATGCCATCGGGGCGCATGATCATGCCCAATGACATTGCTGAGTTGATGGCCTATCTGGTGTCACCCAGCGCCCAGATGATGAATGGCACCGTGATTGACTTCGAACAAATCCCAACCGGCATGTTCAGAACGCATCCGGTTTTAAAAGGGGAATAGAACCTAAGGATTATGGAAAGATTCTGCTGAGTCATGATTGAATGCGCTCTAAACTTATGGAGTTAGCCCCATATATTGCAGTTCCTTGATGGCATTTTCATAGCCGGGGCTTAGTTTCAAGGCCATCCGAAAATCAGCTTCTGCTTTGCCGAGTTGTTTTTGCTTCTCATAGACCAGCCCACGATCGTAATAGGCCAACGCATAGGTGGGATCTTTTTCAATACTCAAATTGTAATCGGCTAGAGCCAAATCAATTTGGCCGGTTCCATTATAAACAACACCACGATTATTGAGAAAGGTGCCATCTTCTGGGTTGATCGCAATGGCCTTGGTGTAATCTGCGATGGCTTGGATGTGGTTTTCCATCAATTCGTAAGTGTTGGCGCGGTTTTTAAAGGCATAGGCATTTTCCGGATCCAAACTGATTGATTGATCAAGCGCCTATAAAGCGTCGTCATATTTTTTTAAATTCTTTAAGGCCACACCGCGCCCAGCGTGAACATCTGATTGATCGGGTGTAAGTGCTATGGCCTTATCAAAATCGGCTAAAGCCAAATCATAGTGACCGCCATCCAAATAGCGAAACCCACGCTTGTTGAAGACATCAAAATTGGTGGGATCGAGATTCACTGATTGCGTATAATCTGAAACTGCCAAATCATCTTCGCTTTGCTGCGCATGCGCAAAACCACGATTATAATAGGCAAGCGCCAGCTTCTGAGCTGACTCAGTTTTTGCGTCAATAATCGCGCTGCAAGCTGCTAAGCTCACGGGAGCATCATCGGCCAAGCAGTCATCCCATGTTGAAGCTCTGGTTGGCGAAGCGAGTGTGAGTGCGATAAAAATTGAAATGGAAAAGAGTGGTTTCATGATTGGACTCTTGCTTGCGATTTGGTTCATTATTTTGGCTTCTTAACAAGCAAATTACCCTTGGTAATGTTTAGAACCATTACCCCAACTCCAAAACAACTATTTCTGGTGGGCTGCCGAACCTGATGGGGATGACGCTACAGCCCAAGCCAGCGGACACCACCAAGTGTTTTCCGCTTTCAACAATGTGGCCACGAGCAAAACGATTGCCATATTTTGAGGGAATAACAGGTGCATATCCGAAAAAGCGGATTTGGCCACCATGGGTGTGGCCGCTGACAGTTAGAGAAACGCGATCTGGAATTTCGGTAAATAGATCGGGCTCGTGGGCCATATGAATAATGGGTGTATCATCGGAAATCTGAGCAAGGGTGGCTGGCAAATCGGCTCTGCTTTCAAATTCCCAATTGGGCTTCCGAATAGCAACTGTCGAGGCCGTGCCAGAAAGCCAAAGCGGAAAATCACCTTTTTTCAATTGCACAGCTTTGTTTTCAAGAACTGTGATGCCTGCATTTTCAAAAGCTGTTTGAGCTGCAGTAGGGCCGTGACCCAATTTTTGAGCAATTGGATCCTCCCACCAATCGTGATTGCCGCAAATTGCATAGGTGCCGAGCGGTGAATTGAGACTTTTTGCTGCTTCTGCACACTGCGCCACCGGAACTTTAGCAGTGCGAAAAGGATGGGCCGTTACGTAATCACCCAAAAGCAGATGCAGATCAGGCTGCAATGCGTTTGCGGTTTTTATAATATTCTGCCAGCGGGAGATTGGCATATGTGGTGCCACCAAATGCGGATCGGCGAGCAAAACCACGCGCAGCTTAAGCCCTGGTGTCCAGCGCGGTGGCGTGAATTTATATGTCACTGTGCGCAGGCGAAAGCCCGGTTCAATCACTGCGGCATAGGTGAATGTGCTGAGCCCGCCCAGTGTGAGGCCGCCCAGCCAAGCCATGAATTTACGTCTCGTTATCATTGCATCTTACTAGCTATTGGCCGCTGCTAAATCACGCACTTGTTGGGCCTCGACCAAGCACCAATCGCGAAAGGCATTGACGATAGTGGCATCTTTGGTGTCCAACCTTGTTATGAGGTGGTATGAAAACGCGCTGGGTGCCTTCAGTGAAAGTTCAAACGGTTTAACCAAACGCCCCGCCGCCAAATCATCCGCCACTAAATTTGAATCGCCCAATGCTACGCCTTGACCGTCAAGTGCGGCTTGAATGCCGAGCGCTGTTTGGCTGAAATGCAATCCACTGCGATCGTCAAAATCCATAATGCCTGCGGCCTGCATCCACATGCGCCAATTGGGCCAGAGCGAGCCTGCCTCCCAATCCAAATGGATTAATGTGTGGCGCAGCAGATCACGCGGATTTCGCAGCGGTTTTTCTTTGGTGATTAAGTCGGGTCGGCAAACAGGCGATAAGCTGTCACGGAACAGCAAATCGGAACGCAGGCCTTCATATTTTCCCGCGCCAAAGCGGATGGCGACATCGATATCATCACGATCAAAATCGACTAGCGCGTTAGAAACGTCAACGCGCACATCGGCACCTGGAAAGGCTTGCAAAAAACTATCAAGGCGCGGCACCAGCCATTTAGCGGCCACCGAAGCCGTTGATGAAACACGAATTTGATTGCGGTTTTCCAGGCGCTTGATGCGGTGCAAAGCGCGGGTGAGAACTTCAATCGATTCATGGGCGGCTGTGTGTAGAATTTGGCCCTCTTTGGTCAGGCGCATTGTGCGGCTGGTGCGCACGAAAAGTGAAATGCGCAATTGGTCCTCTAACTCTTTAATTTGATGGCTTATCGCAGCCGGGGTCACACCCATGGCTTCAGCCGCACGGGTGAAACTCAAATGCCGAGCAGCCGCGTCAAAAGCACGGAGTGAACGCAGGCCGGGGAAGTGTTCAATCATGACAATATTTTGACCATTTTCAAATATTTTTCACTGATGATATGAAAATTAGTCGTTTTTCTTTTTAAAAGCAATGAACTATATTCCGATCATCAACAAAAGTTAATGAAAGTTAAACATTATGTCTCGCGCCATCAGTCTTGCTCTTTCCCACATCGAAACCCGTAGCTTTGCATTGCCAAGCTTTGAGCGTTTGCGCAGCAGCTTTGCGCGCGTCACCAAAGTGGAAGCCGCAGCAAGTGCCATCTATTCAGATAATCAAGCCATTCGCGCATCTTCGCGTGGCTGGATGATCTAAGCTTTTCTCCGTCGCCCCCAAAGCGATAAACTGCCCCGTTGGTTTTGCCGACGGGGTTTTTTCTATTTGCCTTGCCATGTGGGTTTACGCTTTTCAGCAAAGGCTTTGGCTCCTTCAAGCTGATCTTGGCTAGAATAAAGTTTGTCGACGGTTGCCAGTTTGCGCTTCGTTACCATGTCAAAAGCGACATGGACGGGAATATGGCTGGTTTCGCGGTCAATTTCTTTGATGGCTGCGAAAACCAAGGGCGGGCCATCGGCCAATTGCGTTGCCAGTGCGCGGGCGCGGGCCATGAGTTCGGCAGCGGGCACAATTTCATTGATTAAACCCCAATGCTTAGCCTCCGTTGTGTCCATCACACGGCCTGTGAACAAAAGTTCCATTGCAACATGATAGGGAATGCGGCGGGGCAGCTTTATTGTGGCAGCATCGGCCACTGTGCCGGACCGAATTTCGGGCAATGAGAAGGTGGCATGCTCGGCGGCAATAATGATGTCGCAAGAAATCATAATTTCAAAGCCACCGCCAAAGGCGAGACCGTTAACCGCGCAGATCACAGGCTTGTTGAGGCCGGGCAATTGTTGCAAGCCCCCAAAGCCGCCCACACCATAATCGGAGTCCGGTGCTTCGCCTGCTGCTGCGGCTTTCAAATCCCAGCCGGGGCAGAAGAATTTATCGCCTGTGCTGGTGAGAATGGCAACGCGCAATTCAGGATCATCACGGAAGCTGGCAAAAATATCACCCATGATGCGCGAAGTGGCCGCATCAATTGCGTTGGCTTTGGGGCGGTCGATGGTGACTTCGAAGATTGCGCCGCGCTTTTCGGTTCTAATCGGAGTTGTCATGTGTTCCTCATCTTAATCAACGCATCTGCTGCTACCGCACCTTTTGGTAAAATGAAAAGTGGATTGATGTCGAGTTCTTCGATCTGATCTTTATATGTTGCTGCGAATGCGCAAACAGATTTTATGGCTTCGAGAGTGGCCTTTTGATCTCCAGACTTTCCACGAAAGCCTTCAATGAGTTTCCAAATCCGTAAACTCTTCAGTGCACGGAGGATTTCAGTTTCGGTTGTGGGTAGGATCAGCGTTACAGAGTCTTTCAGAAGCTCAGTAAATATGCCACCTGCGCCGATGACCAATGCAAGGCCAAATTGCGGGTCGCGGGTGAGGCCGATAATTAATTCAGCCACCGCACCTTGCACCATTTTTTCGATGAGAAATTCATTGCCCAACTTGGCCATGCGGGTGGCAGAGGCTTCGACTTCGGCTGCATTGCGAAGGTTGAGGGCTACGCCGCCGGCTTCAGTTTTGTGGAGGATTGTGGTGGAGGAGATTTTGAGAGCGACAGGGTAACCGAGGGCGTTGGCGGTTTTTACGGCATCGCTGACGCTGCAAATCTGGCCTTCGGGAACTGCAAGGCCGAATGTGTTGAGCAGCACTTTCCCTTCAAATTCGGTCAACCCGTCGGAAGACGGAACCCAGACATCCCCCATAGGCGCTTGTTGTACTGGTTCCCGACTTTCGTCGGGATGACCACTTAATTTCCAACTCTTCCCAATCATCGCCGCCGCTTCAAACGCAGTCAGTGCATCGTCCAATCCCATCATCGGCGTTATGTTATCTGCGCTCAATTGCGCAGCCATTTCCAGCGGCATGGATTCGGGCAATGAAGCCACGATTACTGCGCGGGCATTATTTGCCTTGGCTGCGGCAGTGAAAGCACGCGACGTTTTATACCATGCGGCGGGGTTCATGTGCGGGTGCGTGGGGACATCCAAGATCAACATGCCCACGTCAAAACCACCAGACAGTGTTGCTGTGAATGTCGCTTCAAGTTTGGACTCATCACCCCAAATGAAAGTGTGGTAATCGAGCGGGTTATCGACTGACACAAACTCATTCAGCGTTGCTGCGACTTTGGTTTTCGTTGCGGCATTGAAGGGCGGAAAAGAGACACTTTTCTCCAACGCCATATCCGCCACCAAGGCAGCTTCACCGCCAGAGCAACTCAAGGAGACAAGGCGGCTATCATGCAGCGGGCCGCCGTGGTGCAGGAACTTTAGAGTTTCGGCAAAGGCGGTTACCGATTTCATGCGGGCGATGCCGTGGCGCTCGAACAGGGCATCGTAAAGATTATCTGCTCCGGAAAGCGAAGATGTGTGGCTCATGGTGACTTTTGCGCCTTGTTCGGAGCGACCGGTTTTCAGCGCGATAACGGGCTTCTTATGGTGGCGCGCCAGTTCTGCGGCGCGGGCGAAAGCTGATATATCTTTGAGGCCCTCAATGTGAAGGCCTATGGCCGTGATGCGATCATCGGTGCACAGCGCTTCCAACATGCGGGCCATATCAACATCAGCTTGGTTGCCAATTGCGAAAAGCTGCGCCAAGGGCAGGGCGCGGCGGCTCATACCGAAATTGCAGGCAATGTTGCCTGACTGTGTGATGATGGCGACGCCGCGCTCACGAATTTCCAACCCATGTTCATCGGGCCACAAGGCACAACGCGAGAGCGTATTCACAAAGCCATAGCAGTTAGGGCCGAGCAGGGGCATTCCATTTGCTGCGTTGAGAAGTTCAGCTTGGAGTTCGGTGGCTCCCGCTTCAGCAAAGCCAGCGGCATAGATGACCGCACCGCCGCAGTTTTTAGCGCGCAACTGACGAACGATTTCAACGGTGGGCTCGCGCTTTACCGCAACAAAGGCAGCATCGATTGGGCCTGTAATATCATCAACGGATTTCACAGTGGCAATGCCGCCCAGTTCATCACGCTTGGGGTGAACCGCCCAGATTTTGCCAGTGAAGCCCAGTTCGCGCGTGCGCGTAATCGCGATGGCACATTCATTGCCACCGATGAAGGCGATGGACGTGGGGTTGAGTAGACGTTGCAAATTAGCCACCCAGCGGCCTCAACATGGCGCGTGAGATGATGTGGCGTTGAATTTCACTGGTACCTTCCCAGATGCGTTCAACTCTCGCGTCACGCCAGATGCGCTCTAATGGCAAATCACTCATCAGGCCCATGCCGCCATGGATTTGAATGGCCTCATCGGCGATCATGGCCAAGGCTTCAGTGGCTTTTAGTTTCGCCATGGCCATATCCATTTCGGTCACAGTTTTCTGATCAAATTTCCAAGCGGCATCGAAGGTGAGAAGTTCTGCTGCGCGCAGTTCCATTGCCATATCAGCCAATTTGAAGGACACACCTTGAAATTTGCCAATCTGCTGGCCGAATTGTTGGCGATCAACTGCATATTGTGTGGCAAGTTTGAGTGCACGATCGGCGCGGCCCAAACACGTTGAGGCCACTTGCAGCCGCGTTGCCCCCAGCCATTCATTGGCCACTTCAAAGCCCTGATGCACTTCACCCAAGATTTGGGATTTGTTCACCCGACAATCTTGAAATTCTAAAATGCAATTTTGATAACCACGATGCGATACATTTTTATAGCCATCGCGCACGGTGAAACCTTTGGTGCCTTTGTCAATCAGAAAAGCAGTGATGAGTTTTTTTGGTCCACGTGCTGTTTCTTCTTCGCCAGTGGCTGCAAACAGAATGACGAACGTGGCTTCATCGGCGTGGCTGATGAAATGTTTAGTGCCGTTGATGACGAAATCATCACCATCTTGTTTTGCGAATGTTTTCATGCCGCGCAAATCTGAGCCGATGCCAGGTTCCGTTAGCGCTAAACAATCTGACGCCTGGCCTTTGATGGCGGGATAAAGATATTTTTCACGCTGTTCATCATTGCAGGCCAGCAGAATGTTGGATGGGCGGAACACGCTATTCCAATGCAGTGCATAGGATGCTTTGCCCAGTTCGCGCTCGTATAGGCACCACGTTAATGTGTCGAGCCCAGCACCACCCACTTCTGCTGGCATGTTGGCCGCATAAAGGCCGGCGATCATTGCCTTGGCTTTAATTTCATCGCGCAATTCGGGCCTTAGGATTCCAGTAGCCTCCACTTCGGCTTCATGCGGATAGAGTTCTTTCTCGACGAAATCGCGCGTCGTTTTAACAATCATTTCTTGTTCTTCGGTGAGTGCGAAATTCATGATTTACCTGATGTGGAACGTTTCGATATGGCCATCAATCGCGATGTCTTGACCATTGATCATATAGGCCGCGGGGGAGGCGAGGAAAAGGCACAGATTGGCCACTTCTTCTGGTTCAGTGAAGCGTGACAAGGATTGTTCCCAGACCAATTCTTTGGCCACCTCATCAGTGGGCACGCCGCGCAAGGCCGCTTCGCCTGCTGCAACCTTCATAATGCGTTCGCCTTTCACGGCACCGGGGCAGATGGCATTGCAGCGCACGCCATGGGGACCGAGTTCAATGGCCAAAGATTTAGTGAGGCCAATTACGCCCCATTTTGCGGCGGCATAAGGTGTGCGATTGCCAAAGCCATATTGGCCGGCATTTGAAGACATGTTGATGATCAGGCCAGAACCTTGCGCCTTCATAACAGGTGCAGCGCGACGGGCACACAAAAACTGGGCATCAAGGCAGACTTCGATGCACTCTTTCCAATCGGAAAGTTCAATATCATCGACAGGCGCTGTGGGGCCTTTGATTCCTGCGTTGTTGACCATCACATCGAGGCCACCCAGATCATCCAGCGCATCGTCAAACCATGCATCGATTTCACCTTCGCTGCGCACATTCACATGCGTGGCGGCGATTTCAGGAAACTCTTCGCGGAAGGTTTTGAGTGCTGCCTCGTTCACATCACAAATGTGAACTTTTGCGCCTTGATCATGAAAGGCCTGTGCAATGGCGCGGCCAATGCCTGTGGCGGCTGCTGTGATCATTACGCGAGTTTGCATTTTATTTTGCCTTCTTTTTACGGGCCTTCTCTTCTCTGTCTAACACCAAACCAGCACCGATTTTGTGCTTTTTGAACAGCTTCATCATATCGACTAAAATCGCATTGCGCTTAGCTTCCATTTGGGCGACGGTTTTGCCAGAGCTTTGCGCCTCGCAGCCTTCGATGAGGCGAGTTTCGAGCGCATCATTCCATTTGGGGAATTTGAGATCAGTCCAAGGCAATTCCAAAGTGGGGTCAAACTGTTTCATAAAATCACGCATGCCGCCAGGGCCACCCGCGAGGTGATAGGTTTGGAATGAACCCATGAACGCCCAGCGCATGCCTGCCGAATAAATGATCGAGTCGTCTATATCGGCAGTAGAACCCACATCCTTATCCAAGATGTGCAAAGCTTCGCGCCACAAGGCTTCTTGCAGGCGATCGCAAATGTAGCCATCGATTTCCTTCTTGAGGCGCAGCACTTGCATGCCGATGGATTCAAAATAAACCTTGGCACGGCTCATTGCGTCTTCACTGGTTTTCGTGCCGGGCACAATTTCGACGAGAGGCAAAAGATAAACCGGATTGAATGGATGGCCGATGATGACGCGTTCAGGGTGATGTACGCATTCTGATTGCAGGCGTGTTGGCAAAAAGCCTGACGAAGACGAGGAGATAATGACGTCTGGTGGGGCAAGTACATCAATGTCTTTGAACAACTTGATTTTGAGTGCTTCGCGCTCTGGTGCGGCTTCGTGAATGAATTCTGCTTTGGTGGCCATTTCTGCCAGATCGGTGGTGAATGTGAGTTTGCCTTTTTTCTTCGGCTTGCCGAGAAGTTTTTCCATAGAAGGCCAAGCCGTCTTGATTTGGGCTTTCAGTTTTGCTTCAGCGGTTGGCGACACATCATAAGCGATAACATTAATGCCACGGATCAAAGCCCTTGCGGCCCAACCTGCACCAATCAACCCCGTTCCCGCAATGCCTATAGTTTTTGGCTTCATTTTTTCAATCCTAAAATCGCGCGACCTTCATCAGGGGTTGCTACTTTCGTGCCGAGGATTTCGATGATTTTTACAGCGCGTTCAACTAAGGTTGCGTTAGAAGCAAACACGCCTTTATCGAGATAAAGATTATCTTCTAGTCCCACGCGCACATGGCCGCCCAACAATACGGCTTGGGCAACGGCTGGAAACTCATTACGGCCAATGCCAAAGGCAGCCCAGATGGCGTTCTTCGGCAATTGAGATTTCATATAAGCCATTGTTTCGGTGTTATAGGGTGCACCCCACGGAATGCCGAGGCAGAGCTGGAAGAGGGGGAGCTCATCCATCAAACCCTCTTCGCACATTTTGCTGGCGAACCACACATGACCGGAATCAAACACTTCCATTTCAGCTTTCACACCATAAGACTGGATGAGCTTGGCTTGCTCGCGCAATTGTAAAGGCGTTTGCACCATAATATTGTTGCTATCGCCAAAATTCATAGTGCCGCAATCAATCGTGCAAATTTCGGGGCGCAGTTCTTTGATATGGAGATAGCGTGTTTGTGGACCAACCAAATCTGTGCCGGGGCCCCATTTCATGGGTTCCTCGCCGGGGCCAATATCGAGATCACCACCCATGCCAGCAGTGAAGTTGATGATGATGTATGAATTTTTCGCCCGGATTTTTTCCATCACATCGCGGTAGAGATCAACATCGCGGGTGCCCTTGCCAGTTTTTACATTGCGCACATGACAATGCACAATGGTGGCGCCAGCGGCAGCTGCCTCCAACGCCGAATCTGCAATTTGTTGGGGTGTCACTGGAATGGCGGGGTGTTTGCCCACAGTATCGCCAGATCCGGTGATTGCAGCGGTGATGATGACTTTTGATTGCATGATGATCTCCCTCCTGAGACGATAGTTCAAGAGTACTGCAATAGGCTAGAGAAATGCGCCAAGCGTTGCGGTGAATCCGACATGTAGTGTTGGGCGGCAGAATCTGCTATCGATTGCGTTGGGGCAGTAAATTGGAGACGCAAATGAAATTTGCACGTATTTTAACGCTGGTCTGTTTTGCAACCGTCGCCCAGTTCAGTGCGGCAAGCGCCAGCGAACAAACTTTTGCCAAACCGAAACAAGGATCATTGCGCATTGATTGGTGCCTTGTTTTTGGAGGCGCATGTGGAAAGCCCGCGGCTGATAAATTTTGCCAAGATAAGGGATTTGCCCAATCTGTTGATCAAGTGGAAGATATTGATATTGGCGCATCTGGCATTGCCACGCTTGTGCAGGGCAGTGGCCAAGTGTGCAATCAACCTAATTGTGATGGATTTACGTATATCACGTGTCAGAAGCCGGATGCCGGGCCACCTCCACCGCCGCCTCCCGGCCCACCACCTGGTCCTGGTGGAGGTAGTGACACTCATTTTTACAAGAAGCCGAAAATTGGCGGTGCCCGTTTGAATTATTGTTTCAAAAAGGGTGTGGGTTGTGATGGCCAGACTGCGGCAGATGCCTATTGCGATATGAAGGGCTATGATGATGCCGCTGATTTCAACCAATCCGCGCCGCTCACTGCATTTGTGCCAACCCGCTACATCGGCAACGGCAAGATCAGCAACGAAGGTTTGAGTTTTTCATTCTCGGACATTACGTGCGAAAACCAGCCTTAAAATGTTTGGCAGGCAACACTGGTGGGTGTTGCCTGCTTCTTAAATTGACGGTTTCAAACGTCCGTGCCGGGAATTTCCACAAGTGTGCAACCCGCTATTTTCCAAGTTTCATCGGGCTGCTTTTGCAGAGCATAGACGGCTTCATAACGTTTGCCGTCGGCAGCAACTATTGTGACGTGCTGAATTTGACGCCCCAAACTGTCAACGGCTGCTGAGCCAAATGTGTATTTCTGATTGTTGTAGACAGGTGCGTAACCGCGCTTCACCATGGCAATGAAATTTTCAGGTGTTTTAAATGCGCCAGTAATTACGGGGGCGGCAAATGAAAAGGCCAAAGGGCCATTTTCAACTTTGAAAGCCTCAAGTTGACCGGAAATCACCTGTTGGACGGCGGATTTGTCTTGCGAACTCAAATCCTCGGCCTGAACAGGCGCAAAATACATAAGCGCGCAAAATAAGGTAGTGACAATTCTTAACATGGCAACCTCCGTTGAATGTGACTATGTTACGCTTAATAATTGGCACTGGTTCTAGGTGCAGTGCAGCAACACCAAGTTGTTACCAAGTTTTTGATTGAGGCTTTGATGGATCACACAGTTTTAGAAACGGCCTCGATTTGGCTGGGCGAGGGGCGCAAAGTTGCCCTGGCAACCGTCATTGAAACTTGGGGATCAGCGCCGCAGCCGGTTGGCAGCCAGCTGGTGATTGATGGTGCTGGACATTTCATGGGTTCCGTTTCCGGTGGTTGCGTCGAAGGTGCTGTGGTGACAGAGGCTTTAGACATCATTCAAACTGGTACACCGAAGGTTATGAGTTTTGGTGTGGCAGATGAAACTGCTTGGAAAGTAGGACTAGCTTGCGGTGGCAAGATTCGCGTTTACGTGGAGCCTGTTTCGTGAAGGCTGAAATTCTCAGAGAGGTTATCGAAGCCAGGGCCCAGCGCCGCGGCGTGGCTGTGGTGACTGATTTGGACACCGGGGCTCAACAGATTGTGGCGCGCGGCGATGGATTTGAAGACGCATTTCGATTTGACAAGTCTGGCGTGGTTGACGAGAAATTTGTGGCCATTCACAATCCGCCGTTGAGGCTAATTATCATTGGTGCAGTTCATATTGCGCAGAGCATTATTCCGATTGCGCAGGCCGCAAACTACGATGTTACGGTGATTGATCCACGCGGGGCGTTTGCTTCGGGTGCACGGTTTCCTGATGTGACTCTGCTTGCAGAGTGGCCGCAGGATGTTTTGCCGGGGCTGGCACTTGATGCGCGCACCGGGTTTGTGGCGTTAACGCATGACCCTAAAATTGATGATCCGGCACTGGAATTGGCTCTCAAATCTGACGTCCTCTATATTGGCGCTCTGGGATCAAAGAAAACCCAAGCCTCACGGCGCGAAAGATTGATGGCAGCCGGCTTTAGCGACGAACAGCTGGCCCGCATCCATGGGCCGATTGGCTTGAATATTGGTGCAGTGGGAGCGCCAGAAATTGCAATTTCAGTGATGGCCGAAATGACCCAATGTTTGCGATTGGGCGCTTAAATGAAATTCGGTCCGCTTACCCTTGATGAAGCTGAGGGGGCAGTCCTTGCGCATGCTCTGCGCCTTGACGCAGGCCTTTTTAAGAAAGGACGTGTGCTTTCTGGTTCAGATATTGCGGCCTTGCGTGGTTCAGGAATTGACCATGTGATCGCTGCAAAACTTGAGGCAAGCGACGTGGCCGAAGACCAAGCAGCCCACGAAATTGCAACGGCCGTTTGCGGTGCAAATGTTAGTGCACAGGAAGCTTTTACGGGGCGGGCCAATCTTTATGCGGGGACTGCGGGGGTGCTGTTGGTTGACGAAGCTCGGGTTCGGGCAATCAATCATCGCGATGAAAGTTTGACTTTGGCTACATTGCCCAACTTTGCGCGGGTTGACGCGCGGCAGATGCTGGCCACAATCAAGATCATACCGTTCGCGGTGCCAGTGGCAGTTCGTGACGCTGCACTTAGACTTATTGGTAAGCGACCATTGATCACGGTGGCACCGTTCAAGCCTTTGCAGGTGGGCCTTATAATCACCCGCTTGCCGCAAACAAAAGACACGATCATTGCAAAATCAAAGGCTGCAATAGGTGATCGTGTTATTGGCATGGGCGGGGTGATGCACTCGGTTGTCGTTTGCAACCATGCGCAGCACGACGTGGCGCAAGCAATTCAAAACATGCGAGCTGATCTCATTCTGGTTTTTGGTGCTTCTGCAATTGTTGATCGCGCAGACGTCATTCCGGCAGCGCTTATTGCTGCGGGCGGTGTTGTGCAGCATTTGGGCATGCCTGTTGATCCGGGCAATCTTTTAATGCTCGGGAATATTAAATACATACCAGTTATTGGTGTGCCGTCCTGTGCCCGTTCGCCCAAGACCAATGGCTTTGATTGGGTGTTAGAAAGGTTGGTGGCAGGTTTGGACGTTTCGCCGACAGATATTATGGTTTTGGGTGTGGGTGGATTGTTAGCAGAAATTCCTTCGCGGCCTTCTCCACGTGAATATAAGCAAGCCGCCAATTCAGCGCCTCGCATTGCCGCATTGGTTTTGGCTGCGGGCTCTTCCACGCGCATGGGCAGCAATAAACTGCTGGCTGATTTGAATGGTTCGCCGATGATTGCGCAAACCGTGAAGCGCATTGCAGCGTCGAGTATTGATAACATCACTGTTGTGACAGGCCATCAATCTGAGAGCATTGGAGCGGCACTTGAAAGCATGAAAGTGAACTTGGTTCACAACTCAAATTTTGCCGATGGTTTGGCCACTTCACTGCGCGCTGGTGTGGCCGCATTGCGAAATTCTTGTGATGCGATTTTAGTGTGTCTGGGCGATATGCCCCTGATTGATCCACGGGATATTGATAGAATGATTGCAGCTTTTAACCCTGCAGAACAGCGCAGCATTGTGGTTCCTGTGCATGGCCACTCTTATGGTAATCCTGTACTTTGGGGTGCAGAACACTTTTCTGCGTTGCTTGCTTGTGAAGGTGATCGCGGGGCACGGGCACTTTTAGAAAACTATAAAGATGATGTGATCGAAATTTCAGTTGATACCCAAAGTGTGGTTTTGGATGCCGATACGCCGGAAGCCTTGGCGCTGATCAGATCAATTGCAAGTTCCTGAAGCTCACGTGGCCTTTGCGGCCAATGATAATATGATCTTGCACTAAAATTCCCAAGGGTTGACCAGCGGCAATTACTTTTTTTGTCATTTCTATATCGGCCATCGATGGTGTGGGATCACCTGATGGGTGGTTGTGCACCATGACGATAGCTGTGGCCGCCAGTTCTAATGCGCGCTTGATGACTTCTCTGGCATAAACGGGTGTGTGGTCGACTGATCCGGTTTGTTGCACTTCATCGGCTATCAGTTGGTTACGCTTGTCGATGAACAGCAACCGGAAACTTTCGATTTCGTTGAAAGCCATGGCGGCACGGCAATACTCCACGATGCCGTTCCAAGATGAAAGAATAGGTCGATTGATCACCGCACCTCTGGTGAGGCGTAATGCTGCCGCTTGGATGAGTTTAAGTTCAGTGGCCACAGCTGGCCCCACACCTTTCACTTCCATCAGGCGCTCTGGTTCGGCACTGATGACTTCGGCAAAAGTTCCAAATCGCGCTATCAAGGCTTTGGCGATGGGTTTGGTGTCGCCGCGTTTTATGGCGCGGAACAAAACCATTTCGAGCAATTCATAATCGGGCAGGGCGCTGGGGCCCCCTTCATTGAACCTATCGCGCAAGCGTTCTCGGTGGCCGAGATAAGTAAAGGTCGCTGCATCATCGAGCCCCCCTTTGCTCATTTTTTAAATCCGGTAGGGTGGGCGGTGTAGGCCCTTTGGCGAGAGCGTGAAGATTTCGTATCCGGTTTCTGTCACTGCAATCGTGTGCTCAAATTGCGCAGATAAGGAACGGTCACGTGTCACAGCTGTCCAGCCATCGCTCAAAATTTTCACATGCGGTTTGCCCAGATTGATCATGGGCTCAATGGTGAAAAACATTCCTGCTCTTAGAATTGCGCCTTCACCCTTGCGGCCATAATGCAGAATATTGGGAAGGTCGTGGAACACTTGGCCTAAGCCATGGCCACAGAAATCGCGCACGACGGAACAGCGCTCGGCCTCTGCATAGGTTTGAATGGCATAGCCAATGTCTCCCAAATGCGCGCCGGGTTTCACCACTGCGATGCCGCGCATCAGGCTTTCATAGGTGACATCAATCAACCGCTCAGCGGCACGCGGAACTTCACCCACGCCATACATGCGGCTGGAATCGCCATGCCAACCGTCAACAATCAATGTCACATCGATGTTGACAATATCGCCGCCGCGCAAAGGTTTGTCGTTTGGAATGCCGTGACAAACAACATGATTGATGGAGGTGCAGCAGGCCTTGCGGTAGCCACGATAATTTAAAGTGGCGGGCAGGGCTTTGTGATCGCCAGCAAACTCCATAAAGAATTTGTCGATGGCCTCAGTGGTTGTGCCTTCTTGCACCAGTGGCGTGACTTCATCCAAAGCCATGGCTGTGAGATGGCCCGCTTTGCGCATGGGCTCAAAATCTTCAGGCTTGTGCAATTTGATACGGGGAGCAATTTCAGTTTTTGTCATGGCGGCATTTTGTCAGGGGATTGGCGCGAGGTCAACTTGATCGTGTAAGAAGCAGCAAAGGAATCATCATGACACAGTCTCCCACAGCCGCCGTTTTGCTTATCGGCAATGAAGTTCTCTCTGGCCGAACGAAAGATAAAAACCTTGGTTTTATAGCGGATTATCTGGCCGCGCTTGGCATTGATCTTATGGAAGCGCGGGTTGTGGCTGATGATGAGGCCGATATTATTGCGGCGGTGAATGCGCTGAGGGCGCGGTACACTTACGT
>JANYHE010000106.1 GCA_025359215.1 Hyphomicrobiales bacterium
TACGATTTCTGGTTCCAAAACTAATATTCAACTGTTTGACGCGAATTTTGCAGCGCTTGGCGGTGACCTTGCAATGGAAAATACTAAGCCTGATCTGTTAAAACTGACTGACAATATTGTGACTGAGTAATGAAAGTTTCCCTCAGAAGCGCTGGCGGCACCCTGAGGATAAGGCCTATTTCCTTTTTTCAAAATACCTGTTTAGGTTGCGTTAGATAGAAGTGAGTCAGGGGGAGACGTTTCATGTCGCAAGAAGCTGGATTGGCCAAGGGAGCGTTGGGAACGCTTGAATCAGCAGTGATGGGGGTTGCAGGCACTGCGCCGGCCTTCAGTGTTGCGGTGACCACAGCAACAATCGTCGCCGCCGTCGGCACGCTATCGGTGGGCAGTATATTTTTCTGCGGCCTTATCATGTTTGGCTTGATGTTGGCCTTCTCTCATCTCAACAAAATGTCGCCCAATGCCGGAGCAACATTCGCATGGGTCGGATCGGTTTTTGGTCCGTCCTGGGGATTTTTTGCAGGTTGGGGTCTGCTGGTGGCTTCGGTTGTTTTTATGGTATCGGCAACAATCCCAGCTGCAACGTCGACATTAGTTCTTTTTGCGCCAAGTTTGGTTGAAAGCACCGGCTGGGTGGCGGTTACCGCCGCCGCGTGGCTGACGATTGTGACCATTGTTGTGACCAAGGGGATCAAACATGCGAGCTATGCTCAGATCACTTTGACGATTATTGAGTCCGTCATCGTGATTGCTCTTATAGTTGCAGCTTTTTATCAATATTGGGGTCATCCTGCCCACATGCCATCTTGGGATTGGGTCTCACCGTTTTCATTCACTCCTCAAACTTTTGCGATTGGTTCATTGACAGCGATTTTCTTTTATTGGGGTTGGGATGTGACCATGAATCTTGGTGAAGAAACCAAAGATGGTGATCCAGCTCCAGCAGGGCGTGGGGCATTCTGGGCGATGATCAATCTCATTTTGTTTTTTATCATTATGATGATTGTGGTTTTGATCGTTTTAACCGACGATGAAATCGCCAAGGCCAACACCAATGTGCTCTATGCGATTGCCGATAAATTGTTTCCAAAGCCATGGAGCTATCTGGCGGTACTTTCCACAATTCTGAGCACCATTGGCACGATTGAAACACAAATCTTGCAGTTCAGCCGCAGCATGTTTTCCATGGCGCGGGTGAAGATGTTGCATCCGCGTTATGCTGCAATTCACCCTGAATGGCAGACTCCGTGGGTTGCTACATTGGTCATCTGGGGCTTGGGAATTATCCTGCTATTTGCATCATCATACATGCCATCGGTTAGTAAGATATTGTCGGCATCCATCGCTGCCATCGGTATTCAGATTTGCTTTTATATGAGTTTGGCAGGCTTTGCTTGCGCGTGGCATTACCGCCGTATGTTCAGCACCAATTTTTTAGGTGCGCTCACCCATGTGGTATGGCCTTTCCTGGCTGGTGCCTTCATGGTTTTCATTGGAATCTACAGCATTCCCACTTTTGATACGATCACTCTGATCGTGGGCATTGGTGGTTTGGCTATAGGGGTTATTCCGCTTTTCCTTGGAAAAATGAGAAATACTCAACTAAGCGCTGCATGAGATTAATTCGTGAGTTGGGGGATGGTTTACCATCCCCCTTATTGTTTGAATTTAAGCCACTCCCCATATGTCTCGAAATGCTGTATAGCGACAATATTGGAGAAAGCCCATGGCCCGCGACACTACCAAGTTTAAAACCGTTGAACGCATAGACCCAGTGTGGGACCGCATTCGTGCGGAGGCCGAAGAGATTGCACATGCTGAACCCGGGCTTGGCGGATTTGTTTATTCGGCTGTGCTGGCTCATGACAGTTTTGAGGATGCTTTGGCACACCGCTTGGCGCAGCGCCTAGGCAACGCTGATTTGAGTGCTGATTCCGTTGTGAAGGCTTTTCAAGACGCTTTGCAGGCTGAACCTGAGATTGCATTCGCAGCGCGCGCCGACATGATAGCTACATTTGATCGTGATCCTGCTTGCCAGCGCTATATTGATCCACTGCTTTATTTCAAAGGCTATCAGGCCTTGCAAACGCACCGCATGGCGCACCGTTTGTTGGCGATGGGCCGACGTGATTTTGCGCTTTATTTGCAGAGCAGGTCTTCCATGATCTCGTCGGTGGACATCAACCCTTCAGCGCAAATCGGCAAGGGCATCATGATCGACCACGGGCATGATATTGTGATTGGCGAAACGGCCGTGGTGGAAGACAATGTTTCGATTCTGCAGGGCGTGACCCTTGGCGGAACGGGCAAGGAGACAGGTGATAGGCACCCGAAGATTCGTCACGGTGTGTTGATCGGGGCCGGGGCCAAAATTCTTGGCAATATTGAAATTGGCCATTGCAGCCGTGTGGCAGCCTGTTCGGTGGTTTTGCATGATGTGCCGCCCAACCGCACTGTGGCTGGGGTTCCGGCCAAAATTGTGGGGTTTGCTGGCTGTGCCGAACCTGCTCGCGTGATGGACCATCAGGTGGAGCCTGTTGCAGAGCCAACGGAATAAGGTTAGTGCTTTTTCAAATCTAATGCGGAGTGCTTTTTTTGGATCCTAAAGAAATTGCCAAACTCACGAAATTCTTTCGTGAGAAATTTAACAATCCGGCGATGGTTGTGAAGGCCCGCCCGCAGAAGAAAGATTTTGCCGAAGTCTACTTGGGCGACGAATTTATGGGCCCGGTTTACCGCGATGAAGAAGACGGCGAGCTATCTTTCAATTTTTCGATGGCAATTTTGGATATCGACTTAGAGTAATCAATATTTGAATTGCTCGTTCAACACCCGCTCGGCCAAGCTGTGGCCGGGGTCGAACAGAATTTTTACGCTGCGCTTTTTATCTTCGGCGATTTCTACAGTTTCCACATTGCGCACTTCCAAATGATCGGCCACGGCGGCAACGGGCCGTTTTTCAGACTCCAGAACAGTGAGCGTCACCTTGGCTTTGTGCGGCAGAATTGCGCCGCGCCACCTGCGCGGGCGAAAGGCGCTGATGGGTGTTAATGCCAAAAGTGATGAGCCAATGGGCAAGATGGGGCCATGGGCCGACAAGTTATAAGCCGTGCTGCCCACTGGGGTTGATACCAGCAGACCATCACAAATGAGTTCATCCAGTCGCGTTTGGCCATCAATTGTAATTTTCAACTTTGCGGCCTGTGAGCGTTGCCGCAAGACGGAGACTTCGTTGAAGGCAATGGCTTGGTGTTTCACGCCATCACGCGAAGTGGCAGTCATTTTAAGCGGACGGATGGTCGTGGCTTCGGCGTTGTTCAAGCGCTCTGGCAAATCTTTTTCAGTAAAGTCATTCATCAGAAAGCCCACTGATCCACGGTTCATGCCATAAATGGGCAGGCCTGCCGACATGAATTTGTGCAAGGCTTGCAGCATTAAGCCATCACCGCCCAAGGCCACAACTACATCGGCTGATTGTGGGTCGGCATTGCCATAGAGCTTGGTGAGCTTCGCCAAAGCGCGGCGGGCTTCGGGCGCGTCTGAGGCAAGAAAGGCGATGCGGCTAAAATTCATGACGGTTTTATCGCTTTGACAGTTTGGCAGAAACTCTACAATGAAGCTCAACGTACTCACAGCATGAGAGCTTGTCCAACTAAGATGCGCCGTTTGGTTATCTGCAATACTTGTAAATTTTCACTTGAGTCCAAAACCGGGCCAGATGGGCGCACGGGCGGCCAGATTTTGATTGGCCACATGCGCGATGTGTTGGCGGCGCGGCCAGATGTGGAATTGGTCGAGCAGGCCTGCATGTGGAATTGCACCAAGCCCTGCAGCGTGGTGATGCAGGATGATGAGCGCTTTTCCTATATTACAGGCAGCAATGCGCCAACAGCGGAACAAGCCGAGGCGATATTAAAGTGGTTTGATGCGCATGGGCAATCGCCCACTGGCGAGGTGCCATTCAAGCAATGGCCGCAAGCCATGCGCGGGCATTTCATCGCCCGCATTCCACCGGTGCCCAAATGAGCGTGGTGCTTGTTTTAGGAGGTGCGCGCAGCGGAAAGAGTCGCTTTGCGGAAAGTTTGGTGCATCAGCCCGCCCATTATGTGGCCACGGCGCAGGCTTTTGATGATGAGATGCGCGAGCGAATTGCAGCCCACAAAGTTCAGCGTGGGGCGGGCTGGGTGACGCATGAAGAACCGTTTGATTTGGTGGGCGAGTTGAGCAAATTAGGTGCAGACGATTTCATTCTGGTTGATTGTCTCACTTTGTGGCTGACCAATCTATTGCTGGCGGAACGCGACTGCGAAAGTGAAATTAAAAAACTGGTGGGTTTTCTCCGCACTGCTGCTTCACGTATCGTCATTGTCTCGAACGAAGTGGGCTTGGGCATTGTACCAGACAACAAACTTGCCAGACGGTTTAGGGATATTCAGGGAATCGCTAATCAGCGCGTGGCGGAAGTCGCTTTGAACGTGGTTTTTATGGTTGCAGGCTTGCCGCTTACAGTGAAAGGTCCATTGCCAACACCACAGCTGTAATCAGCAGCACTATCAGTGCGCGGTCATAAAGCTCTAGCCCTCGCGATATATCCGCGCGTTCAACATCGCGACCGTCGCCCATGTAAGGCAAATCCACCATCTCACCATCATATTGACGCGGGCCACCAAAGCGAACGCCGAGTGCGCCTGCCATTGCAGCTTCTGGCCATCCTGCGTTAGGCGATTGATGTTTGCCTGCATCGCTCCACATGGTTCGCAATGCATTTTGCGCATCTCGTTTGGAGTTGATCCATGCGGCAGCTGCGAACATCAAACCTGTTAAGCGTGATGCGGGCAAGTTCACAAGATCATCCAATTTGGCCGCCGCCCAACCGAAATTCAGATATTTTTCTGATTTGTGGCCGATCATAGAATCTGCAGTGTTGATGGCTTTGTAAACGACCAAACCGGGCAAACCGAGCAGCGCATACCAGAAAATGGGAGCCGTGATTCCATCTGCGGTGTTTTCAGCCAGGCTTTCGATTGCGGCTTTGGCCACCCCATTTTCATCGAGCATTTCAGGATCGCGACCGACGATTTTTCTCACTTCAGCGCGGGCTGCGGTGATGGAAACGTTCAGGGCGCGGTCGACAGCGGTCACATGGTCGCGCAAAGATTTCTGGGCAATCAGAGTTGTGGCCAGCACCACGTTGATCATCCAGCCATAAGGGTGCTGGACTAGTGTTTTGGCCAAAATCCATGTTGGAATGCCGACGGCGGCACAGAGCAGAATGACAGCTAAAATTCCATGGCGACGATTTTGTTCGGGCGACACTTCAGGGTCGTTTAGGCCTTCGTCAATATAGGTGATCAGCTTGCCGATCCATTCCACAGGATGGCCGATGAGTTTTTGCAAAGCAGGCGGATAGCCCACAAAATTTTCTAAAACTAAAACCAGTGCGGCGAGGGCGAAACTGTTCATTGCGCTAATTCCAGAATTTTATCGAGATCAAGATGAACTTCCAAGTGTGCGGCGAGGTCGTCCAAAGTTTTTTCGATGAGAGTCTCAAACAACAAGTCAGATGGTGATGCGCCTAAAGATTTAAGAAAGGCTTGGCGAAAGCCATCGGCTGCAAAGCAACCGTGCAGATAGGTTCCTGTCACCAATCCATCGGGGCTGGTTGCGCCCTCTGGTCCATTTGCCGTTTGCGCAAAAAGTCTGGCGCAATCGGGGCCTGTGGTGGTGCCGAGATGGATTTCATAGGCTGTGATAAGCTGTCCACTGAGAGCGTGGGCCGCTTGTGTTTCCGTTACGGTTTTATCGGCAAGAAGTGTGGTTTCGACATTGAGCAGGCCAAGGCCTTCCACACTGCTCGCGGGGCCTTCTAGGCCATCAGGATCATGAATCATGCGGCCTAACATTTGATATCCGCCACACAACCCAAAGACTCGACCTCCGCGCCTGACATGGGCTTTCAAATCAATGTCCCAGCCTGTTTGGCGCAGCGCTTTAAGATCGGCGATGGTGGATTTGCTGCCAGGGATGATGACCAATGCGCAGTAGCCGGGAATGGGCTGGCCCGCATTGAGAAATTGGACATGCACGCTTTCTTCCATGCGCAGGGGATCAAGATCATCAAAATTGGCAATGCGGGGCAGACGCAGCACGCAAATTTTTAAGCCTGTTGATGGAGTTGAGATCATATCCTCTAATGTTACGGCATCTTCAGCCGGTAAATTTGAGGCTTGTCCAAAATGGGGGATTACACCAAGGCAAGGTGTTTTGGTGTGGTTTTCGAGATACAGTCTTCCCTCATCAAACAGTTGCGGATCGCCATGGAACTTGTTGATTATGAATCCTTTTAGGTGATTGCGATCTGCCTCCGAAAGTACTGCGAACGTGCCAATGATGGACGCAATCACCCCACCGCGATGGATATCGCCGATTAAGACAGCGGGAATTTGTGCGGCGGTTGCAAAACCGAGATTGGCCAAATCGCCATCGCGCAAATTGACTTCGGCGGGGCTTCCCGCTCCCTCGACGAGGATCAAATCGCAAGTTTTTCTCAGTTCTTCGAAACTTTCGAGAATGGCTGGCATGTATTGTGGTCGTTCGCGGAAAAAATCTCTCGCTTTCAGCGTGGCTTTGCGTTGGCCTTGCACGATAACTTGTGCGCCTGTCTCAGATTCGGGCTTCAACAGAACAGGGTTCATGTGCACAGAGGTTGGAATGCGGGCGGCACGGGCTTGCAAGGCCTGAGCGCGGCCAATTTCGCCGCCATCGGCGGTTACAGCGGCATTATTCGACATGTTTTGTGGCTTGAACGGGGCAACCCGCAAACCGCGATTGGAAAAGGCGCGGGCTAGCCCGGCGACGATCAGTGACTTTCCAACATCGGAACCAGTTCCAAGGAACATGAGTGACTTGGCTTTCATCAGGGTGCCTTGCTGATGATGTGGGCATAAGAGCCCATAACATTGCCAACGCGCTGACCAATTTTGCCAATATCATGGCCTGCAGCATCTTGGGCGTGGAACAGGGCTTCGGCTTTTCCTTCATGCACAATGGTTGAATAGTGAAATTCATGCCCACGCAAAGGCCATTTAAAGGGGCCTGTGAGCGGAATGAGTTGGCGGTAACCCAGTTGCAGCTTTCGCGATGCAAAGGTGGTGGTGAGCGGCAGCAGGCCTGCCATGGCGTGGTGGCCGCCGTCTTTATCGATTAAACTATCGCCAAGAACCATGTAGCCGCCGCACTCGCCGTAAATCAGGCCTTTGAATTCTCGGAGAGCGTTCAGAAATTGGGCGTTAGATGCAAGCTTGCCAGCATAAAGCTCGGGATAGCCGCCGGGCAGAAAGACGGCATCGCCGCTGGGGGCGTCATCGTTCAAAGGTGAAAAGAATGAGAGTTCAACGCCTTGTGAACGCCAATCACTTAGAAGATGCGGATAGGCGAAGGCGAATGCCACATCATGCGCAATTGCAATTTTTTGAGCTAAAGGCGGCAGGCCGAAATCATGAACTTCAAACTGATTCGTAAATTCGACCGCTGATTCGATAATGGTGTCAAGAATTGTTTCACGGGAAACTCCTACGGCCACGCGTTCAATAAAGGCGTCAAGCTGTTGATTCTCCATAGCTTGCACCAAACCGAGATGGCGAGATTGCAAAATATGTGAGTCGTTGTGCCGCAGAATGCCCATTATTGGGGGCGATGATTTTGCCAAAGCGCGGGTGAGCAGGCTTATGTGCCGATCACTGGCGACGCGGTTCAGGATGACGCCAGCCACATTTAATGCAGGGCGGAGAGTAGAAAATCCATGCACTAGGGCTGCAATTGATTGCGCTTGTTTGGATGCATCAATCACGAGCAACACAGGTAAGCCTAGCTTTTCAGCAAAATCAGCTGTTGAGCCCTTTGCCCCATCGGGCCCATCAAACAGGCCCATAACGCCTTCGATGATGACAAGATCTTGGTCTTTCCCCAATTCTTCCAATCGAGCGGCGCAAACATCAAAACCCATGGCCCAATAATCTAGATTGATGCAAGCTTGGCCAGAGGCCGCTTCATGAAAGCGACCATCAATATAATCAGGCCCAAGTTTGGCGGAGGCGACTTTGAGTCCTTTATTTTTCAACGCTCTGATGAGACCAAGAGTGAGAAGCGTTTTGCCGGAGCCAGAACTGGGGGCAGCGATGACGATCGCTTTAGCCAATTTTATTCTCCATCAGCTTCGGCGAATACCAATCCAGCAAAGGTCGCCAATCACTGGCGTGGCCAATGACGACAATGGCGGGCGTGGGTGGTTTGTGGGCCTCCACATAGGCACCGGCTTCACTCAGGAATGTGCTGGCCACTGTTTGGCTGGGCAATGAGGCGTTGGAGACGATGGTGACGGGGTGATCCGCAGGGCGGCCGGCTTTGATTAAAGCTTCAGCAATTTCGCCGAGGTTTTTCACACCCATATACATCACAATCACAGGCGCTGCCGTGGCAATGGCCTGCCAGTTCACATTGGCTGGCATTTTGCCCGTTGCATCATGCCCAGTGAGAAAAATCACGGCATGGTTGGTGTCGCGGTGCGTGGCTGGAATTCCGGCATAGGCCAAGCCGCCAATGCCTGCAGAAATGCCCGGCACAATGCGAAACGGAATTCCGGCTTTGGCCAGTGTTTGGCTTTCTTCGCCACCCCGACCGAACATAAACGGATCGCCGCCTTTGAGGCGTAGCACGCGTTTTCCTTCTTTGGCCAATGTGATGAGACGTAAAGAAATATCTGTTTGAACAGGTGAGGGTTTGCCGCCGCGTTTTCCGGCATATTCGGTTTCAACGCCTTCGGGCAACCAGCGCAACATATCGGGGTTGACCAAGGCATCATAAACCACAATGTCGCAATGTTGCAGAGCGTGATAGGCCAGCAGTGACATGAGGCCAGGAGCGCCGGGGCCAGCGCCAACTAGCCACACCCAGCCCGCATGGAACGTTGGAAAATCCTCCGCATCCAATTTGGCAAAGTTGTTGGTTTGTGTTTCGCGCATGTTTCCTTATACAGTTCGCTTATGAGAATTGAGAAGCCTCAAGCGCCATTACGACGCGGTTGGACGACGGGAGCCTGTGCCACAGCAGCCGTGAAGGCTGCCTATACCGCATTGCTCAGCGGCACATTTCCTGATCCGGTGACTATTACATTGCCGAAAGGGGAACAACCCTCTTTTCCACTTGTTCTGGAAGAAAAAGGGCAAGGATGGGCGCGCGCTGGCATTGTGAAAGATGCAGGTGATGACCCAGACGTGACGCACGGTGCGACAATTATTGCCACAGTGCGGCACGGCGGGAAGGGTGTGACATTTAAAGCGGGCGCAGGTGTGGGCACTGTTACAAAGCCGGGCTTACCCATTGCCGTTGGGCAAGCGGCGATCAATCCTGTGCCGCGTGCTATGATGGCCGCCGTGATTGCGGAGTTGGGCGGCGCAGATGTGGAAATTGAGATTTCAATTCCAGATGGTGCGGCTATTGCAGAGAAAACATGGAACCCGCGTCTTGGCATTATTGGGGGCTTATCGATTTTAGGAACAACGGGAATTGTTCATCCCTTTTCCTGTGCCGCTTGGATTGCTTCCATTCACCGCGGCATTGATGTGGCTAGGGCCATGGGTTTAGAGCATGTGGCTGGTTGCACGGGATCAACCTCTGAGGATGCCGTGCAGGCGCATTTTAATTTACCGCTGGAAGCCATGCTCGACATGGGTGATTTTGCCGGGGGATTATTAAAATATCTGCGTGTCAATCCCATTCCACATGTGACGATTGGAGGTGGCTTTGGCAAAATGGTGAAGCTGGCGCAGGGGGCTATGGATTTGCACTCGGGGCGTTCTCAAGTTGATTTTCAGTGGCTGGCTCAACGTGTTTGCCCATCATTAAAAGAACAGGTTTTGGCGGCGAACACTGCGCAACATGTTTTAGAAATTGTGGGATTGGGCCTTGCTGAAATAATAGCCGCCGAGGCTTTGTTTCACGTTCGCAAAATGCTGGCGGGAAGTTCGGTTGCAGATATTGTAGTGATCGACCGTGCTGGAAAAATTATTGCCCATGCCACTTAAAATTCTAATTTTAGCGGGCACCAACGATGCGCGTTTATTGGCCAATATACTGGTTCCTCAGGGGTATGATGTCACGTCTTCATTTGCTGGGGTAACCGCCAATCCCATTTTGCCACTGGGCAAAATTCGTCGCGGTGGGTTTGGCGGCGCTGATGGCTTGCGCAAGGTTTTGGCGGATGAGAAATTTGATCTTCTGATTGATGCCACACATCCGTTTGCAGCCATCATTTCACGCAATGCAGCTGATGCGCATCCCGATGTTTTGCGATTGGAGCGACCGCCTTGGATTGCGCAAGCTGGTGACAGTTGGTTTGTTATGCCTGATATTCCTGCCGCAGTTAAGGCGCTGCCATTTGAGGCGAAGGTGATGTTGACGATTGGGCGCAAGGACGCTGACGCATTTACGTCGAGACCAGATCTTTTCGGTGTGGCAAGGATGATTGAAGCACCCGCACATGCCATGCCCAAAAATTGGCGCCTGATATTGCAGCGACCGCCTTTCTCATTGGATGATGAAATTGAGTTGTTGACGCAGGAAAAAATCACCCATTTGGTGACGAAGAATGCTGGCGGTGCTGAGACGACCGAAAAACTTGCGGCGGCGCGATCTTTAATCATTCCAGTTGTTATGGTGGCGCGGCCCTTCAAGCCGCCAGTTAAAACTTTTGCTTCGGTTGATGCAATTGCGGCTTACATTGCTTCTCGCTAGACTGAAGTTTCAACAAATGGATTCGGTTCATGCGCAAAACGCTTTCGATCATTGCTTGCCTTTTTATGATGTCTGGTTTGGCAGCGGCCTCAACACTTTCTGATGTGAAGGCGCGGGGTAAATTGCTGTGCGGCGTCAATTCTGGCCTTTTGGGTTTTGCACTGAAGGGAGCCGACGGCAAGTGGGCGGGCTTCGATGTTGATTATTGCCGTGCAGTTGCTGCGGCAGTTTTAGGTGATGCTGAAAAAGTTGATTATGTTCCACTGACCACGGCGACCCGCTTTGACAGTTTGAAATCGGGTGCTGTTGATATTTTGGCGCGCAATACAACATGGACGATGGAACGCGAGACCAAGACGCCGTTTCGGTTTGTTGGTGTTTCTTATCATGATGGGCAGGGCTTTATGGTGAATAAGGCCATTGGCGTGAATTCTGTTTTCAATCTCACACAAGCGGCGATTTGCTTTTTGAGTGGCACAACAACGCAAGCCAATGTGGAAGATTATTTTCGTGAAAAGGAAATGACGTTTTCGCCCGTCACTCTTGGAACCATTGATGAATTGGTTGCGGCCTTTCAATCGAACAAGTGTGATGCCTACACAGCCGATCAATCACAACTTTATGCCATTCGGTTAAAGTTGGACAAGCCTGCTGATTATGTGATTTTGCCTGAAGTGATTTCCAAAGAGCCGTTAGGGCCAGCCGTGCGCCAGGGCGATGAGCAGTGGTTCAACATTGTGCGCTGGACTTTGTTTGCGCTGATCAATGCGGAGGAATTGGAATTGCGCGGTCCGGGCGTTGATGATGCAAAGATTAAAAGCAAAAAATCTGATGTGCGGCGCTTGCTGGGAGTTGAAGGCACGTTTGGTGTGGACATGGGCTTGGATGCCGATTGGGCGGTAAGGGCAATCAAAGCCGGAGGAAATTACGGCGAAATTTTTGAGCGCAATCTAGGCAAGGGTTCTAAATTGGGCATAGAGCGTGGTTTGAACGCCGTTTGGAATAAGGGTGGAATTCTCTATGTGCCACCGGTGCGGTGAGATTGACATTTGTTAGTCTAATTGTATAATTATACAAATGGAGCTACAAATGAACAAGCCTTTGATTATTCGTAAAGTTGGTAACTCGCTGAGTTTGACAATTTCTGACCTCGCTAAAGATTTGGGTCTTGGTGAGGGTGATAAGGTGTTTGCTGTTCGTACTCCTCGCGGCTTTGAGCTCACTCCTTATGATGCTAATTTTGACAAGGCGCTGGAAACGGCGCGTGAATTCATGCGCAAATATCCGAACGCTATGAAAAAGTTGGCTGAGTAGTCCAATATGATTTGGTTGACTAAGGATATGGTGGAAGCATTCCACCGGGAGTCGCTTGTGCGTTTTGGCGGCAGCGACGGGCTGCGTGATGAAGGCTTGATGCTGAGTGCATTGGCTAGGCCAGAAAATATTCAAGCTTATGAGCCTGATGCTGATATTTTCAGGTTGGCTGCCGCATATTGCACAGGGATTGTCAAAAACCATCCCATTATTGACGGCAACAAGCGTACTGGCGTTCTGTGTGCTGTTGTGTTTTTGGGCATTAATGGAGTGGAACTGTCGTTTGATGAAGCAGCTATCGTTGCGATGGTATATGGTTTGGCTGCGAGCGAGGTTAGCGAATTGCAATTGGAAAGCTGGTTGCGCAGTTCAGCTTTAGCCTAACGCATTCTCACGATCGCTTGCGCCCCATTCTGCCCAAGAACCATCATAGAGGGAATGGTGTTTTGCGCCCAACGCGGTGAGGGCCAGTGTCACTATGGCTGCTGTTACGCCGGAGCCGCAGGAAGTTGTGATTGGTTTTTCCAAGTCAATTCGTGCTGTTGCGAAGATTTTTGTAAGTTCAACGTGAGGCTTTAATGTGCCATCGGAATTGAGCAGGGAAGCGTAGTGGACGTTTGAGGCATTTGGGATGTGGCCGGGTTTAACACCAGCGCGTGGTTCGGGTTCCTCGCCGCGAAATCGGGTTGGGGAACGTGCATCAGCTATTTGGGAGCCTTCACTGGCCACTTCGGTCATGGATTTAACCATATTGGCGCGGAAGTTTGCAGTGAAATTTCCGGCAGCTGGTTTGGCTTTTCCAGCAACGGTGGCGCGGCCTTCTGCAAGCCATTTTTTGAGTCCGCCATCCAGCACGACCACATTATCGTGGCCAAAAACTTTGAACATCCACCAGACCCGCGCTGCGGAGAACAATCCAACACTGTCATAGCAGATTATCTTGGAGTTATTTGTTGCTCCCAATTTCCCCACTTCCGTGCCGAATTTCTCTGGCGAAGGCAGCATGTGGGGCAGGGGCGTCTCGGTGCTGGAAATGGCATCAATATCAAAAAACTGTGCGCCTGAAATATGTGCGTCTTCAAATTCGCCCAGTGCGTTTCGTTTTGCGGTCGGCAAGTGCCAAGAGCAATCCAAGATGCACAGATGGTCATCACCCAGATGGTCGTTCAGCCATTCGGTTGAAACTAAGTTGCTCATCAGCTTTCAAAAACACTTGGGGCGTCTGATTTTTTTTCAAGCCACGCGGGCACCGGCAAGCCTTTGCTGCGCATGAATTCAGGGTTGTATTGCTTGCTGGCATAGCGGGTGCCGTAATCGCACAGAATAGTTACAATGTTGTGCCCGGGGCCTAATTGTTTGGCCAGCGCCATTGCGCCAGCCACGTTGACACCCGATGAACCGCCCAGGTTCAAGCCTTCGTGTTGCAACAGATCATAGACTATTTCATAGGCCTCTTGATCGTGAATTTGGAAAGCATCGTCGATTACTGCGCCCTCAAGATTGGCGGTGATTCGGCCTTGGCCAATGCCTTCAGTGATGGAGGAACCTTCAGATTTTAATTCGCCGGTTTTGTAGTAGCTATAGAGGGCAGCCCCCATAGGGTCAGCCAGTGCGATTTTAACATCTTTGTTTTTGGCTTTCAGGGCCATGCTCATGCCGGCCAAGGTGCCGCCGCTGCCCACTGCGCAAACAAAGCCATTAATTTTGCCGTTGGTTTGGCTCCACACTTCGGGGGCGGTGGTTTCAATGTGGGCTTGGCGGTTGGCTATATTATCGAATTGATTGGCCCAAACGGCACCCATTTTTGCAGCAAGACGGCCAGAATAACGCACATAATTATTCGGGTTCTTATAAGCGACGGCCGGAACTTCAACCAGTTCAGCACCCATTTGCCGCAGCGCGTCTTTCTTTTCTTGAGCTTGGGTTTCAGGAATCACGATCACTGTCTTAAAGCCCATGGCATTGGCGACCATTGCTAAGCCAATGCCTGTGTTGCCCGCCGTGCCTTCAACGATGGTGCCACCGGGCTTTAAAGCGCCAGATTTTATCGCTTCTTTAATGATGAAAAGGGCCGCGCGGTCTTTCACCGATTGACCGGGGTTCATGAATTCCGCTTTGCCAAGGATATTGCAGCCCGTTAGCTCCGAAGCCTTACGCAATTTGATGATAGGCGTGTTGCCGATGGCTTCGATAATGTCGTGGCGGATATCCATGGTTTTTCCTTTGTTGCATTACAATTGCCACCGAATGATCCAAAAGCAAAGGGCCGATCACATTGCTGCAATCGGCCCTTGAAACTGGCTCCCCGAGCTGGACTCGAACCAGCGACAATTCGATTAACAGTCGAATGCTCTACCAACTGAGCTATCAGGGAATATGGCGGGGCTATAACAGATGAATTTCCCGTTGGGAACCCTCTTTTTCAACTTGTTTTAATTAGGCTGAAAAATTCTATTGTATCGTTATATAAAGTGATTTGGGAGACGCGCAGTGAAAACGATTGAGTTCGCTGGATTTAAAGTGCGGGTGCCCGCTCATCCTATTTTGCGCATTGGCCTTGGTTTGATTTTGATTCTTGGGGGGATTTTTTCATTTCTCCCTATTCTTGGCATCTGGATGTTGCCGCTTGGTTTGATTGTTCTTTCAATCGATTTTGCCTCAGTGCGCAGGCTGCGCCGTCGCTCGGCGGTTTGGCTTGGCCGCGCTCTTTTGCGACGCTGGCCAAATTTTGCTCGCCGCTTGGGTTTTGGGCTTTAAGGATTCTCTGCAACCAAACTTATGTGTTTGCGCAGCTTTGAAATTTTCCGAAACGAAAGCTTCCGGATAAATGCGCGCCAATTGTCCTTTAACGACCATGGCTTTTGGGGTTGGTCCATAAAACTTTGCCAAGGCGTTTCATGAAGACTTTCGACATAATATTTATGATACTGTGCAAAACCCAAGCGGGGTTTTGAATTCCACGGCTTTGCTGTGCCATTGAAGTGGCGAAAAACTGGAGTTATATTTAGATAGTCAGCTGTTTTTTTTGTTACATTCCATTTGTGATCCAGCATTTTCCATTGACCATTGGAAACCATATTCAGCGTGTCCTGATCATGATATTTCCAACTGTCGCGCGATTTGAGAATATCAAGGCATCGCGGAAGGATCTTAGCTTTCAGCGTGGCCTGCCAATCAAACAAAATGACGCCGGAATTAAAATATGGCTGCGTGAGGTCTAAGTTTATGGAACGAAGATGTGCCTTGGCCTTCCTGTTCAGCAGCGGCAGCATTGCAATGCTTTCAACTGCAGCAAAGGGCATGCCTTTCATATCCATTTGAAACAACTTCTCAATAGGGGCTAAGGCAATCACGTCGCTATCAAGATAAAGCACACGATCAAATTGATGAGATAAAAATTGATCGAGCTTGAGGCGTAACAAGGCACCAACACCTAACCTGCCGCTCTCAATTGATTGAAGTTCGCTGGGTTCCACGTCGAGCAATTTGATATTGAAATTGTGGTGGGCATTGAAATCTTTGAGTTTCGCCTGCTCGTCTGAACCGGGATTTGGGCAAACGATTAGCAAATCAGCAAATTTTTCAGCGCCCTGTTGGGCGCAAGACAGCAGGGTAACCGCTGCCGGTGCCAACCAATTGGGTGTTGCGCAAACGACAATAGCGTTTTTCATTTCATTCTGCGCCCATACGAATTGGAAATTGGAGGCCTCGCCCAGAATCGAACTGGGATGCAAGGATTTGCAATCCTCTGCGTAACCACTCCGCCACGAGGCCTCACTGCGAGGCTGTATAGTGGAAGGTTATTAACGAAACAACAGCGGGCGAGATTATTTTTAAGAGACATTTTTTTCCGTTCGCGCCAACGCATGGACTTAAATCGCTGACTCGGCTAACTCATGTGCACCAATAATTTACCGATGGATAAACAATGTTTGATTTTGCCCAAGCCCGCACAAATATGGTTGATAGCCAAGTTCGCCCCAATGGAATCACGGACGCCCGCATTATTGACGCGATGTCTGTGGTCAAGCGCGAGGATTTTGTGACTGAGGCCCAGCGCAGCGTGGCCTATATGGATGGCGATGTGCCCTTAAGTGGGGCAGCAAGCCCGCGTTATTTGATTGAGCCCATGGCCTTTGCGCGCATGGTGCAGCTTGCTGAGTTAAGAGAATCGGACCGGGTTTTGGATGTGGGTTGTGCCACAGGATATGGCGCTATGGTGCTTTCAAAACTGGTTGGGCATGTTGTCGCGCTGGAGTCAGATGCAAATTTGATAGAAATTGCTCGAACCAATCTCGCGAACACGATCAACATTTCACTGGTTGAGGACACGCTGGCTCTGGGTGCTGCCAAGACTGGTCCATTTGATGTGATTCTGATCGAAGGCCGCATTGAAAATGTGCCAGAAGCCCTGTTTTCTCAGCTAACTTCTACAGGCCGCATTATCGCAGCTTATGGTGATCGTGACGTTTCAAAGTGCTGTATCTGGACTGTTGCAGGTGCTGCACGCACTTTAAGATCGGCATTTGATATCTCGATTGCAACTTTGCCGGGTTTTGAAAAACCTGCTGTTGGGTTTGCATTTTAATTCTTTCCCCCCTATATCGAACTGGAATAGGGTGCATGCTGTTTTAGCAAAAAAGACACCTTCGGGACTGGCGGCCAACAGTGGTCAGAGGTGGTGTGGACGTGACAAAGATTTTGAAATTGCGGACCGTATTTTTGTCCGGCGTGGTGTTGTTGGGGTTTGCTGGGGGCCAGTTGGCTTCTGCTGAAAGTCTCACCGACGCATTATCGGGGGCCTATCAAGGAAACCCTACATTGCGGGCAGAACGGGCGAGACTTCGTGCCACAGATGAACAAGTTCCGCAGGCGCTTTCTGGCTGGCGACCAACCATTACGGCGAATGGAACGCAATCGCGCAATTACAGCGACACTCCACAATCCAATGCCAGTCACTTTGGTGCAACGAACTTAAGTATTACCCTGAATCAACCGCTGTTTAGGGGCTTCAAAACTGTTGAAGGCACGAAAGTGGCTGAAGCGAATGTGAAGGCCGGGCGCCAGCAATTGCTGAGCGTGGAGCAAACGGTGCTGTTTAATGCCGTGCAGGCTTATATGAATGTGGTGCGCGATCGTCAAATTTTGGCGTTGCGGCAGAAAAACGTTGGTTTCCTGAAACAGCAGCTTAACGCGTCTAATGCTCGGTTTAACGCTGGTGAACTTACGCGAACAGATGTGGCCCAATCCCGCTCAAGCTTAAGCGGCTCGCAAGCGTCCGTGGCCATTGCAAATGCAAATCTTAAGGCGAGCGAAGCAAACTATTTAACAATAGTAGGGCGGGCACCCGGCAAGCTGGTGGCAGCCCGTGCGGCAAAGCGGCCAAGCTCACTTGATGCTGCGTTGAAAATTGCTCAAGAAACCAACCCATCCATTTTGGCTGCTGCTCAGGTGGAAGACGCTGCTGAGCACAATATCAATGTGATCCAAGGCGATTTGTTGCCGACACTGAGTTTGCAGGCCCAAGCGGCTTATAACTACAACACAACCAAAGTTTACAATGGGGGTTCGAATTCGCAAGAATCGGCTTTAGTTGAGGGTGTGCTCTCGGTGCCAATTTATGAAGCTGGCCGAGTCTATTCAGGGGTGCGTCAGGCCCAACAGACGGCAAGTCAAAACCGCATTCAGGTGATTGGTGCGGTGCGGACCGTTCGAGAAAATGTGACAGTGGCTTGGAATAATCTTGTTGCTTCAAATCAAAGTCTGTCTTCTGTTGGTGATCAGCTTTCAGCCGCTAATTTGGCACTTGACGGCGTTCGTCAGGAATATTTGGTAGGTTCGCGCACCACCATTGATGTGCTGAATGCGCAACAGGCGTTGCTCACCGCGCAGATTTCCCAGGTAAATGCTCAACATGATCTGATTGTCGCATCTTATCAGTTGCAGCAAGCTATGGGGCATCTGACAGCGCATCATTTGGGCTTGGGCGGACTTTATGATCCAACGGCAAATTATAAAGCTACGCGTGGAAAGTGGATTGGGCTTTCTGTACAAACGGTGGAGTAATCACTGTCCTTATCGACTTTGAGATTAGATTGTCGTAAACCTTTAAACGTGGGGCAGGGCGTGCCTCGTTTTGTTGTGTGTGAAGGCCAAAACTAGTGACTGCTGAACCCCGTGTTGAGGAACTGCTTGCCTCTATTCGTAAGGCCATTGATGCTGATTTGGGCGGCCTAAATGGTGGCTCTTCCACATCAGGCAATTCGCAAGGCACTTTGATGCGCGGTGCTCTGCGTGAAATGCGCGTCAGTTTCGACACTGATTCTGTCTCGCAACATCAAGCTGACTCGGAAATTGCTGAACTTCGTAATCGTATTACGCGCAGTCGCACTGAAACCAATTTTGTCACACCGAAAAAGCAACCCACGCCGCGTGTGGTGGAGCGATTGGCCTCTGAATCAGCACGGGGTGGCATAAGTGAAATTTTAAATGGGGGTGCGCGGCCACCAGCTTTGCGGCAAACGATTGTGGCTGAAGAGGCCTATCAGCAACCCGCCGAAGTCTATGAAGAGGCGAGTTGGGAACAGCAGCCGGTTTATGAACAAGCGCCGCAAGAGCGCTATTATGAACAACCGGCTTATGCACCGCCGCCACAAACTGCGCTGGTTTCACCGCAAACCGCCTACTCGGCCCAGAGTTCATTTCAAAACCTCGCTGATTCCATTATGGCCCGCGCCACTGGCGACAGGGGTTTGGAAGATATGACGCGCGACTTGCTGCGCGGCATGTTGAAGACGTGGCTGGATGATAATCTTCCGGATTTAGTGGAACGCTTAGTGCGCGACGAAATTGAGCGTGTGGCGCGGCGCGGGCGCTAATTCCAGCGGTTGCGATTAGGGCGCAGGTGGTGTTTAAGCGCGTCAAATCAACTTTATAAAGAATCCGCCATGGCCCTCGATACAAAATTCATTCCTGCTGAAATGGAAGCCCGTCTTTATGAGCAGTGGGAAAATGGAGGGTATTTCAAACCGGGCCGCAAACCCAAGGCTGAGCCCTTCACCATTGTGATTCCGCCACCGAATGTTACTGGTTCGCTGCACATGGGCCATGCATTGAATAACACCATCCAAGATATTTCCATTCGTTTTGAACGGATGCGCGGCAAAGATGTGTTGTGGCAACCAGGCACCGACCATGCGGGCATTGCCACGCAAATTGTGGTTGAACGTTTGTTGGCCAAGGAAAATAAAACAGATCGCAAAACCATGGGCCGCGAAGCGTTTTTAAAGCGCGTGTGGGAATGGAAAGCCGAATCGGGCGGCATCATCACGCAACAATTACGGCGCTTGGGTGCATCCTGTGATTGGAGCCGTGAACGCTTCACTATGGATGAAGGCCTTTCTGCCGCCGTGCGCAAAGTGTTTGTGCAGCTTTATAAAGAAGGCCTGATTTATAAAGACAGCCGCTTGGTGAATTGGGACCCGGTTTTAGAGACTGCCATCAGTGATCTTGAAGTTGAAACGCGCGACACCAAAGGAGCCATGTGGAGTTTTGCTTACCCGCTGGTCGATGGCCCGGTTGATGGTATTTCTGAAATTGTCATTTCAACCACACGGCCCGAAACAATGTTGGGCGATGGCGCGGTGGCGGTTCATCCCTCTGATGAGCGTTACAAAAATCTGATTGGCAAAATGGTGCGATTGCCGATTGCTGAGCGCTTCATTCCGATCATTGCGGATGAATATCCCGATCCAGAATTTGGAACGGGTGCTGTGAAAATTACAGGCGCCCATGACGAGAACGATTTTCATGTGGCCAAGCGCCACAACATTCCGCTGATTGTACTTATGGATAAAAAAGCGCGGATGATCTCCACGCCAGAAAACCATGTGCCAGAGCGTTTTAATAATGTGGATCGTTATAAAGCGCGCGAAATGATTTTGGAAGAAATTGAAGTGCTTGGTTTTTACCGTGGCAAGGAAGAGCGGATGATTCCGCAGCCTTATGGTGATCGCAGCAATGTGGTGATTGAGCCAATGCTCACTGAACAATGGTATGTGAACGCCGCCGAACTGGCCAAGCCCGCCATCGAAGCTGTTGAGCAGGGCAAGACAAAATTCGTGCCCGCCAATTGGGACAAGACCTATTACGAATGGATGCGCAACATTCAGCCATGGTGCATTTCGCGCCAACTCTGGTGGGGCCATCAAATTCCGGCTTGGTATGGATTGCCGAAAGATGGAGCTGGGCGCCCTCGAGCAGTATTTACAACTCTTCCTGAGTTTGTTGCGGAAACCGAAACGGAGGCCCTAGTGCAAGCACAGAAATACTATGGGCAAGCTGTAGAAATTTCTCAAAACCAGCTTTATGCAAACCAAAAGTTTGTTGATAGCGGTAAGGTTTCAATTTGGCGTGATGAAGATGTTCTCGATACATGGTTCTCATCAGCGTTATGGCCATTTTCCACGCTGGGTTGGCCTGAGCAAACGCCGATATTGGCCAAACATTATAAGACAGATATCCTGGTGACCGGATTTGACATCATCTTCTTCTGGGTGGCGCGCATGATGATGATGGGTCTTCACTTCATGAAGGACGTGCCGTTCCACACGGTCTATATTCATGGGCTGGTTCTGGATGAGAAGGGCCAGAAAATGTCTAAGGTCAAAGGTAATGGCATTGACCCATTGGATTTGATCAATGAATTTGGCGCGGATGCTATGCGCTTCACACTGGCTTCACAGGCCACACAAGGCCGCGACATTCGCTTTGCTAAAGCCCGCGTTGAGGGCTACCGGAACTTTGCAACCAAGCTTTGGAACGCTGCTCGCTTTGCAGAAATGAACGGTGTGGTGCGGGTGGAAAATTTTGATCCACTTTCAGCGCGTGTCACCGTTAATCGTTGGATTGCGGGTGAGGCTTCACGCACACGCGATTTGGTGACAACGGCGATTGAAGATCAGAAATATAATGAAGCCGCCGCGGCCCTTTATCAATTTGCGTGGAATGTTTATTGCGATTGGTATGTCGAGCTGATCAAGCCAATTTTGACAGGCAGTGATGAAATTGCCAAAGCTGAAACACGCGCTACCGCTGCTTGGGCTTTTGAGCAAATTCTGCTGCTATTGCACCCCATCATGCCCTTCATCACTGAGGAGCTGTGGCAGAAAATTGCACCACGCGCGAAAATGCTAATCGATGAAGATTGGCCGAGCTACGTTGGCCTTGGTGACGCGGCAGCTGACACGGAGATGAATTGGGTGATCCGCTTGATCACTGAAATTCGGTCTGTGCGCGCTGAAATGAATGTCAACGCTGGCGCAAAAATTCCATGCGTGATTGTGGGCGCAGGCAAAGAATCCAGACGGCGGGCTATGTCGTGGGAAGCTGAGATTATGCGGCTGGCCCGATTGAGCTCTATGATGTTTGAAGATGCGGTGCCAGTATCGTCTGCACAAATTGCGCTTGACGAAGCGACTATCGCTTTGCCTTTGGCCGGCATGATAGACTTTGCTGCAGAACGCACACGATTGGACAAAGAATTAGAAAAAGTAGCAAAAGACATCGGCGTGATCGATGGCCGCCTCAACAATGCAGCCTTCGTGGCCAAAGCTCGGCCTGAAGTTTTAGAGGAAAGCCGAGAGCTGCGTGCATCGTTGGAAGCAAAAAAGGCAAAGGTGGGCGAGGCGCTGAAGAGGCTTGGATAGCTAAATCAGTTCCGAGCCAGCCGTGTGAGAATGTAGGACCCTAGATTTACAGCAGATTTTCTCACGGCGGCAGATGGAACGGCCTTGCCGTAATGGGCGAGAATTTTTTCCAGCACTTCGCCCAGTGTTCCTTCTGAAGTGAGCGTGGACAGCACGGCGAGTGTGGGTCGGGTTAGGAAATAGGCTTTCTGACCATCTTGCTGGCGCACAAGGCCTTCAATGCGCATCCAATCTTCGGTGCGGCCAGCGAGCTTACCTGCATCACCATCATCCATGCCTTTGGTCACTCGCAGCATTGTGGCGCGATCAAACAGGGGCGAGGACACTGGCGTTTTGCCATAGAGATTGGCAAGAATGACTACCATTAATTCAAAGAACCGCTCGCGTATTCCTGCGGTATTTTCAGGTGGCGCTTCTAGCGGTGCAATAGCCATCTGCGCAATGCAGGCTTTCACGAGGGGATCAAGGTCAGTGGTCATAGCGTTCAAATCTCCAGTTGCTTCTTATGCCGCTGAAGCGTCTCAAATTCGTTAAGGGGGCGCGGGCTGCTCAACCTTCGTCGTCGCTAGTGCCTTCGTCGGGTGCCTCATCCGCATTGTCTTGAATGTCGGCCTCGGTGTCGCCTGCCTCATCGCCGGGCTCACCTTGATCAAGATCGGCCACGTCTTCTTCAGTGGAGCCTTCATCGTAAGTGATATCTTCGTAAGACACTTCCTCAGATTCTTCATAAGACACTTCGGTGTATTCTTCGGTGCTAGAGGTTTCTTCGGTGGTGATTTCTGTGTAGTTCTCGAAGGTGGCTTGCTCCACCACGAAGCCAAATTCATAACTGAAGCCGCTGAAGTGGCGGCCAGCAGAATCGACGGGCACGGCATCTGTGCCGGGGGGATAGGTTAAAACTTTTATGCCTATAATCTCAGAGCTATAGCCGTCAATGGCCACAATAGCTTTCATCTCTTCGTCATGCACCAAGAACAAATAAACTTGGCCTTCACGGCGAACATCGTCAACGACAACGTTTTTCTTTTCAAGGCGAGCTTTCAAAAATCCGGCAGTGCGCATTTTGTGTTTGAGCGCCAAAACATGGATAATGGGCAGGGGTGTCACAACACCCTTTTTGGAAATTGGAAACGCGTTGGCGTTGCTGGCCATGGTCAACGACAAAGCCACAAAGGCAATTGAAAGCGGGTGTAATTTTTTCACGGGAATGTCCTTAATTCGGAGTTACGATGGAAACTAAATCTTAAATCTTGGCAATTCAAAAAGGGGAACTCATTTCCCGTAGGGCCTATTTTACGATGTCAAACAGCAGGGTCTCTGCTCCACAGAAAACGTCTTTCCTGCATAGTGCAACCGAAGTTGTATATAATCCTACTCTAGGAAATATCAAGATTTCTTTTTGGTAGTTTTACGGTTTCGCAAAACATGCTCATGGTCTTTGTCGTAGAGCGCTGAATCTCTGAAATCATTATGGCCCAGAACAGGGCCGACCAAAACCAAAGCAGTGCGGGTTATTTTGGCTTCTTTTACCTTTTTAGCGATCGTGGAAAGTGTGCCGTGGATGAACAATTCATCGGGCCAGGTCACACGGTAGGCCACCACCACGGGGCAATCAGCGCCATAATGCGGCGTCAATGCGCGCTCGATATAGCCGAGATTGCGAATGGAAAGGTGAATGGCCAAGGTGGCTTTGCTGGCCCCCAGTTTTTCCAATTCTTCGCCGGGCGGCATGGCGCTGGCTTGCATTGTGGTTCTGGTGATGATCACAGTTTGCGCGATTTCTGGCAATGTGAATTCGGTCTTCAATGCTGCAGCAGCAGCAGCGAAGGCGGGCACACCGGGGCAGACATCATAAGGAATGCCAAGCGCATCCAGTCTTCGCATTTGCTCAGCAATTGCTCCGTATACAGATGGATCACCGGAATGAACGCGAGCAACATTTTGGCTGTTTTCATGGGCCAGTTTCATTTCATCAATAATCTGATCAAGATGCATGGAAGCTGTATCAATAACACGCGCTCCATCTGGCGCAGCCTTCACCAATTCTTCGGGCACCAGCGATCCTGCATAAAGGCATACGGGGCACGACTGGATGAGTTTCAAACCACGCACAGTGATAAGGTCTGATGCGCCGGGGCCGGCACCGATAAAGTGAACAGTCATTTTAAATCCATTTTCTTTGAATAGCCGCGCGGTGTGTAAGCATAGGTTTTGCCATCGCCGCGCTTGAATGATTTTGATTGTGAGGAACCCACCATCACCAGTGTGAGCATATCTACTTCATCGGGATTGAAGTCAGCGAAATTCACAATTTTGGTCTTTTCTTCAGTGCGCCCTAAATTGCTGGCAATCACCACCGGAGTATCTGGTGGCCGATGTTTTTTTAGAATAGCAAAAGCCCGTTCAAGCTGATCACGGCGCTTCAGCGAGCGCGGATTATAGAATGAGATCACAAAATCACCCTCTGCTGCGGCGTGCAGGCGTTTTTCAATTACTTCCCAAGGCGTGAGCAAATCTGAGAGCGAGATGCAGCAGAAGTCATGCCCGATCATGGCACCGGCTCTGGCAGACGCTGCTTGAAAGGCGGAAATGCCGGGGTGCACTTCAACAGCAATGCGGCAAGGTTCACGGTCAATTAACTCATAAACCAATGCCGCCATTGCATAAATACCAGCATCGCCCGAACAAACGAGGGCCACGCGCTTGCCTTGCTTGGCCAGATCAATGGCATGGCGGCAACGGGCTTCTTCATCACCCAAGGGGAAGCGATGTTCTGTTTGGTCTTGCTTTAACTCAGAGACTAAATCGAGATAAAGGCCATAACCAACCCATTCAGTTGCCAGTCTCAGTTCGATAGTTACATATGGGCTTCGTGTCAGACTGTGGCCGGGACCGATGCCGACAACGGAAATGTGACCGCGATAATGACTCGGTGCTTTGATAATCGGTGAAGCCGCACGGGCTATTGCGATTGTTGCGCGTTTGCTTTTGGTTTTTGCAACGATAAGTTCAGAATTTGGTCCAGCTGCTGCGAGAGCAGAAGCTTCGGCTACGCTGGGTGTTCCAACTTCTGCTTGTACGATCTCGGACGGGTTTTGAACTTTCGATGATTGTGCATTCAATTGTTCCGAATTAAAAAATACGACGTTGTAGAGACTGGTAATCGCAGTCTCGTCTTCTTTCAAATCAATTGATGCATATATACAAACAGCCTGACGCGAAAGGCCGTGTGCAGAAAGTGTCTCTTTGATCAGTGTACGGACTTCTTGGCGATCGGTGCCGCGCTCGCAACCAATACCGACAGCGAGAATTTCAGAATGATAGACAAGATGCTTTGGCCCGCCCTTTACATCTTTCTCCGTCACCTCAATCGTCACCCCGTCGAAGGACGGGGTCCATGGTTCGAACTTAACGTTTTGCAAATCTACAGGTGTTTCTGGGTTCTGGCTTTCGCCGGAATGACGAAAAGCGAGAGGAGCACCAGCAAGCAATGCTGCGGTGGCAGACTTCATATTTTCAGGATTGCCTAATGTGTATCCTGACTTTGGCTCATCCAAACTTGCCCCAAAGCGCACTTCACTTGCGGTTGTGATTGCCGCGTGACCTTTGGTGAAGTCCGCAATTCTCTGCGCCCAATGGTTTGCGCCGTGATGGCCGCCTAGCAGCGGAATAACTGAACTGCCATCTTCGGCCACAGCGAGAACGGCTGGTTCATTGCGCTTATCGCCAATGTGCTTTGCCAATGCGCGTATGAGAATGCCGCTAGCGCAGAGGCCAATGATAACGCGGCGTTCAATGAACAAGCTGGCGAGATGTTCGGTTGCTTTGGCATAAGTCACATCACCGCCGCTCACGCAATCAGGAGTATGGATTTGAAAACCAAATTCCGCCTTGAGTTTTTGTGCCAGGGGCAGGGCTGACGAACCCAAAATGAAGATGATTGGGTCCATGTTAGTTCCGCACAATAATAGTTGTGAAATAGGGCAGGGTGTCGCCTTCGATATTTTCGACTGGGGTGATTTTCTGGTTGTCGTGTGTGGCGTATTCAATGGCGGTAGCTTTTGAGAGGAGGCCAAGTTCTGCCAAAATCAATTTCAGCTTCCCAAAATGCCGACCCACTTTAATGATAGCAGCGGCTTGGCTGGTGGCCAATTCAAAGTGCAGGCGGTCTTCGGGCAATGTGGCAGGAATAATTTTCAACATTTCCTCACGCGACACCAAAGGCTGGCCGATGGCCGCGGCTGCGGCGGTGATGGAGGTGACACCGGGCACCACAACAACTTTATATTTCCCCGACAAGCGTTCAAAAATATACATGAAGCTGCCGTAGAAAAACGGGTCGCCTTCACACAGCATCACCACATCTTGACCGCGGTTCAGTTGGCTGGCTATTTCTTCGGCACCCTGATCATAGGCTTTTTGAGCAGGCTCGCGTTCCACGCGCATGGGCATGTCGATAGCAATTTCCAAAGCGGATTCTGGCAAGAAGGGCATGGCGATATCGCGGGCGGTAGAGTCCTTGCCGTTGGCGCAGAGATAAGCCACCACATTTGCCATGGAGATTAAGCGCCACGCTTTCACCGTCATCAATTCTGGGTCGCCGGGGCCAACGCCCACGCCGTAAAGGGTTCCGGTTTTTACCATGGTTTTTGTACCCGCCATTGCGTGACCGCCATGCGCGGCTTCAAGGCGCGGTAGGGGCCAACACTTGTAAGGTTTGAGATTTCGATTTTCACTAAATCACCACCGTGTTTTTCCTGAAGGTCATATAGATGCATTTCACCTTCGATGGTGACGACATTGGCAACAAGCCTTCCGGCAGGGCGTAGAGCTTCCCAAGCGCTTTCAAACACGCCGTCATTGCCAACTCCTCCGCCAATAAAAACGGCATGAGGGGCGGTCTGGCCCGCAAATGTTTCCGGTGCTTTGCCTGCGATGGCTTTTAATCGCGGAGTGCCGAGAGCATCCATGTTATGGGCGATCATGCTAAGACGATCAGTATTGTGTTCAAATGCGATAGCTTCGCAGCCCCGTGTGGACCGCATCCACTCAATTGAAATTGAGCCGCAGCCCGCACCAATATCCCACAGCAATTGATCTGGAGCAGGGGCCAATGCTGCCAAAGTTGCGGCGCGCACTTCGCGCTTGGTCAATTGGCCGTCATGGATGAAAGCCTCATCGGGCAAGCCCGAAAGACGTGAATAGATTTTAGCGTTGGAACTTGCGATGCAATGAATTGCTACGGTGTTGAGCGGTGAATACTCCGTAGACGGAGCATAAGTTGAAACACGTTCAGTCTCGCCACCAAGATTTTCTAACACTGTAATTGAACTATCGCCAAATCCTCGGGCCTCCAAGCGCCGCGCAATTTCTGGAATGGTTGTGGCATCAGCGGTGAGCACAATCAGTTTGGCATCTGGCTGAATGAAGGCTTCAAGATTGGCAGCGGGGCGACCATGCAGGGTGAACGTGTCACAATCCGGCAGGCTCCAGCCCATACGAGAAGCAGCGAGCGAGAAGGCCGAGATGTGAGGAATGATTGTCATCTCGCCGAAGGGAATGAACTCCATCAGCTTCCGGGCCACGCCATAATTCATGGGGTCGCCTGTGGCGAGGATCACTGTGTTGCGGCCTGACAAAGGCTTAATGCGATCAACCACGGCTGAAAAAGGCTGTGGCCATTCGTGGCGCTCAGCTTTTATGTTCGGCAGTAATTTGAACAATCGCTCCGAACCTACAATCACGTCAGTTGATTTGATTGCAAGGCGGGCGCGATTGGACAGGCCTTCCCAGCCCTCTTCGCCCATACCGATGATGGTGAGCCATTTGTTCATTGCACGTCACTCGTTAATGCGTTGATGACCGAGGAGGCCATGGCGGAGCCACCTTTGCGGCCCTTGATTGTGACGAAGGGAATGCCCCGATTATTGGCGATCAGTTCGGCCTTGCTTTCGGCGGCACCCACAAAGCCAACAGGCATGCCAACAATGCAGGCAGGTTTGGGCGAGCCCGCATCAATCATCTCGAGCAATGCGAACAGTGCTGTCGGCGCATTGCCGATGACCACGATAGCGCCTTCGAGATTATCTTTCCACAACTGCGTTGCAGCAGCGCTGCGGGTTATGCTTTGCGCAATGCCAATTTCGCGCGCGCGAGAATCGTTCAGTGTACAGATGATTTCAACACCAATAGGCAATTGCCGCGCAATAATACCATGGCGCACCATCTCAACATCCACAAATATGGCGCGCTTGTTGGCCAGTGCCTGTTGGGCACAAGCCACAAAATTATCAGTAAT
>JANYHE010000111.1 GCA_025359215.1 Hyphomicrobiales bacterium
ACGCAGAAAAAGCAGACAGGTGGCGAGCCTTTGGTGAAATGGTGGAACGACATTGCTGAAGTTCCTTGTGTGCCGTTTGATGCTGTGAGTGCTGAAGACCTTGCCGTATTATTGCCGCAGATGCCTGACTTTATTCGCCCGACAGATGCAATGTGGGCAAGCCCTGCAGATGCGACACGCGTCATCAAGGAACTTTCGGCCAAATTTATATGAAGAAATTTTTTGCCATTGCAATGTTGCTCGGTTCGCTGGCTACGCCATCATGGGCCGATGCAACATTTGACGAGGCCATGGCCCTGTTTGATGATGGCAATTATGTTGAGGCCCTGCCGATTGCGCAAGATTTTGCAGGCAAAGATGATCAGCGCGCCATGAACATGCTGGGCCGCATGTTTCAAAAAGGCTTAGGCGTGGATGCCGATCCGAAACAGGCGCAGTTCTGGTTCAGCAAAGCCGCTGACAAGGGCAATGTTGATGCGCAATTCGCACTTGGCATGTTGCTGATGGATGGTTCTCTCGGTTCAGTTAATCTTGACGAGGGTGCGCCCTTGCTGGAACGTGCGGCTAAAGCTGGCAATGTGCAGGCGCAATTTAACATGGGTCTTTTTTATAGTGGAATTTACAATAATCCACCCGCATGGCCCATGGCTGCGGAATGGTTCAAAAAGGCTGCAGATCAAGGGCTGGCCGATGCGCAATATAATCTAGCCCTTTTATATACAGACGGTCGCGGCGTGGACAAAAATGTGGTTGAAGCTGCCACGTGGTTTTCGAAAGCGGCCGTGCAAGGCATGCCTGATGCAGCGCTGGAATATGGCGTGTTGGTGTTTCGGGGGGAAGGCGTTCAAAAAGACGAAAAACTGGGTGCCAAATGGCTGCTTGTGGCCGCTAACCATGGCAATGCTGTCGCGATGAACCGCGTCTCAAAACTTTATGCGACGGGCCTTGGCGTGGAGGCTGATGGCATTGAGGGTGCCAAGTGGAACATTTTGGCAAAAGCTGGTGGCCGCGCTGATGCTGCGTTAGATGATGCGATGACAAAGATGAAACCTGAAGATTTAAAGCAAGCGCAAGACCGCGCAGCAGCGTTTAAACCTATGGCCGTTGTGACTAAGTGACCGCATTCAACCGCGACTTTCGCACCATAAAAAATCTAGCTGAACTTGAAGTGGCAGGTTTGGTGAATTCCAATGAGCGTGAAAGGCTTGCTGGTGTGGTGGAGAATTTTAACACGCGCATCACGCCGCATGTTCAAAACTTGATTGAAACTGCCGATGTGAGAGATCCGATATTCGCCCAATATGTGCCGAGCGAATTGGAGTTGCTAGCAACACCCGGTGAATTGGCTGACCCGATTGGTGATGATATCCATGAGAAAGTGGAAGGCATAACGCATCGTTACCCAGACCGTGTTTTGCTCAAAGCAACACACACTTGCCAGGTTTACTGCCGCTTCTGCTTTCGACGTGAAAAAGTGGGGCATGCCGATGAAGCCTTGGATGCCGATGAACTGGCGGCGGCCATATCTTATATCCGTGACACGCCTGAAATTTGGGAAGTCATTCTTTCAGGTGGTGATCCTTTAGTGTTGTCTGATCGGCGATTAGCTCTGATCATGGCCGAGCTTTCCGATATTCCACACGTGCAAGTGATCCGCATTCATACGCGAGCACCCGTAGCTGACCCAGCCCGCGTGAGTGTTGATTTAATTTCCGCGTTGAATGTGCGGCCCGCGGTTTATGTGGTTGTGCATGTTAATCATCCAAAGGAAATTTCTGAAGATGTGAAGCTGGGATTTTCCAAGCTGGTGGATGCAGGCATTCCGGTATTGTCGCAAAGTGTTTTGTTGAAGGGTGTGAATAACAACGCTGAAACCCTCAGTGCACTGATGAAATTATTGGTGAGCCTACGGGTGAAGCCTTATTATTTGCATCACCTTGATAAGGCCAAAGGCACAGAACACTTTCGGTGTTCCATTGCTGAAGGGCAACAGCTGATGCAAGCCTTGCGTGGCCAAGTCTCAGGTCTTTGCCTTCCAACCTATATGTTGGATATCCCTGAAGGTTTTGGAAAAGTGCCAATTGGCCCCACATATCTGCAAGGCGGGGAAACGCAATATCGCGTTTTAGATATTCATGGCGATTTGCACGACTATGTAGACTCAGCGGGTTAGTTCACGTCGCTGTCTGTGGCTTCGCGTTTTTTTCCTGTTAGCATGGCAGCGATCAAATTTTCTTTGTGGCGTTTACTGGCCAATAGCACACCAGCAACATGGAATAGAATGAGCAGAACCATGCCATCTGCACACAGCGAATGGAGCTCTTGCATGAAATCATCACCATAATAGGCGTCGGTTGTCATCAGATAGCCGGTGGTCGCAGTGGCTGCGATACCAGCCAGTAATGCTAACACCATGAACCCACCCGCAGGATTATGTCCGATATAGCGCGCTTCACTATTTTTGATGATAGCGACAAGATAGGTAGCGACAGACCAAGGGGAGCGAATGAATTGCCTGAACCGCGCATAGGGCGTGCCGATGAAACCCCAGAGCAACCTGAAGGTGATCAAAGCCGCCGCTAACAGGCCCACCCATTGATGAAAATCATCGCGTGATGAAGACGAAAACCATGCTGTGGCAAAGCTTGCAACAAGGCTCCAATGAAAAATGCGTACCAAAGGATCCCAGACGCGCAGCGTCTTTGTGGGCGATTGCGCGTCTGAAGAGTTCATAGATTTACTTCTTCTTCACAACTTCGCCGCCTTCGGCATTGTCTAACATTTCTAAAGTTTCAGCATTGTAGGCAGCGTTGGCTTTTTTGCCAGCCTTGTCCTTGGCGTAAGTTTCGTAGCAGCCATTTTCAACTTTAATTTTTGAAACGATGGTGCCTTCGGCTTTCAGCTTTGCAATCAAAGCGGCCTGTGGTTGCCATTTTACTTGTGGCGATGTTGCGCATTCAACTTTCGCAGGGGCTGCGGCTGTTGCCGCGAAAACCGAACCAGCCATCAAAAAGCTGCATGCAGCCAAAGTTAGTGAACGATACATATAAAATCTCCATCGATGAGGGGAATAATTTGAGCATCTGCGCCTTCGCCCTCGCTGTCGCCGATGCTGACCAATTCAAGCGGCCCTGGAGTTTTGATAGATTGGGCAGACTGATAGCTGGCTGACTGTTGCATTAATTGTTGGTTAGGTTGCAAAAGCAAAAAGCCGCTCGAACGGAAATTCAAGCGGCTTTTATGAAATTTAAGGGGTTAGGCTTTGCGGCGGAAAAAGCTTGGAAGTTTAGATTCGCCAGCAAGCGCTAATTTTTGGGCAATGGAAGTTGCTTTTTCCATGTGGCCATTTTCCAAGGCCACAGTTGCCGCTGCGCTCATATCGGTGAGTGTGGCGATTGATGCAAACAGTCTGCCGGTGGGTGCTGAATCTGCCAAGGACTTAACTTTTCGTAAAGCATTGGCGCCGCTTGCGCCGAAGCTCTCGCCGTCAAACGAGAAGGATTCTGCAGTTGCCATTTTGAAACTCATGATTTTACTCCACACACACACTTTGATGGAGTCAGTTCTGGTAGGTTAACGTTAAAACGAGGTTAAAGTTCAGCGCTTGTGTGTGGCTTATCAACTTGGCTATATGCATCCTACCAATGACAAATTTATGACTTCGGAGTTTCCATGGCTGGCCATTCACAATATAAAAACATCATGTTCCGCAAGGGCAAGCAGGACAAACTTCGTTCAAAAATATTTTCCAAACTGGCCCGTGAAATTACAGTTGCGGCAAAAGCTGGCGTGCCAGACCCTGCAGCCAATGCGCGGCTGCGTTTGGCCATTCAAAATGCGCGGGCTGAAAACTTGCCAAAAGACAATATCGAACGTGCCATTAAAAAGGCGGCGGGTGCGGACGAAAGCAACTTCGATAATGTGCGCTATGAAGGTTATGGCCCCGGTGGTGTGGCCATTATTGTAGAGGCGCTCACTGATAATCGCAATCGCACGGCTTCCAATGTGCGCTCTTCCTTCACTAAAATGGGTGGGCATTTGGGCGAAACCAATTCCGTATCATTCATGTTTGCCCATGTGGGCGAAGTAACTTATCCCATTGCTAAAGCCTCGGCAGACGCCATGATGGATGCTGCCATTGAAGCTGGCGCTGACGATGCCACTTGCGATGAAACACAACATTTCGTCATTTGTTCGTTTGAAAGTTTGAATGATGTTGCAGCGGCATTGGCTGCAAAATTTGGTGAAGCGCAAAGTGTGAAAATGATTTGGAAGCCCAATGTTATGGCGCCCGTTGATTTTGAAAAAGCGGAAACTTTGATCAAGCTTGTCGAATTGTTGGATGAAGATGATGACGTGCAAGTGGTGTTCAGCAATGTGGATATTCCTGATGATGTGATGGCCAAGCTTTATCCGGAAGAATGAGCGTTGTTCGGATCATTGGCATAGACCCCGGCCTGCGGCATACCGGCTGGGGCATTATTGAGGCTGAAGGATCACGGCTTTCTTACGTAGCCGATGGGGCCGTGCATTCGGTGAATGAGGATGATCTGGCGGTGAGGCTTTTGCAAATTCATCAACAGATTTTGGCCATTCTGGATGAGTTCAAACCCGACGAAGCGGCAATTGAAGAGACCTTTGTGAACAAGGATGCGCGGGCCACTTTAAAATTGGGGCAGGCGCGTGGTGTGGTGATGCTGGCACCAGTACTTCGCAAAATTGGCGTTTCAGAATATGCGCCCAATGTGATCAAGAAAACTGTCGTGGGCAATGGCCACGCCGAGAAAGACCAAGTGAAACATATGGTGAAAATTTTGCTGCCACGGGCTGAATTGAAGACTGCAGATTCGGTGGATGCCTTAGCCATTGCCATCTGCCATGCGCAGCACCGCGGCAGTCGCAAATTGCAGGAAATTTTGGATCGTTCTTGACTTGTTCTATGATTTTTGATAAGTAATACTCAGAGGTATTACCATGCGTGTAACCAGCAAAGGCCAGGTGACTATTCCAAAAGCGGTGCGCGACAAGCTGGGCATTGTGGCCGGGACGGATGTGGGTTTTTCCGAGGAGGGGGCTTTGATAGTGATGAACCCAGATGAAGTCGTTGAAGGTGAAAGTCCTGGGGCGCGGATTGCGCGTAAACTGATTGAACTTGGAGAACGTGCCCGCCGTGAAGGCTGGGCCAATAAAATGACTTCGGACGAATTTTTGGAAATGACACGAGGACCGTTCGACGATGTCAACCCTCGTTGATTCAAATGTTGTGATTGATCTCTGTAAGAAGGATTCGGACCATTTTGCTTGGTCGCTGCGTTCTATTATGAATGCAGCGAATGAAGGGCCGTTAGTTATCAACCAAGTCATCTATGCTGAAACAGCCGGAGAATTTGAGGCGCAGCGTGAATTTGAAACCACATTCAAAGACATTGGAATTGTGTTTGAAGATTTGCCATGGGGTTGCGCATTTTTAGCTGGCCACGCCCATAAGAAATATCGCTCAGCAGGCGGAGAGCGAAGCCGGACCCTGCCAGATTTTTTGATTGGCGCACATGCCACAGTGAGAGGTCATAAATTGATGACACGGGATGCACGGCGTTATCGTAGTTATTTTCCAGAACTTGAACTCATCGCTCCGGATACGCATCCATGATTGGAAAATTGAAAGGGCGCATTGATTCTGTTGGCGCAGATTGGCTGATGATCGATGTGGGCGGGGTTGTTTATTATGCCTCATGCTCTGGCCGTACATTGTCAGCCTTGCCGCCCGTTGGGGAATTTGCGGAAATTTATACTGAGATGTTGGTTTCCCAAGACAATATTCGGTTGGTTGGTTTTTCCGGCACGCTGGAAAAAGAATGGTTTCGGCTTTTGCAAACGGTGCAGGGGGTTGGTGCGCGGGTGGCGCTGGCGATCTTGTCAGTTCTTTCTCCACATGAGTTGGCCTCAGCTATTGCTCTGCAAGATAAAGCCATGATCGGGCGGGCCAATGGTGTGGGCAAGAAGTTAGCCGAGCGCATTGTTTTAGAATTGAAAGACAAGGTGCCAGCGTTTTCGGGTGCTGATGTTGGTTTGGGGCAGGTGGCGGCTGAACTTTCAGCAGCAAAGCCAACAGCTGCAACGGATGCAGTGTCGGCACTGGTGAATTTGGGTTATGGGCAATCACAGGCCGCGCAGGCGGTGAGTGCTGCGATCAGGAAAAGCGGCGATGATTTGCCGACGGAGAAATTGATCAGAGCCGCGCTGAAAGAATTGGCGCTGGGATGACCCGCCCCATCCTCACCCCAGCTCCTAAACCCGAGGATGCACTTGACACGCATCTGCGGCCGCAGCGGCTTTCGGAATTTGTGGGGCAGAGCAAAAATAAACTCAACCTCTCAATTTTTATTGAGGCGGCGAAGTCTCGTAATGAAGCGCTTGATCATGTGCTATTCGCCGGGCCGCCGGGGCTTGGCAAAACTACGCTAGCGCAGATTATGGCGCGCGAGATGGGGGTTAATTTTCGGGCGACCTCTGGCCCCGTGATTGCCAAGGCGGGTGATCTTGCGGCGCTGCTTACCAATCTTGAAGACCGTGATGTGTTGTTCATTGACGAAATTCATCGCCTGTCTCCCATCGTGGAGGAAGTGCTTTATCCCGCGATGGAAGATTTTCAGCTTGATCTGATTATTGGCGAGGGGCCAGCGGCGCGCTCTGTGCGGATTGATTTGGCGCGCTTCACTTTGATTGGGGCCACTACGCGCACGGGGCTTTTGACTACGCCTTTACGTGATCGGTTTGGCATTCCGGTCCGGCTCGATTTTTACAATGAGGAAGAGCTGTTACAAATTGTGCATCGTGGCTCACGCATTATGAATATGCCGATCACCGAAGATGGCGCGCGTGAAGTGGCCAAGCGCTCACGCGGCACACCTCGCATTGCTGGCAGGCTTTTGCGCCGTGTGCGTGATTTTGCTTCTGTGGATGGTGTGGCTACTGTTGATGCCAAGGCGGCGGATAAAGCGCTTCGCGCCATGGATGTGGACCATGCGGGGCTGGATGCTCTCGATCATCGCTATTTGAAATGCATAGCACTTAATTTTGGCGGTGGGCCCGTGGGCATTGATACGATTGCGGCTTCACTTTCAGAAGGGCGCGATGCGATTGAGGATGTGGTGGAGCCTTATTTGCTGCAGCTCGGATTTTTAAATCGCACTCCGCGCGGGCGCTTGCTCACGCACCATGCGTTTAAGCATTTGGGTTTAGCAGTGCCCAATCGCGATGACATTACGCAAGGCATTCTCGATGTTTAAATTTCAAATTCGCGTTTATTATGAAGACACGGATTTTTCTGGCCATGTTTATCACGCCAATTATTTGAAATATTGCGAACGGGCGCGATCCGGCTATTTACGCGATGTGGGCGTGGACCAGAATGCCATGTTCGCTGAAGGTGCTGCTTTCGTGGTGCGGAAAATGGATTGCGAATTTTTGCGGCCCGCTAAATTTGATGATGTGTTGGACGTTGAAACGCGGCTCACTGAAATGTCTGGCGCTCGGTTTAAACTGGCCCAAGTGGTGAAACGGGGGGAAGCTGTGCTGTTTTCTGCCGCAGTGACTGTGGCGATTATTGGCAAGGGTGGAAAGCCACAGCGCATACCTGCCACACTTGCTGGTAAGTTTTCGCAGTAACCCCTTATTAACCATAACCGATTCATCACAAACCCAACGCTGGGCTATAAGGTTCTGGCGCTGCGGTGATTCGAGAAAGGCTTGAATTGCCGTAGTTTTGACAGATTTTGGCTGTGTAGGGAGGCTATCTTGCTGGGGAAGATGGCGGCCTTTTGGCCTTGAGGGACTTTTATTACTATGGATCCGATTGCAGTTGCACCCGTTGTAGGCAGTGGTGCGCCACAGATTTCGTTGTGGCATCTTTTGTTTCAAGCGAGTTGGCCCGTTTTCATCGTAATGATTGGTTTGGCACTGGCTTCGGTTTGGTGCTGGGCCATTATTTTCGAAAAATTCTATGCTGTGCGCAAAATGAATGCGGCCAATGATCGATTTGAATCCACCTTCTGGTCGGGCCAATCGCTCGAAGATTTATATAACACCATGGGAAATCGGCCCACTGCGGGCCTTTCGGCCATATTCGTTGCGGCCATGCAAGAGTGGAAGCGCAGCCAAGGCGCTGCCATGCGGGCTGGTTTTGCTGGCGTGCAAAAGCGCATTGAAAAAGTGATGGATGTGGCCATTCAAAAAGAAATGGGTGGGTTGGAATCGCGGCTTTTGTTTTTGGCGACAGTGGGCTCCGCTGGACCGTTCGTGGGCCTGTTCGGAACCGTGTGGGGCATTATGACGGCC
>JANYHE010000091.1 GCA_025359215.1 Hyphomicrobiales bacterium
GGAACCGATGTTCAACGGCGCAACACTGCTGATAGCCATCGGCATTGCAGGTTACGCCCAACGTAAACGCGGTGCCGCCCAGAAGGTATCGAGTAAATAATAATGGGAGAAAACTATGGATCGTAGAGAATTATTAAAGCGTGGCATTGCATTGGGCTTCACAGTTCCTATGCTCACGGAAGTCGTATTTGCTGACTCAATGTCAGATGCTCAAGCCATCGTTGATAAATATGCGATGAAAATGGACAAATGGGATGGCCCAACGACGGGTCCAAAAGCCCAAGAGGGAAAATCGATCGTCATTCTTGCGGGCGATATGAAAAACGGCGGCATCTTGGGTTCATCCAAGGGTGCTGAAGAAGCCTGCGCTGCGATTGGCTGGACTGTAAAAACCATTGATGGTGCCGGTTCAGTGGATGGCCGTGCTGCTGCTTTTGGCCAAGCATTAGCTTTGAAGCCAAATGGCATCATCGTCAGCGGTTTTGATACAACGGAACAAGCAACAGGGATGGCGGCTGCAAAGGCTGCTAACATTCCAGTGGTCACATGGCATTCTTCGCCAACCACCGGCCCATCGCCTGATCTTGGCATTTTCGCCAACGTGACAACGGACCCAATGCAAGTTTCGACTGCTGCTGCCATGTGGGCTTATATTGATGCCAAGGGCAAACCCGGCTGCATCTATTTCACAGACTCAACTTATGCCATTGCCATTGCCAAAGCAAAAAAGATGCAGGAAGTGATCGAAAAGCTGGGCGGCACCACAGTTGAATGGGTTGATACACCCATCGCTGAAACATCGCAGCGCATGCCACAGCTCACAACGTCACTTCTGCAAAAGCATGGTGCAAAGTGGACGCATTCGATGGCGATCAATGATCTCTATTTCGATTTCATGGGCCCATCACTGCAAGCCGCTGGTATTGCCGGTTCTGGCCAAGCTCCAAGCAACGTGTCTGCTGGCGATGGTTCAGAATCCGCCTATCAGCGCATTCGCTCTGGCCAATATCAAGCAGCAACAGTGGCTGAGCCATTGAACTTGCAAGGTTGGCAATTGGTGGACGAGTTGAACCGCGCCATGGCTGGCGAAGCGTGGTCAGGCTATGTGTCACCCCTTCACGTGGTGACAAAAGCCAACGTCGAATTCGACGGCGGCCCGAAGAACGGCTTTGACCCCGGCAACGATTATCAAGGCGCCTACAAGAAAATCTGGGGCAAAATGTAATCAACCATTGATCTAACCGAGTGCGATGTGCAAACTCACATCGCACTCTTTTTTTGGGAAACATGTGATGGCAGATGCTGAAATTGGTTTAATTGGTTTAGGTGTGATGGGCTCAAACCTTGCCTTAAATATTGCTGAACATGGCTTCAAAGTGGCGGTTTACAATCGCACCCGCGATGTAACCCATAAGTTTTTTAATAATGCGGGCAAACTGGCGATCAACATTGTGCCTTGCGATAACCTTGATGATCTGGTGGCCGCTATTCGCCCACCGCGCCCGATCATTATTTTGATCAAAGCGGGAGAGCCTGTCGACAATGAAATTCGCTTGCTGCGCGAAAAGCTTTCGAAACATGATATTATTATCGATAGCGGCAATGCCAATTTCCGCGACACCATGCGCCGGTTTAAAGAACTGGAAAATTCTGGAATTACTTTCATCGGCATGGGAATTTCTGGCGGTGAAGAAGGGGCCCGCCATGGGCCAGCCATTATGGTGGGCGGCAAAGAGGAATCCTATAAGCGCATCGAAAAAATTCTGGATGCGGTGGCCGCTAAACATAAGAAAGAGCCCTGTTCCGCTTGGCTAGGTGAGAATGGCGCAGGCCATTTTGTGAAAACCATTCACAACGGCATTGAATATGCCGACATGCAAATGATCTCAGAAATTTACGGCCTCATGCGAGATGGTCTGGGCATGAAGGCTGCAGAAATTGCGGCCGTGTTCAAGAAATGGAACACCGGGCGGCTTAATTCTTACCTCATCGAAATAACCGCCGAAGTTTTGTCGGTGATCGATGCCAAAGCTAAAAAGCCAATTGTTGATGTAATCTTGGATCGTGCTGGCCAAAAGGGCACCGGCAAATGGGCAGTGATTGAATCGCAAACTATGGGCGTGTCTGCTTCCACCATTGAAGCTGCAGTGGATGCGCGCGTGTTGTCATCCATGAAAGTCGATCGTTTAGCAGCCGAAAAAGCCTATAAAATCGCCCGCAAGAAGATCACACCAAAATCGCGTGCTGCCTTTTTGAAGCAGCTCGAAGCCGCTCTCTATGCCGGAAAAATCGCAGCTTATGCCCAAGGCTTTGCAGTGATGGAGCAAGCATCAGCTGATTTCAAATGGAACTTGCCGCTGGGCACCATCGCTAAAATCTGGCGTGAAGGGTGCATTATTCGTTCGCAATTTCTGGGCCTCATCACCCAAGCTTTCACCAAGACCAAAGGCAAAGGCAATTTGCTAATGGCTCCTGCATTCATGGATATGATGAAGGAGAGCCACGGATCTTTGCGCGCAGTGATTGCCCAAGCGGCGTTGGCGGGTGCGCCCGCGCCAGCCTTGTCAAATGCACTCAGCTATTTTGATACCTATCGTCAAGGGCGCGGCACGGCCAATTTGATCCAAGCACAGCGTGATTTCTTTGGGGCTCATGGTTTTGAGCGTATTGGTGAGGAGGGTGCATTTCATGGCCCTTGGGCCGGCACCAACAACTAGCTTTTGAATTTTATTTCTAGAAATAAAGGTGGCCAGCGAGCATCCCAGGGCAGGGACGACGCTGGCCCAAATCAAGCGATTCGGGGGGCTCCTCGCTTGGCTTGTATATCTTCAGTTCAAAAATCCTACATATTCTTGAAGTGCACTCCGCTCAGTGCAGGTCTGAGCGAAGCAAATTTGTTGAACGATAACGTTATGAGTATATTGCTGAAATATGTGCTTATGCCCCATCCGCGTCTAATCCACTTCAAGAAATTTGAACCAATTCTAAATTTGAGTCAATGCTAAAACTGTGCAATACGAAAAAAATGACAAGCCTTAGAAAAAGACAAAAAACTGCTAGAACGAACCGAATTTTAGAGGCTGCTTCAGAGCTTTTTAAAGCTCAAGGCTATGAAGCAGTAAAAATGGAAGCCATCGCAACTTTGGCTGAGGTTTCCATAGGCACGATTTATAACTACTATCAAAATAAAGGCGATCTTTTGCTCGCCATCGTCATAGCAGATGTTGATGAGGTGCTTCTGGCAGGTGCGGCAGTGATTGCTCATCCCCCGCTGAATGTGGCTGATGCGATGGATACCCTTACAGGCGTCTATATTGATGACGTGTTGATCCATCTAAATAAGGAAATGTGGCGATTGGCCATGTCGATAACGATCCTTCAGCCTTTAAGTCCTTTGGGCGTGTCGTACATCGAAATCGATAAGGCTCTCATGACGCAAACTTGCGATTTAGTGCTCAGATTGCAGAAACTCGGCTTGGTTCATGCTCATATCGATGCGGTGGGCGCCGGAGAACTGATTTTCAATAATGCCAACAACATGTTTATCAATTACGTCAAAATCGAAACTATGGAACTGGCAGAATTGCGCCAAATGATCCGCCGCCAAACCCGGGTAGTGGTAGATGTTATCAGTGTGCAAAAAACTCATCAATAAAAAACTAAGTAACTAAATAGTTCTTTTCTGAGCTCCTAATTTTTGTTACTAGATAGTCCATGTCTTATGATTACATCGTAATTGGTGGGGGCTCGGCAGGTTGCGTTTTAGCCGCCAGGCTTTCTGAACAGGAAGATCTAAAGGTGCTGCTGCTTGAAGCGGGTGGCAGCGACACGAACATACTTTTCCGATGGCCAGCAGGTTTCGCCAAAATGACCAAGGGCATTGCCAGTTGGGGGTGGTCCACGACCCCGCAAAAACATTTAAACAATCGCGTGTTGAGATTTACCCAAGCAAAAGTGATCGGTGGTGGCTCATCGATCAACGCTCAACTTTATAATCGTGGCAACAGTCTAGATTTTGATGAGTGGCGACAGAAGGGCTGCGAGGGCTGGTCTTATGGGGATGTGCTGCCTTATTTTAAGCGCGCTGAGGATTTTGAGCGTGGCGCGGATCACTATCACGGCACAGGTGGCCCGCTCGGCGTGTCCGATCCTCGCGCATCTCTTCCCATTTGCGAAGCTTTTTTTGCCGCGGCTGGTGAATTGGGCATTCCCCTTAACAGCGATATGAATGCTGCTTCACAAGATGGTGTGGGTTACTATCAATTGGCGCAGAAAAATGGCCAGCGCTCATCGGCAGCCTCGGCCTATCTCAAGCCCGCCAGCCTGCGAAAAAATCTGACCGTTAGAAAAAATGCAAATGTGGCGAGACTCATTGTAGAGAACGGGCGCATTCGCGGCGCAGAAATGTTGGATGGAGAAAAGCTCTATGCCGAACGAGAAACCATTTTAACGTCGGGCGCAATTGGTTCACCCAAGCTTCTGTTGCAATCTGGCATAGGCCCTGCAGATCATCTGCTAGAAATTGGAATTAAACCACTCCATAATTTGCCAGGTGTAGGTTCAAACTTACAAGATCATCTCGATCTGTTTGTCATAAGCGAATGCACCGGCGATCACACCTATGACAAATACGGTAAGCTCCACTGGGCCGCATGGGCGGGCCTGCACTATCTTTTAACACGCAATGGTCCTGTCGCTTCGGCCCTCTTCAGCCAAGGTGGGTTTTGGTATGCTGACGAAAATGCACGGTCAGCCGATGTCCAGTTTCATTTAGGTTTAGGGTCTGGCATTGAAGCAGGTGTTGCCCGTATGCAAAATTCGGGCGTCACTTTAAATTCCGCTTATATGCGTCCGCGTTCGCGCGGCACCGTGCGCCTCGCATCTGCTGATCCCAACGCCGCCCCATTGATTGATCCAAATTATTGGAGCGATCCATATGATCGTGAAATGTCCCTCCGCGGCTTGCGTTTAGCGCGCGAAATCATGAGCCAACCTGCACTTAGAAAATTTGTAAAAAACGAACACTTGCCGGGGAAATCGAAAAGTTCAGATGCGGAATTGTTCCACTATGCTTGTGAACACGCCAAGACCGATCACCACCCTGTCGGCACATGCCGTATGGGCCATGATGATATGGCCGTTGTCACACCTGATTTGAAACTGCGCGGATTGGAAGGCTTGCGCATTTGTGATGCATCGATCATGCCTAACATCACAACAGGTAACACCAATGCGCCCACAATTATGATTGCTGAAAAAGCAGCCGATTTGATTCGACGAGGATAAAATGAAAACCATCAACGGCATTCCAGCTCTCGGTCTTGGAACTTATCCATTAAAAGGCAATGATGCCTATTATGCCGTGCGCATGGCCATTGAATTGGGCTATCGCCACATCGACACTGCGCAAATGTATGGCAATGAAGTTGAAGTTGGCAAAGCCATAAAAGACTGTGGCATTGCCCGCCAAGAATTATTTATCGTTACAAAAGTTCATCCGCATAATCTGGGGTCTGACCATTTCTTGGAAAGCACCGAAAAATCAATTGCCAATTTGGGTGGGCCCGTTGATCTGTTGCTCATTCATTGGCCACCGGCTGATTCTGAAATCAGCAGCACCGTCGATCGTTTAATGTTGGCCAAGCAAAGCGGTTTCACAAAAGCGATCGGTGTCAGCAATTTCACGCCGCGCATGTTGCGCGATGCACATGCCCGCAGCGGTGGTGAGATCATTTGTAACCAAGTGGAGTTTCATCCACTGCTTGATCAATCGGAATTGTTATCGACAGCCAAACAGTTGGGAATCGTTTTGGAAGCTTTCAGTCCGTTGGCTCGCGGTGCTGCATTATGGGCAGATCCTGTGCAAGAGATTTCATTGCGTTTGAACCGACCTGCATCTGAAATCGTGTTGCGATGGATTATGCAGCAGGGTGTTATTCCCATTCCCATGACCAGCAAGCCTGAAAATGCTAAATCAAATTTGGCGGCCCTTGAGTTTGAACTTTCAGCTGATGATATGCACGCCATATCTGCAATCGGAGACCGTGACGGTCGCATAGTGCACACAGATTGGATGACAGGGCGTTGGGATTCGTGATTAGAACGTTTCTCCCAAACGATCATTAATCACTTGCAAAGTTTCATCCATGGGCCGCTTCCACCAATTGGCGGATGAGAATATTTCAACTTCAACCAGTCCATTGTAACCCGCATGCTCCACCATGGCGCGCAAAGATTTTAGATCGATAACACCATCACCCATCATGCCCCGATTATTCAAAGTGTCAGTAACAGGCAAAAGCCAGTCACTCACATGAAATCCTTGAATGCGCTTTGCTGCACCACCGCGAACCACGTCTCGTTCAATATTGGGGTCCCACCACACATGATAGGCATCGATAATAACACTCACGCTTGGTGATCCAATCTCATCACACATATCAAGGGCCTGTGAAACCAAATTGATGCAACTGCGATCAGCAGCATAAACCGGATGCAACGGTTCCAATGCCAGCTTCACACCTAAATTTTCAGCGTGCTGCGAAAGTAGCCCGAGGCCCTCTTGAACTTGGGCTCTTGCTGAAATGAGATTGGCCAGTGTTCCAACCACGAATACAAATGCGTCAGAACCAAGTGCGGCAGCATCTTGAAGTGCTTTTAAGTTATCGGCAATATTCTCTTTAAATTGTGCTGATGTTGAAGCGGGAATATAGGTGCTGCGGCAATAGCCGGTTACTTTTAAGCCTGCATCGCGCATTTGCCTTGCGAGCGCCTTGACATCTTGTCCCTCCACCTCGCGTCGCCACGGCGCGATGCCGCCAAAGCCTGCTTTGGCAATCGCTTCTATGGCGAGTGTCAAAGGCACCTGAAAGCCAAACGTGGCGGTGTTAATGGCGCAAAGTTCGGGATGGTTCTTAAGCGCGCGCATCACACACCATTTACAGCCAGCAAGTGCTTCATGCGTTTGCAAGCGAGTTCGGGATCGCGCAACAAGTTGGCTTGATCGGCCAACCTGAAGATTTCAGAGAAATGCGAAATAGACCTTAAAGACTGCGCTCCATTCACCATAATAAAGTGATCTTGAAAGCCATTCAGCCACGCCAAAAACACGATGCCAGTTTTGTAATATTGCGTGGGCGCCTTAAAAATCAAGCGAGAAAGTGGAACTGTGGGGGCCAGCACAGCATGGAATTTTTCAACCTTGCCATCGGCCAGCGCAGTGAGAGCAATTGAAGCCGCAGGCGCTATAGCATCAAAAATGCCAAGCAGCGCATGCGAATATCCTTGCGCATCACCGGCAATGAGTTCGGCATAGTTGAAGTCGTCGCCCGTATACATTTTAATGGATGGTGGAAGCCGCCGGCGCATAAGCACTTCTTTTTCTGCGTCCAGCAAAGAAATTTTAATGCCATCCACTTTACTGGCATTTGCATTGATAACTTCAAGGCAGGCTTCCATGGCGGGTTCAAAGTCATCACTCCCCCAATAGCCTTTGAGGGCGGGATCAAACATTGGCCCTAACCAATGCAAGATCACAGGGTGATCAGCCTCCTGCAGCACACGACCATAGACTTTTTTATAATCTTCGGCATTGCGCGCAACACGAACCAGCGCCCGGCTGGCCATCAAAATAATGCGCCCACCCAGCTTTTGAATCGCATGTAATTGTTCAAGATAGGCCATTATCACATCATCAATTGAAATTGCATCGTTCAAATTATCAGTGCCGCAACCAGAATAGATGCGCTTGGCATTTTCAGAGCCTGCATCATCAATTGATCGCCGCACCAATTCCAAGGCATTGGGCCAATCAAGGCCCATGCCACGTTGAGAGGTGTCCATTGCTTCAGCAATGCCAAATCCCAAATTCAAAAGATGGCGTCGATAAGCAATCGTGCCTTTCCAATCAATGGCATCTTCGCGGAGCGGATTAGCCACCACATGGGCCGCCGCAAAAGCAATGCGATTGAACGGTCGCTTTGGTTTGCGCACGGCCAGAGGCTCGCCAATCAACTTGTAGCTTTCAATTTTTCCTGCCAGATTTGGCATCGATATTTTCATGATCAATATCTCACACTTAAGAGGCCACCATCCACCGCGATGGCTTGGCCCACCGTGTAGGGCAGCAGGCCTTGCGCCATGGTGGATGCGACGCGGGCCACTTCTTCTGGCTGCCCAAAGCGCTTCACAACAGTGAGACCCCCGTCAATTAGTGCGTCATATTTTGCTTTTGAGGGTGCCGTCATATCAGTTTCAATAAAGCCGGGCTGAATTTCATAAACGCCAATGCCGTCGTTTGAAAGCCGCGATGCAAATAGTTTGGAGACCATTGAAACTGCGGCTTTCGAAACACAATATTCCCCTCGAGCAATTGAAACAGCCACGGCATTGGCAGAGGTTATTGTGATGATACTGTGGTGAATATCACTGCACTTACGCTTTAAGATACGTCGCGCAAAGGCTTGGCACAGAAAAAAAGTTCCGCGGGCATTCACGTCGTTGCAGAGGTCATAACTATCAACGGTCACATCCAGCAAATCACCCCGGTTGAGGACGGAAACACCTGCATTGTTAACCAGCGTTGTGAGGGGGCCAATTTTTTCGGCAGCATCCAGCATGGCATCATGGGTTTCGATTTTGGAAATATCGCCCAACACAGAAATGCAGCGGCGATTTAGGCTTCGCACTTCAGCCACAACAGCGTCGAGCTCTGGCGATGGCGACAAATCATTAATAACAACATCAAAACAATCATGGGCCAAAGTCAGGGCAATGGCTTTGCCAATGCCACGTCGCCCGCCTGTAACAAGTGCAATACCTCTCATCATGCGTGTTCCATTTTCCGAAGGGTTTCAGGGGTGCACACAATGCGCAACATACTTTGAATGTTAAATTCCAAGCGCTCTTTGAGTGCTGCTTCTGACATAAGATCGCGTTCGAAAACGATCGTGCCAGTGAAGCGATTGGTGAGATAGTAATAGCTTACAGATGCGAGTGTGATGTTCATTTGCACCGCGTCTAAATCGGCACGAAATAGTCCTGCCTCTGCACCGCGCCGCAAAAGCGTTTCCATGCGGCCCACAAAGGGCCTGCTCATCTCCTGCATCCGTTTGGAATTTTTAATGTGGCGGGCTTTATGCAAGTTCTCAGAATTCACCAATGTGATAAATTCTGGATTGGCGATAAAATAGTTCCACGAGAAGGCCACCCATTTGCGCAATGCCGTTACGGGCTCTTCTTTATCAAGGGCAAGGGCCGCTTCTGCGGCACGAAAATCTCCATAGGCATTCTCTAGAACCAATTTGAACAGGGCTTCTTTGTTGCCAAAATAATGATACATCATGCGCTTATTGGCATTGGCGCGGGCTGCGATTACATCCACACGCGCACCACCCAAGCCATTTTTTGCAAATTCCACTTTCGCAGCCGCTAAAATGCGGCGCTGCGTTTCATCAGGATCGCGAAATTTTTTCTTTGCTAATGCCACAAGTCTTCTCTTGAAATAACCAGATAGTTATTTATGCTTAGGGCAATCTCATTTACAAGGCAAGACCATGTTTGATTACATTATCATTGGCGGTGGTTCAGCAGGCTGCGTGCTGGCGGCGAGGCTTTCTGAAATGCCAGATGCAAAAGTGTTGCTTTTGGAGGCTGGCCCGCGAGATACGGACCCCTACATTCATATGCCCGTAGGCTTTTTTAAAATGACCGATGGCCCCCTCACATGGGGCTATAAAACCGCACCTTTGAGGCACGCCAACAACCGACAAACAGTTTATCCGCAAGCTCGCGTTTTAGGTGGCGGCAGTTCAATAAACGCCGAGATATTCACCCGCGGCTGTGCTGAAGATTATGATGGTTGGGCCGATGAATTGGGCTGCAAGGGTTGGAGTGCAAAAGACCTGCAACCCTATTTTGTAAAATCCGAAGGTAACACAAGGCTGGGCGGCCCAGACCATGGAATTGATGGGCCCTTGGGCGTGTCCGACAATGGCGCACCCAACAAAGTGTCTCTTGCTTATGTTCAGGGCTGTATGGAACTGGGGATGCCGTTTAATTCAGACTTTAATGGAGGCAAGCAAGAAGGCACCGGTCTTTATCAAACCACCACCAAAAATGGCAGGCGTTGCAGCGCTGCAGTGGGCTATCTTAAACCAGCGCTGAAACGCAAAAACCTCGACTTGCGAACGGGCATAACAGTGCTCCGCATTGTTATAAAAAACGACAAAGCCACAGGCGTCGAAATTATCGAAGGCGGTGAACGGAAAATCTTGGTGGCCACCAGCGAAGTGATTTTAACGGCAGGTGCGATTGGCTCTCCAAAACTCATGATGTTGTCTGGCATTGGGCCTGCAGCGCATTTGCGCGAGCGCGATGTGAAGGTGGTGCATGATCTGCCCGGAGTGGGCCAAAATTTTCATGATCATTTTTCATCGGATGTCGCGTGGGTTTTGAATGGCGCACATTCCTATGACAAATACAAAAAGCCCCACTGGATGCTCTGGGCTGGCATTCAATATGCGCTGTTTAGAAATGGACCTGTGGCCACCAACATTGTGGAAGCAGGTGCATTTTGGTGGGGCAATCGTGCGGATAAAACTCCTGATTTACAGTTCCATTTTGTGGCCGGTGCCGGCGTTGAAAAGGCAGGAGACACGCTGCCGGGCGGCAATGGCGCCTCATGCAATTCCTATTTCACACGGCCCCGTTCGCGCGGATCAGTAACCTTGCGCTCTAACAATCCCAGCGATGCTCCCATCGTTGATCCAAATTCATTCGCAGAACCCTATGATTTGGAACGTCATATTGAAGCGATTAAAATTTCGCAGGAAGTGGGCCGCACAAAATCAATGCAGCGTTATGTTTCATCGGAACACGCGCCGGGTCCAAAGTTAAAGACTCAACAAGATTATATTGATTTTTCGCGCGCCACTGCGCGTTCGTCCTATCATCCAGTTGGCACTTGCAAGATGGGCATTGATGGCATGTCGGTGGTAGACCCTAACATGCGCGTTCATGGCCTTGATCGTTTGCGCATTTGTGATAGTTCCACCATGCCGCGTGTTGTGTCGTCAAACACCAATGCACCAACCATTGCCATGGCTGAAAAAGCCGCTGATCTCATTCGTGGAAATCGCTAATGCCTAAAATCGTCTCCGCCGATGAAGCCGTCAAACACATCGGAGATCATGCCACTGTGGCCGTCAATTCCTCATCTGGCTTAGGTTGTCCTGATGCTGTGTTGAAAGCTTTGGGAGAGCGTTTTCAGGGTGAACAGCACCCCCGCGCCCTGACCATGATTCACCCCATTGCCGCTGGTGATTTTTATGGTGTGAAAGGCATTGAACATCTTGCAATCAACAAAGGTCAAATCGCTAGAACCATTGCAGGGTCTTATCCGTCTGGCCCCTCTAGCGCCGAGCCACCTCACATTTGGCAGATGATTATTGCCAATGAAATTCCCGCTTATAATGTGCCGTCTGGCATTGTGTTCGATATGCTGCGCGAGGCAGCGGCCAAACGCCCCGGCGTGCTGACCAAAGTGGGGCTGGACACATTTGTGGATCCTGATCAACAAGGGTGCGCCATGAATGCCTTAGCGGCCGCAGCACCCATTGTGAGGAAAATAGAATTTGATGGCGAGGAACTTCTTTATTTCCCAACCATCACGCCAACCGTGGGCATCATTCGCGCCACTTCATCAGACAGGCGTGGCAACTTAAGCTTCGAACAGGAAGGCGCTTATTTAGGAGCCATGGATGTGGCATTGGCCGCCCATAATAATGGTGGCGTTGTGATTGCGCAGGTGAAGCGCATTGTTGAAAATGACACAATCACCACCCACGCCGTGCGGGTGCCGGGCATATTGATTGATTATATCGTCGAGGCCCCTGAACAATGGCAAACCACACAAACACCTTATGATCCGGCAATCAGTGGCGAAGTCGTAAAGCCCCTCAGTAGTTTCGCATTGATGGAATTTGGCACAGGCAAAGTTATCGCGCGGCGCGTGGCGCAAGAATTGAAAAAAGATTGGGCCGTGAATTTGGGCTTTGGTGTTTCGGCCAATGTGCCCCGCATTTTGCTTGAAGAAGGCCGACATGGCGCAGTAACATGGGTGATAGAGCAGGGCGCAGTAGGCGGCATTCCACTTTTGGAGTTTCAATTTGGTTGCTCTTCGAATGCGGAAGCCATTGTTGCAAGCCCCCACCAGTTCACATATTTTCAGGCCGGTGGGTTTGATTGTTCGCTCCTTTCGTTTTTGCAGATTGATGCAGAAGGATCAGTCAATGTGCACAAGCTGGGCGCACGCCCGCATGTGACCGCAGGGGCAGGGGGATTTGTGGACATAACGGCCCGCGCCAAGAAAATAATTTTTTCTGGCTTTTATAATGCAGGCGCAAAAATGGACGTGGTGGATGGAAAGTTGCGCATCGAAAAAGAAGGTAAGATTAAAAAGCTGGTGAAAGCCTGTGAACAAATCACCTTCTCTGGTCGTCGTGGTGTGATGCAAAATCAAGATATCACTTACATCACCGAGCGTGCAGTTTTAAAACTCACGCCAGAAGGCATTGTCCTCACAGAAATTGCACCTGGGGTTGAATTGCAAGCAAACATTATCGATCAATCTGAAATTCCACTAATCATCTCTCCGCAGCTCAAAACAATGGATGCAAACTTGTTCCACAAAGCAACAATAGGATTGAACCTTCATGATTGACACTGGCGATGCCCGCATCAAACTGGAAGTGAGTGAAACTGTAGCCATCATCACCGTGGTGCGGCCGGAAAAACTCAACGCACTCGATTTTGAAATGATCCAAGCCTTGGAACGGGCTGCACTTCTGGTTGACACGCATGCTTCTGTGAAAGCGGCAATCATAACAGGCGAAGGTGACCGATCATTTTGCGCCGGGGGTGATATTGCGGCGTGGTCGGCCCAAAAGCCGGAAGATTTTGGCCTGAGCTGGGTGCGGGCGGGCCACCGTGCATTTGATGCACTAACACGATTGCGCCAGCCCTTAATCGCAGCCTTGAACGGCCACACACTGGGAGGTGGTTTGGAACTTGCAGCCTGCGCTGATTTTCGCGTCGGTGAGGAACATATAAAATTGGGCCTGCCTGAAACGGGCATTGGCATCATTCCTGGCTGGTCTGGCACGCAACGGGCGGTAAAACGCTTCGGCTCACAAATCGTCCGCCGTATGTCATTACTGGGAGAAATTCTGAATGCAGATCAAAGCTTGCAACACAGCTTGATAGACCGCATCGCACCTAAAGGGGGCTCACTTTCTTCGGCGCGCGAACTTGCAGATATGATCTGCACACGGAGTAAATTTGCAACAGCCGCAGCCAAAATGATGATCAACGCTGCCGATGGCGAAGATGCAGAGCGAGCCCTGGAAGCGCTAGCAGGCACAGCCGCAGCACATAGTTTAGAGCTTCAGCAAGGGCTGGAAGCTTTCCGGGCTAAGAAGAAGTAAGCCTAAATCAATAGGTCTTCACACCATTCACGCCCAAATAAACTGAATAGAGCGAAGTTGTTCCGCAGATGAACAAGCGATTGAGTTTTTCTCCACCAAAACAGATGTTCGAAACCAATTCGGGAATTAAAACTTTACCGAGCAAAGTTCCATCGGGATCATAACAATGCACGCCGTCGCCGGCGCTGGTCCATAAGCGGCCATCCGCATCAAATCGAAAGCCATCAAATAATCCAGCCGTGCAGTCAGCAAAGACTTTGCTTTTGCCAAGTGTTGCCCCATTCACTTCCAATCGGCGAATATGTTTAGGGCCGTTCGCAGCGTGGCTAATGCCAGTGTCAGCAATATAGAGAAATTTTTCGTCCGGTGAAAAGGCAAGCCCATTCGGCTTGTCAAAATCATCGGCCACCACAGTAAGTTCACCCGTGTTGCCATCCACCCGGTAAACATAGCAGCCCTTCTGTTCCATCGGTGCCTTGCCGCCTTCATAGTCGACCACAATGCCGTAAAATGGATCGGTGAACCAAATGGAGCCGTCAGATTTCACAATCACATCATTAGGAGAATTGAGCCGCTTTCCCGTGTGGTTGTCAGCGATCACCGAAATCGAACCATCATGTTCGGTGCGCGTCACACGGCGTGCGCCATGTTCACAGCTCACCAATCGCCCTTGCCGATCGACAGTGTTGCCATTGGAATAATTGGAAGGGGAGCGGAAGGTTGAAACTTGGCCGCTGCACTCATCAAAGCGCAACATGCGATTGTTGGGAATGTCTGACCATACCAAATAGCGCCCTGCCGCAAACCAAGCCGGCCCCTCGCTCCAGCGCGCACCCGTCCACAACCGTTCCACACGCACATGGCCAATAACGCAAGAATTGAAACGTGGATCTAAACTTTCAAATCCGGTGCCTTCAGGTTGACCATAGAACATCGCGCTCACTCCCATTTTTGCTCAGTGATATCAAACCATCGCACTGCCGCAAACAACTATCATCATCGAAAACAATTTATTTTCCGCCCATTGCCCGGAGAACGAACTTGGTGTTCAGTAAGGTGACAGCCTTGCCACCGATTGGAATTGATTTGCGCCAAATATCACTTGTCATTTTCGATTGCGATGGCGTGCTGGTTGATAGTGAATATCTCAGTGCAACCGTTCTGATTGATGTGTTTTCAACCATTGGAATTACAATCGATTTGCCTTTTGTCTATGATAATTTTGTAGGGCATAGCTTTGCAACGGTCGCAGCAAAATATGCGCGGCTCCATGGCAACAATGTTTCTGAAACCTTTGAGCAAGATTATCGCAACCAGCTTTTGCAAAGTTTCGTTGGTCAGCTCCAGGCGATGCCAGGCATAAAAGCGGTATTAGAAAGCCTCAATGTGCCCTTCTGCTTGGCTTCCGGCAGTAGCCCGACTCGCGTGAACAGATCTTTGGAACTCACTGGTCTTTTGGGATATTTCGAAAATCGCGTGTTCACCACAACGATGGTCAAACACGGAAAACCGTCTCCGGATATTTTTCTCCATGCCGCGCAGACCATGGGCTTTTTGCCAGAAAATTGTCTCGTCATCGAAGACAGCGCAACAGGCATAGAGGCAGCCCTAGCAGCGAAAATGACCACATGGCACTTTAAAGGCGGCTCACATTTTAACCACGGTTATGAAAAAGTGCCGCAACCGCATTTGGTAGATCGACAATTTGATCGTATGGATACTTTTTTCGACACCGCACCGCAATTGCGCCGCAAGCAAGAGGCCTGAAAACACAATGGTCCGCAATATAGAACAAGAGAATTCACGTCTTGATGAGGCCGCGCGCGCGGGATGGCTTTATTATATTGCAGGCAACACGCAAGATGAAATTGCACGAAAGCTTGGCGTGTCACGGCAGACGGCACAAAGACTTGTTTCGCTTTCGATTTCAGAAAAACTCATCAAAGTGCGCCTCGATCATCCCATTGCCAATTGCTTGCATCTTTCAGAGCTTTTGAAAGAACAATACCAAATTGAATTCTGTGAAGTGGTGCCGAGTGATCCAGAATCAGATTCAATTTCCTTGGGAGTGGCCCAAGCAGGAGCCGCCGAACTTGAGAAATATATCATCTCACAACATCCAGTTATCGTTGCCATGGGCACTGGCCGCATGTTGCGGGCGATGGTTGATCAACTCACTCCAATGGATTGCCCGCAGCACAAAATTGTGTCGCTGGTCGGAAACATTGCCTCCGATGGTTCAGCCTCGCTTTATGATGTGGTGAGCAGGGTGGCCGATGTGGTGAAAGCCCCGCATTATCCGATGCCGCTACCTGTTATCGCAACGACTGTGCACGATAAATCATTGCTTCTGGCCCAAAAGCCTGTGCGCAATGTTGTGGAACTCGCCCGTCAAGCGGATGTGACCTTTGTGGGGGTGGGCACCGTTGGCGAAGATGCTGCCTTGGTGCGCGACGGCTTCGTTAAACCTGACGAAATGCGCGCCCTCGTAAAAGCAGGTGCCGCAGGGGAAATTATTGGTTGGGCCTTTGATTCAAAAGGCCAACTCATTGAAGGTTTTACGAACGACCGCGTGGTGAGCGTGCCGCTGGATCAGCCCGCCAAGCGTCGCGTCATTGGAATCGCCATGGCCCCACCGCGATTGAAAGCCATAAAAGGGGCGCTCCTCGGCAAGCTTCTCAACGGGTTGATCACCAACGAATCTATGGCCAAATCCCTGTTGCAGTGATTTAAAAAGAGCTTTTGCTCAAAATACAAATAATTGCTCAAAAATGAATAATGAAAGCCTTATCAATAGTTTAAGCGGATAATTGATGGTGAGTTGTGCATTGCAGCGACGAATGTGCATTGACTCATCGTGCTATTCGTTGTGACTTATACCCACTTCGTGGGCAAAAGCCCATGAAACCACATGGGAGAAACTAAATGAAAGCTGTAGTAACGGGCGTTCTCGGCGCCTTTGCATTCGCGTTGTTGGCCACAACGGCCATTGCTGAAACCAAATTGACCATTGCCACCGTGAACAACGGCGACATGATCCGCATGCAGAAATTGACAGATGATTTCACAACTGCAAATCCAGACATTAAATTGGAATGGGTCACTCTCGAAGAAAACGTTCTTCGTGAAAAAGTAACAACTGATATCGCTGCCAAGGGCGGCCAATTCGATGTTCTCACTATCGGCACTTATGAAGTTCCAATCTGGGGCAAAAAGGGCTGGTTGGTTCCATTGACAGGCATTGATGATCAAGCCGATCTCATTCCTTCGATCGCTGGTGCTTTGACAGTTGACGGCAAATTGATGGCTTCGCCATTCTATGCTGAAAGCTCGATGATCATGTATCGCAAAGACCTCGTGGCTGCCACTGGCATGAAAATGCCAGCCAAGCCAACTTGGGATGAAGTGAAAGCAATTGCTGACAAGATCACCAACAAGGACAAAGAAATCTACGGCATTTGCTTGCGCGGCAAGCCAGGCTGGGGTGAAGGTGGTGCTGTTGAAGGCGCGCTCGGTAACTCATTTGGTGCCCGTTGGTTTGACGAAAGCTGGAAGCCACAATTCGATTCACCAGAATGGAAGAAAGCTCTCACATTCTTCGTTGACATGATGAAGGCAGACGGACCTCCAGGCGTTTCCACAAACGGCTACAATGAAACAATGGCGCTTTACCTTGCTGGTAAGTGCGGCATGTGGATTGATGCGACTGTTTCAGCATCAGCATTGACCGATCCAAAGCAAGCCAAGTTTGCAGATCAAGTTGACTACGCCATGGCGCCTGATACCGGCAATGGCAACCACGGTAACTGGTTGTGGGCATGGTCATTGGCCATTCCTGCAGGCACACAAAAGAATGATGCTGCTCAGAAATTCGTTTCTTGGGCAACTTCCAAGCACTACACAGAACTCGTAGCTGCAAAAGAAGGTTGGGCCAATGTTCCTCCCGGCACCCGCACATCGCTCTACGCTAACCCAGAATATGCCAAGGTTGCATTCGCTAAGCCAACGCTTGACGCAATTCTCTCTGTAAACTCAGCTCAACCATCGTCACAGAAAACGCCATATTCTGGCGGACAATACGTGGCCATTCCTGAGTTTGCTGATCTTGGTACAACAGTGAGCCAAATTTTCGCCGCAGCACTCTCTGGCGAAAAGACTGTTGATCAAGCCCTTGCTGAATCACAAGACGCTGCAACTCGTGTTATGACAAAAGCGGGTTACATTAAGTAAGAAACTCCCATAGAAAGTGGCTGTCCGGGGTGAAAACCGGGCAGTCATTTCTAGGCGTTCACAAACTCAGTTTTTGGGGAAATTAATATGGCAACGCAACAAACGCGTACGCTCGGCCGCTTTGCCGTTGCACCCTCTGTTATATCTCTGTTCCTCTGGATGATCGTGCCACTTGCCATGACCATCTACTTTTCATTTCTGCGCTATAATCTTCTCGATCCAAACTATGCATGTTCGCTCATGCATCCTGATCAATTGCTTGATGGCGCCAACCGTTGCCTCGCAGGTTTCACTAATTATACCTATTTTATGACCGACCCTGCCTTTTTCAAGGCGATGGGTAACTCGCTAAAATTAGTGGCTTGGGTTCTTGCGATCAGTGTTGTGTTCGGAACGCTGTTGGCACTCTTACTCGACCAAGCCTTCTATGGGCAGGCCGTTGTGCGGTTGTTGATGATAGCGCCGTTCCTCGTCATGCCCACAGTTTCTGCGCTGGTTTGGAAAAATATGATGCTCAATCCTGTCTCAGGCATGATTGCATATCTTTTTAAATCAGTCGGTCTGCAGCCCATCGATTGGTTTGCACATTATCCTCTGGCGGCAGTCATATTAATGGTCTCATGGCAATGGGTGCCATTTGCTACACTCATTTTGCTCACTTCACTGCAATCGCTGGATGGCGAACAAAAAGAAGCGGCAGAAATGGACGGCACTCCACCCTTATCTTATTTTTGGTACATCGTGTTGCCACATCTCATTCGTCCGATGACTGTTGTGATATTGATTGAGACAATTTTTCTTCTCAATGTGTTTGCAGAAATTTATGTATCTGGCACTGCGGGCACCGCGGGCAACTTGCCATTCTTGGTGTACCAATACGGTCTGATTGCCAATGACATTGGTGGCGCTTCTGCTGGTGGCATTATCGCTGTTATCCTTGCAAACATTGTAGCCTTCTTCCTCATGCGGATGATTGGCAAGAATTTGGACGCGTAATCATGGCTCGCAAAGTTTCAACCAACAAAAAACTCATCATCACAGTCCTAGCCTGGGCTATCGGTCTATTGATATTTTTCCCAATTTTTTGGACAATCCTAACAAGCTTTAAAACAGAGAGAGAGGCCATTTTATTGCCCCCTAAGTTTTTTAACTTTGAATGGACAACAGAAAATTACGGCATTGTGCAGGAGCGTTCCGACTACCTCCGGTTTGCTCTCAATTCGATTTATCTGGCTTTAGGCTCTACGTTCTTTGCGCTGCTCATTGCAATACCTTCCGCATGGGCCATGGCCTTCGCGCCGGGAAAGCGCACCAAAGACCTTTTGATGTGGATGCTGTCGACCAAGATGATGCCACCTGTGGGCGCCCTCATCCCCATCTATCTCATCTTCCGTGATTTCCATTTGCTGGACACGCGCTTCGGCATCATCACAGTTTTAATGCTCCTGAACCTGCCCATCATTATCTGGATGCTTTACACATATTTCAAGGAAATACCCGGTGAAATTCTCGAAGCCTCACGCATGGATGGTGCATCACTGGTCAAAGAACTGGTCTATGTGCTCACCCCCATGGCTCTTCCGGGCATTGCATCAACATTGCTGCTCAACATTATTCTGGCATGGAACGAAGCCTTCTGGACTTTAGCCTTGACCACTAAAGATGCTGCCCCTCTCACACAATTCATTGCCAGTTATTCCGCACCTGAAGGCTTGTTCTGGGCGAAACTTTCAGCAGCCTCTACAATGGCAATCGCACCAATCCTCGTGCTCGGCTGGTTTGCGCAAAAGCAACTGGTTCGTGGCCTCACATTCGGAGCTGTAAAATAATGGGAACGATTTCACTCAAAAAAGTTCATAAGGCCTTTGGCGCAACGGTCATTATTCCCAGCGCCGACCTCGACATCAAGAATGGCGAATTTGTTGTCTTCGTCGGCCCATCAGGCTGCGGAAAATCAACTCTTCTTCGTATGATTGCAGGCTTGGAAGATTTGACATCCGGCCAGATTTTCATCGACGGCAAAGATGTGTCAGACACACCACCCTCAAAGCGTGGCCTGTCCATGGTGTTCCAATCCTATGCACTTTATCCGCATATGAGTGTGCGCAACAACATTGGCTTCGGCCTCAAAATGGCGGGCGAAAGCAAAGAGATGATTGATGGCAAAGTGGCCAAAGCCGCAGCCACCCTCAATCTCACGGACTATCTCGATCGCAAGCCCGGACAACTTTCAGGCGGCCAGCGCCAGCGCGTTGCCATTGGCCGCGCCATTGTGCGCCAACCCGAAGGCTTCCTGTTCGACGAGCCGCTATCAAACCTCGATGCCGCACTTCGCGTCAACATGCGCATTTTCATCATGCAGCTGCACCAAGATTTGGGCACCACGATGATCTATGTCACCCATGACCAAGTGGAAGCCATGACCATGGCCGACCGTATTGTGGTTTTGAACAAAGGCAATATTGAGCAAGTAGGTTCGCCTTTGGAACTTTATAATAAGCCCAACTCAGTTTTCGTTGCAGGCTTCATTGGTTCTCCCAAAATGAATTTTGTTGAAAACAACACCATTGGCATTCGCCCGGAACACATCGAAATTTCTGAAAAGAAGGGCGATTGGCAAGGCAAGGTTTTGCTCAGCGAGCATTTGGGCTCTGACACATTCTTGCATGTTGATGCAGGTGCGCGTGGCCGCTTGACAGTGCGGGCATCGGGCGAAAACACGTTCGCCCCCGGCACCAATGTTTGGATGACACCCGATAAATCTCGCATGCATTATTTTGATAAAGATGGCCGGGCGATCCACAAATGAGATTGAAGGATAAAGTCGCCATCATCACTGGCAGCGCCCGTGGCATTGGTCGCGGCTTTGCGGAGGCTTATGTGCGAGAAGGCGCAACGGTCGCAATTGCCGATATCAATCTCGCCGCCGCCGAAGCTTGCGCCAAGGAAATCGGCCCCAAAGCATTCGCGGTTCACATGGATGTATCGAAATTGGATTCGATTACTAAAGCAGTGGATGAAGTGGTGGCCAAAGCCGGGCAGATCGACATTCTCGTGAATAACGCGGCCTTGTTTGATTTGGCACCGATCGTGGACATCACCGAAGCGAGCTACAACAAGCTCTTCTCCATCAATGTTTATGGTGTGCTCTTCACCATGCAAGCCGTTGCCAAACACATGGTTGCGCGTGGTAAAGGTGGCAAAATTATCAACATGGCCAGCCAAGCGGGCAGGCGGGGTGAAGCTTTGGTTGGGGTCTATTGCGCAACTAAAGCCACTGTGATCAGCCTCACACAATCAGCCGGGCTGAACCTCATTCAGCATGGCATTAATGTAAATGCCATTGCGCCCGGCGTGGTGGAAGGCGAACATTGGGATCATGTCGATGCCATGTTTGCAAAATATGAAAACCGCCCCCTCGGCGAGAAGAAGAAAATTGTGGGCGAAGGTGTTCCCATTGGCCGCATGGCCACACCAAAAGATTTAGAAGGCATGGCCATTTTTCTGGCCAGCTGTGAAAGCGATTATATCGTCTCACAAACTTATAATGTGGATGGCGGACAATGGATGAGTTAAAATTATCACTGGCAAACTTGCCAGCGATTGGCAAAAAAATTCCGGTGCCAAATTATGCGCGCGCTTCGTTAAAGCAAGGCATTATGCATTTCGGCGTTGGCAATTTTCATCGCGCCCATCTGGCCGTTTATATGGATGATTTGTTCAATAAAGGACTAGACCATGATTGGGCGCTGGTTGGCGCAGGTGTTATGCCGTCTGATGAAGCCATGCGCCAAAGATTAGTTGCGCAGGATTATTTGACCACTGTTGTCGAACAAGACAATGACCTTAGCACCGCTCACATTACGGGCCCCTTAATCGATTTTGTTTCTCCCAATGACAAGCCAGCCATGATGGCTAGGCTGTGCGACCCAACAATCCGCATCGTCTCGCTCACGATTACTGAAGGTGGATATTTTATCGATCCCGCAACCGGGAAATTCAACCCCGCCTATCCTGCAATTATCTATGATGGTGCCAACCCGCATGATCCAACAACGGTGTTTGGTTTCATCGTTGCAGGCCTTGCTGCGCGCCGCGCTGCGGATATTCCGGCCTTCACAGTCATGTCCTGCGATAACGTTCCGCATAATGGTGTGGTGACGAAAAATGCAGTTGTTGGATTGGCGCGGCTTTCGAACCCAGCCCTTGCTGATTGGATTAAAGCCAATGTGGCTTTCCCGAATGGCATGGTAGATCGCATCACACCAGCGACGGGTGACCGTGAGCGCAAGATTTGCGCCGAGGTTTTTGGTGTTGCTGACACCTGGCCGATTTTCTGCGAAGAGTTCAAGCAATGGGTGGTGGAAGATAACTTCCCATCAGGCCGCCCAGCGTGGGAAAAAGTGGGCGCTACATTTGTTAAAGACGTAACGCCTTACGAGCACATGAAAATCCGCATTCTGAATGGCGGCCATGCCGTGATTGCTTACATAGCGGGGCTCCTCGACATTCACTATGTTCACGAAGCAATGGAAAATCCAATCGTGCGCGCCTTCTTGGCGAAGATCGAGCAGGAAGAAATCATCCCAACGGTTCCGCCTGTGCCCGACACAGATCTGCAAGATTATTACAAACTCATCGATCGGCGTTTTTCCAATCCAAAAATTGCCGACACTGTGCGAAGGCTTTGCTTAGATGGCTCCAACCGTCAACCCAAGTTTATAGTGCCCGTGGTGGCTGATCGCGTTAAAGCAGGCAAGAGTATTAAAGGCCTCGCTTTGGAGTCCGCTCTTTGGTGTCGATATTGCTATGGCACCACTGATAGCGGCGCTGTCATTGAAGCCAATGACCCAAGCTGGGATAGACTTCAAAAAACAGCCATCGCGGCTAAAGCTGATCCACTGGCATGGCTTGCCATGAATGATATATATGGCGATGTAGGAACCTCTGCGCTCATGCAAGCGGAATTCTCTACCGCGCTGAAATCATTGTGGGCAAACGGCACCAAGGCCACCGTGGAAGCTTATCTATCCTAATGCATCATTTCTACTTTCGTCGGGATGACAGAGTTTTGTGTTTTAATTATTGAGTGTCCGCACTATTAACGTCCAAAATAGTTTGGAGACTCTTTGCATGAAATCCCGCGCCGCAGTTGCTTTTGAAGCTGGTAAACCACTTGAAATCGTTGAGGTTGATCTGGAGGGACCGAAGTTTGGCGAGGTTTTGGTGGAAATTAAAGCCACCGGCGTGTGCCACACAGATGAGTTCACCATTTCCGGCTCTGATCCGGAAGGGTTGTTCCCCGCCATCATGGGCCATGAAGGCGCAGGCGTAGTTCGTGAAGTGGGTGCTGGTGTGACCTCGCTCAAAGTAGGCGATCATGTGATTCCGCTCTACACCCCAGAGTGCCGCGAATGCGAATATTGTCTCAACCCCAAAACCAACCTGTGCCAAAAAATTCGCACCACGCAGGGCAAAGGGCTAATGCCAGATGGCACGTCGCGCTTTTCTTATAAGGGCCAAGCCATCCACCATTATATGGGCTGCTCCACATTTTCGAATTTCACGGTGTTGCCTGAAATTGCTCTGGCAAAAGTGCGCCAAGATGCACCCTTCGATAAAATTTGTTACATTGGCTGCGGTGTCACCACGGGTGTGGGCGCTGTGATTAACACAGCAAAAGTGGAGGTTGGTTCCACCGCCATCGTGTTCGGTCTTGGCGGCATTGGCCTGAATGTGCTTCAAGGCTTGCGTCTTGCAGGTGCCCGTCAAATCGTGGGCGTGGACATGAATGACGACAAAGAAAGCTGGGGCCGCCAATTCGGCATGACGCATTTTGTCAATCCATCCAAAGTCACCGGTGATCTTGTTGCCCATCTGGTGGAGCTCACCGGCGGTGGTGCGGACTACACCTTCGAGTGCATTGGCAACGTAAAAGTCATGCGCATTGCTTTAGAAGCAGCACACAAAGGCTGGGGCCAATCCATCATCATTGGCGTGGCTGGAGCTGGCCAAGAAATTTCGACGCGACCTTTCCAGTTGGTCACAGGTCGTTCGTGGCGCGGCACAGCTTTTGGTGGAGCACGGGGCCGCACCGATGTGCCAAAAATCGTCGATTGGTATATGGATGGCAAAATCGAGATCGACCCCATGATCACGCACATTTTGCCGCTAGAAAAAATCAACGATGCTTTTGATTTGATGCATGAAGGCAAATCCATTCGCAGCGTGGTGGTGTTTTAACCCCTCACATTGCTAACAGCCTGAGCACGATTGTATAAACAAGCTCCGATTCGGTGCACGTGCAGGGGCTTTCATGACCAACATCGCTTTAGAAGCTAAGCGCCTGTCCATGTTTTGGACAGGCCTTATTTTCATCGCTTACACATTGTTCTGCCTGTCACACAGTGAAATTATTTTGGGCGACCCTGATTTGTGGTGGCACATCGTCACCGGCCAAGGCATTTTGCAAACGTGGCATGTGCCTTTCGTCGATACCTATTCTTACACATTTGCTGGCCAGCCGTGGATCGCCAAAGAGTGGCTATCGCAAGTTTTCTTGGCGTTGGCTTTTAATGTGGCAGGTTGGAACGGTGTTATTGTTTTGGCTTCAGTGGCTGCGGCAACTGCACTGGGCCTTCTGCATCAAGAATTATGCAAGAACCTTAATCCCACACTTGCCCTGGTTATTGCAGCCATAGCCGCGACAGCGCTTATCCAATTCACCATTGCCCGCCCGCATATTTTCACTTTCGCTCTCTTGGTTTATTTCACCTCGCACTTGATGCGCGCCGCAGATGAAAACCGTGTTCCCAATTTTTGGTTGCTTGCTATCGTTACATTTTGGACCAACTTGCACGGCAGCTTCACGCTCAGTTTTGCTGTTGCAGGATTTGCATTTCTATATCTCCTTGAAAAACATGGTCTGCGGAACACATACACTATTGGCAAGTGGGTTTTATTTGGGCTCTTGTGCCCTGTCGCAGCGTTTATCAATCCTTATGGACTTGAGCCGTTTCTGGTAAATCGCACACTTATATCTGGCATTCAGGCCATGTCTGTCATTGTGGAATGGCAGCCTTTCAATGCGCAAGAAAGCCTGTTTTTTGAATGCCTCTTGCTGGTGTCGCTCTGCCTCATCTGGGCAGCGGCTGCGCGTTATGCTTTTAGTAAAATTCTGTTCATGCTCTTCACGCTGCATATGATGCTGACTCATATCAGGTTCATCTATGTCTATTTTTTATTGATCCCTATCATCGTCGCGCGGGAAGTTGCTCTCCATAATCCCAAGTTTTCAGCACTAGCTTATCTCACGCAATCGCGCGATAAAGTCGAAATATTTCTGATCCATTATGGCAGACAATTAGTTGCAGCCTTTGCCGTTCTTGCTGCCTTGGTTGTTTTAATCCCCGCCATAAAAGCACCAATAGCTCCACCACCCGATAGAAATATAGTGGGCGCCTTTGCTTATATAAAATCACATAACCTCACAGGCCCTGTGTTTAATGCTTATAATTTTGGTGGGCCACTCATCATGCAGGGTGTAAAAACATATATTGATGGAAGGGCTGATCAAATTTTTCAGGGTGATTTTTTTAATCAGTTTATCGCCACCGCAAGTCCCGGCGGAGAAAAAGCTATGGATAAGATCCTCGACGAAAACAAAGTCACATGGACAATTTTTCCACCCAAGGCTTATCAAAATACATATCTGGCAACTTTGCCAAATTGGAAAAAAACTTTCTCCGACAATGACGCTGTGATCTTTGAGCGTGTCAACTAAACCTCTGGAGTGTTAGGGCTGCCTAGGCTAGTGATCGGCCCAGCATGGCCAATCTTCTGCTCAATCTGAAAGACATTCACCTCACCTTTGGCGGCAAACCCGTGCTCGATGGGGCTGAACTCATGCTGCACAACGATGATCGCATGTGCTTGGTGGGGCGCAACGGTTCAGGAAAATCAACGCTTCTTAAAATCGCTGCAGGCCTTGTTGAAATGGATGATGGCTCGCGCTGGGTGCAGCCTGGCACCACCATTCGCTATTTACCGCAAGAGCCTGATTTCACGGGTTACACTACAGTTCTTGACTATGTCGAGGCAGGCCTTGGCCCCACAGACAATCCCTATCGCTGCCGTCATTATTTGAATGAGTTAGGCCTCACCGGCGAAGAAAATCCCGCAAATCTTTCAGGCGGTGAATCCCGCCGCGCGGCAATTGCCAGAACACTGGCACCAGAACCCGATATTCTATTGCTCGACGAGCCCACCAACCATTTGGATTTGCCCGCCATTGAATGGCTGGAAGCCGAGCTTAAATCATTGCGCTCTGCTTTCATTCTCATCAGCCATGATCGGCGTTTTTTAGAAGCGCTTTCAAATCGAACAATCTGGCTAGACCGTGGTGCCGCCAAACGCATGAACCGGGGTTTTGCATTTTTTGAGGAATGGCGCGATCAGGTTTTGGAAGAAGAAGAAATCGAGCAGCATAAATTGGCAGCCCGCATTGCCACTGAAGAACACTGGATGCGTTATGGCGTGACAGCGCGGCGCAAGCGCAACGTGCGGCGGGTGGGTTTGCTGTCCACGCTGCGCGGTGAGCGGCGCGAATATGTGGGCAGCCAAGGCAATGTGAAACTCTCTGCCTCTAGTGGCGATCTTTCGGGCAAGCTGGTGGCCGAAGCCAAGAAAATGTCAAAGTCGTATGGCGACCGTGAAATTGTGACAGGGCTTGATCTCTTGCTGTTGCGCGGCGATAGGCTGGGCATCGTTGGCCCCAATGGTGCCGGCAAAACCACGCTGATCAAATTGATCACCGGAATAATTG
>JANYHE010000098.1 GCA_025359215.1 Hyphomicrobiales bacterium
GCGTGGTGCCGCCAGATTTAATGGCACCCGCAGCGCGGTCACCAATTTTGAGGAAGCTCATAAGGCCTGATGATTTGCCACCGCCCGAAAGTTTTTCGCCTTCGCCGCGTAGTGATGAAAAGTTTGAACCCGTGCCCGAGCCATATTTGAACAGGCGCGCTTCACGCACCCAAAGATCCATAATACCGCCTTCATTCACCAGATCATCAGACACACCCTGAATAAAGCAGGCATGAGGCTGTGGATGCTCATAGGCAGTCTTTGATTTTGTCAGTTTGCCCGTTTCATGGTCAACATAATGGTGGCCTTGCGCCGGACCATCAATGCCATAAGCCCAATGCAGGCCCGTGTTAAACCACTGTGGCGAATTTGGTGCGCACATTTGGCGCGATAACATTGCGCAATGTTCATCATAAAATGCGCGTGCATCTTCCTCAGAAGAAAAATAATTGCCCTTCCAGCCCCAATAGGTCCATGTGCCAGCCAAACGGTTGAACACTTCTTTGGCAGAGTTTTCACCACGGGTACGTTCTTTCAGGGGCAAATGTGCGAGTGCATCATCATCAGCAACTGAGCGCCACAACCAGCTTGGAACGGTTTCTTCTTCAACGCGCTTCAATATTTTTGGCACACCAGCTTTGCGGAAATACTTTTGTGCCAGAATATCAGTGGCCACTTGGCTCCATGCCGATGGCACTTCAATGTCGGCCAAGCGAAACACAATTGAACCATCGGGGTTCTTGATTTCGCTCACCGCAATGCGGAAATCGAGTCCCGCATAAGTGTCTTGGCCAGCCTTGGTATATTTCCGTTCAATCCGCATTTTAGTGCCCCAGTTAAATCCAATATTGTTGCCGTGCGCGCACAAAAACGCCCACGGAGCTATTCCACTCGTGTTCTACGCTATTCCCTGATTGGCGAAGGTTCTCGCCCCAAACGCATGCTGACTGTTCTCGTACTTGACCCAGAACTGACAGGCTTTGCGGGGTTTATTCCGCAGCACACCTTGGAAACAGAAACTATTACAGCAAAGCAATGTCGTCAATAGCTAGTGTGTTAATGAATATTTAACACTAGATATTGTGTCCACAACTCTGCACTACCTGTTGATAAGGATACATCGCCCGATTCTGGCTAGAAGCTCAAGTCTTTCGTGAACTTAAATCACAACTGCGTTGTGGGTGTGGATGAAACACGATTAACCCTTGACACGCGTCAAGACCAAAAGGCCCAATTGCAAAAATAAACAAATTGATCGCCAGTTTCGAAAATACAGCCAGAAGTAGATTATTTGAGGTTTGAAAGCTCGTTAGGCGCGAGTTTGGAGACAGGCACAGCACTTCGAATCGGCCCAAGCCACCACAAGACAGGTAAAGCTAACAAACACACGACACCAAGCATGAGCCAACACTCATTAATGGCCATTGCCAAGCTTGCGCCCTGAATGGAGTCCATGATGCCCAGAAGGCCAGATGAATCATCAGGCGTGGGCAAATCGTCCACCACCATGCCCAGCATTTTAGCGGCCGAAGGCGGGTCCACTTTCAAAGCTTCCATAATCCTGTCGGTATAAATCGGTGCCCGCGAAAACATCACCGTATCGATGAGTGCAATGCCAATAGCCCCGCCGATGTTGCGGCTCACGTTAAACAATCCACTGGCATCGCCAATCTTGTCGAGCGGCATCAAAGCCAAAGCAAAGCGGATGGGCGGCAGAATGCACAAAGCCACAGCGCAGCCCCGCACCACTTGAGGCCAAAACATTTGTGGGCCATCCGATTCGATAGTTTGGTTGGTGCTCATAAACAGGCCCACTGCGAACAGCCCAAACCCAATGCCCGCTAGCCAGCGCGCATCAAAACGCCGATCAAGCTGCACAACGATGGGCGCAGCAATCAATTGTGCTGCGCCATTCACCAGCGTGATAACACCAATATCCAGCGGCCCATGCCCCCGCACGAAGGCCAGAAATACTGGCATCAGGTAAACCATGCCAAAGAGACAGAAGCCTAAAAGAAAACTAAGAATACAACCGAAAGTCAGCGCACGGTCTTCCAACAAGTGAAACATGATGGCAGGGTTCGGCCTGCGCCATAGCAGCCAGGAACTGATCAAGGATATGGCAAAACAAACAATCACTGGCCATGAAATCCATCCCCGGGTTGGAGCCTCTTTCAAACCCACCACCAGCATGGCCAGCGCAATGCCCAGCATTAAAACTGAAAGCCAATCAAGATTTTTTAAGAGTTTCAGCTGCAATTTGGCCCGCGGCAGACAAATGGTGCCAGTGATTATAGCTATTATTCCAGGCACAATATTGATTAAAAACAGCCAATGCCACGTATAGTGTTCGGTAATCCAACCACCGGCAATTGGCCCGAGTGTTGGCGCCAAAACCGCAAGAAAACCACCAACTGTGGTGGCCAATGTTTGCTGAAAGCCCGTTGGAAACAATAAAAAGATGCTCGAAAATACCAAGGGAATGAGCAGCCCACCAGCAAACCCTTGAAACACCCGCCATGCCAAAAGATCGGCAAAACCCACACTGAGTGCACATCCCAGCGAAGCCAGAGTGAAGGCCAAAAGCCCCACCGCAAAGAGCAGCCGCATAGTGAAAACGCGCATTAACAAGCCAGTCAACGGAATGGCGATAATTTCTGCAATCAAATAAGATGTCTGAATCCAGCTCATCAAATCAGCGCCGATTTTTAAAGCCTCCTCGATCACTGGCAGCGACGTGACAACCACTTGAATATCAAGAATCGCCATAAACATGCCCACACAGGCAGCAACAAACCCCACCCATCGTGGAATGAGTGGCACATCGAACTTGCCGAACATAGCTGGGGTATCAGTCATAAAGCTTCCCTAGGCCTTTCACTGTGCCACTACAATGATAGGATTTTCAGGGAAAAAACGGGCAAGACTGGCCTTGTCATTCAAATCCAAGTTTTCGATAATCGACGGCAATGAGGCAATCTGCGCCGTGGTCATATGCCCAGTCAAATTATCGCGAATATATCCCGCCATTCCTACGTGGTTCCGCTGCAAATCGCCCAAGTTCTGCAAGCTTGTGGCTTTGGCATTGCTCACGTCCTTTACGCTGGGCCCAGCGATGCGAAATTCATCCCATGACTTTTTAACAAGGGCTATGGTTTTATCAGCATCCTTTTTTGAAATACGCCCCGAAACCAAATTGACACTCCCTTGCCCATAGATATTCCAGTTCGATTGCAAGCCATAAGTTGCACCCGTGGCCTCACGAATGTCTTTGAACAGTTTGGACTTTTGATCTCCGGCAAAAATTCTCGACAACAAGTCTAAGGAAAACCATTGATCGAGCGTTAGTTGTCCAGTTATCACCGTTCCCACAGTCAAAACTGCTTGATCGCCTGTTTTAGCAGCAACTGTTATTGGGTTCGCTGTCGTAGCTTTCACTTTTATTGGCGGCGTCTCTGGCAAATCCGATGTGGCTGGCAGGTTGTCGAGCAATGCATCGACCACGGCACTGGCCTCAGCAGGTTCCAAATCTCCCACTACAGAAATTACAATACCATCTGTTTTGAAGTGCCGCGCAGCCCAAGGTCTAAGATCACTCAATTGAATGTTACGCGCCGACTCAGGTCGTGGTGCAATCGCATTTTCATAGGGGTGAGGTTCAATTGCAGCATTCATAAACGCATTTTGCACAGCAAACTCAGGATTGGCTAAAGCCTCTTCAAGTTTCTTTGCGAAGCTTTCGCGACTTTGCAAAAATTTTCTCTCTGGGAAATTAGGTAGGGTCAAAATTAGATTTGCCAGCTTGGCTGCGCCCAAAATGCCTTTGGTTGGAGCGGAAAGATCAGCATAAATTTCATCAGGATTGGGCGTCACACTAAAGGATCCGCCCACATCTTGCATCGATTCATATATTTCCGACGCAGTCTTGCCGCCAGCCCCATCCATAATCAACCCGGAAACTGCAAAAGCAGTAGCGGGTCCATCAAGGGGGTCGGAGCCAATTCCACCTTTTAACGCTAAAGATACAGCAACAGTGTTCTGCACATCCGAGCGCAGAAATGTAAACGCAAAGCCATGTGGTGTTTTAAGTTCAACCACCGGCAAATCTTCCGCACCCGCCCAACTTGCCCAAAAAACCGAAATAAAAGCTATAAAGAACAATCTCATTGCGCGGCACCTGCAGGTTTTAAGAGGGCCAAACCTACACGGCCAGGCAATTGAGTTGTCTTCAGCAAATCATTTACATCTTGAAAAGTGGTTTTTTGCAAATCATCAAAATAAGTGCTTGCAAGGTTATAACCAAACACCAAACTATCGCCCGCCAAACTGTTCGCACGACCCGCAGCATTTTCCCAATCATTGGTCAACAGATAGCGCGATTTGAGGCGCTCAAAACTCTTTTGTGAAATGCCCGAAACTGCAAAATCAGCAAGATATTTTTCAACTGTCATACGAACTTGTTCAGGCGTCACGCCATCTGCAACGTCAGCACTAAAGTCTAATTGCCAAACACCGTTCATCAAACGGCTATAAGACAGAGTCCAATTTTGAACCAATCTAGTTTCTTCGGCAATTTTGTCTTGCAAACCTTCGGGCAAACGGCTGCTAATTGCATCTTGCAAAATCCGAGAGGCAGCCACCGCTTTCCATGTGGTGGGAGCCGAAATTATTTTTGAAATTGTTATCTTAACACTGCGCGCGCGGTCAGACACTTTATCACGTGTAAACTCAGAAGCTGAAATGTGGTCGGTGCTCAGGGCTGGCATAAAAACGGGGCTGGCCACCAACTCCGCATCATCTTTAGTCACTTTGAACTTTGCAGCGACAGTTAAATTGCCTTCAGCTGAATTGGGAAAGTAATCTTCAATGGCGTCACGATCCGCAGACGTTAAAACTGGTCCAACGATCAGTAAATATACCTGCGAGCCTTGATAATGTGCAGCGTCAAAAGCCAAAACATCTTTCATGGTCACTTTCTCCACACTCTGCTCCGTGCCGATAGGTGGAAGCTCGAATGGCAATCCTCTATAAAGTTCTGAATAGAACTCAGAATAAAACGGACTATCCGGATTTGCTTGTGTCCTTTGCAGCAATTCCTGTTTCACGACGTTTTTTTCGAGGCTTAAACTCTCATCGGTAATCGTCAGAGGCTTGGTCATGCTGGCCAATGTTTCCAGCGCTTTACTCAAACCTTGGTGCGGAACATTCAGATCATAGCGTGTGGTGAGATATGTGGTTGAAGCATTGGAAGATGAGCCCGGAATAGCGTTAAACGCCACAAAGCCATTGCCATCATCTGTTTTGAATTTCAGATGTTCCATCACATGCGCAATGCCCGGCGTTGAATCGGAGGTGGATCCAAACGGCACCCACATTGAAACTTGATATTGTGCAGAACCTTCGACGCCAACATTCAGCACAAAAGCTTTTGGATTAACGGGCGTGTGATGCTGTGTGTGTGGCCAAAATAATTTCAGCACAACGGCTAAAATCAAAGCGAGGGCGGGGTAGGTTAAAAGTCGAGATATGCGATTCATGCGCGCCAAGTTAATGACATACCGCCACTTTACCAGTGACAAATCAGCCTGTGGGCAAGTTCAAGTGGTGGCCTTGTGATAAGCTCCGCCAGAAATTTCATAATAATCACCAGCACTCTCGCAATAAATGTGCCCACCCAATTTAAGGTCGGTCTTTCCATCAATCGTTCCAACACACAAAGACGTAGAATTCGAATCCTTGGATTTCCAAAATAAACTGGATCCGCATTCCTTGCAAAAGCCACGCGAAGCAGCATCACTGGAGGCAAACCATTTCAAGCCATCTTGTCGCGTGAATTTCAAATCCGCATCGGCCACATGGGTCGATGTCCAATAATTTCCGGTCATCTTGCGGCATTGCGTGCAGTGGCAGGCTATAACATCATCCATCGGCCCATGAATTTCAAATGCCACGGCACCACATAAACACGAACCCGTTTTCATCATTTAAACTCTTGCGCCAAAGCGTGAATATGATCTGGCCCAATGCCACAGCAGCCACCAAAAACAGTGGCCCCCAGCTTGTTCCAATCATGCGATTTATGCACCAGATCAGAAGGCGCTATCACATCCACAAATTGCCAATCGGGTGCAGCATAATATCCACATTCAGGATATGTGCCCGTGGGGCCACTCCAATATTTGCGCAAGATTGTCAGTGCTTCATCTGTTGTGTTGGGTGATGTGTGCATCACCGAAATCACTTCAGGATTCAGGGCGGCCAAGGCTTTTGCAACATCTTCAAATTTTTGATCTTCACGACCAAAACCAGTCAGCACGTCGCCTTGCTTTTCAACCGAAATGCCAATCCACACCGGCAGGCCCGTTTCCATGGCGGCTTCGCATGCCCATAAAGAATAATCAGTGTCGCGCATCATCTCCATCATGATAAGGTCAACACCAAGCGCCTTTAAGTGCTGGGCTTTGCGGCGAAACAAAACCATGGCTTCATCACGCGTCCAGCTTTTGCTCATATCAGTGCGATCTGTGCCAACAATAACCGGGCGCTGTGTGGAGAATGATCCTGCAACAGCCACATCGTGACCCTTAGCAGCAGCCTTGGCATAACCCACTGCTAAAGCATCAAGGGTAGCCAGCTCAGCATCACGGCCATAAGCGTTAAAAGAAAGAGGGCTGGTGGCAAAAGTGTTGGCAGCAATAATATCTGCACCCGCCCGCACATAATCATCATGCACCGAACGCACAATTTCGCCATGTGTAGCATTCACATCAGCACACCAGGTCTCACCACTCATCGGCGCACCCCGGCGCTGAATGTCCGTGCCCGTGCCGCCATCCAGAATAATCGTCTCGCCAGCGGCCAGTTTCTTTTTGATTTTATCGTAACTCACGGAAAGCCCTCATGTGAAATTGTGCTTGTAGTTTTGAATAGGTGAATTTCTGGCCCACGGGGCAAGCCCGGCGCGCCAAACACCCATTCTCCATACAATCATCCCCTGCAACAGTCTTTATATGTTCGCCACAAGTGGCAACATTATAGGAGGAACCGTCAAAGGCACCAACAGGGCAGGCGCCGAGGCACGGTTTATCTGTACAAGTTTCACAAGGATGTGCCCCAGAAGATGCACGGGGCAAATCAAATTCCACTGGAAACAATAACGCAGCGCGATAAGCGTGCCACAATCCATAAATGGGGTGAATGTTCAAACCCAACGGCGAAACATGCCCGGCACCGCCACGCCGCGCCCATGACAGAAAGGGCAGGGCGGGCTTATCAAATGGGAATACGACCTTTGCCCCCAAGTCCCCCGCCAGCGGTTCCACCACGGCCTTCGTCCACTCATCCATGGTTGGCGCACCAGATCTGGCAAAACGCCGAAACATATCCGGCCCTATATTGCCGATCAAAATAACCTGCTTGGTCTCGCCCATATCATCAGGCGAAAACCAACCGAGTGGTGTAAATGTCTCGCGGCGGATGCGGGTGAGGATGGGGTGTTCCATCCTGAACCACTTACTTCATCCAGCGCGGATCGCCAATCTCCATCACTTCCCGTGGCAATTTAATATCGTGGTGCTGCCGAATGATGGCATCAACATCCATTGGAATATACTCAGGATAATAGGTCGAAAGAATCTCTTTCTTTCGTGCGATGGCTTTGCTCAAAATATCTGGCTTGCCCGCTTCGTTCCATTCTTTAGGGCTCATGCGGTTCGCCATGGCAGGGTAAATATATTCAGTCTGCATCATCGTCAGCGTCTGGTTAGACCCTAAATAATGCCCCGGTCCTTCAAGGCAAGTCTCGGTAATTACATCGAGAGATAACGTATCTTCCGTCACCTCAATGCCGCGCACGTTGCGGTTGATGGCGCCCAGCATATCATTATCGATGAGCAGGCTTTCCAAACAGAAGCCCAAAAGCGAGGCGTGCATACCGGCCGATTCATACATTAAGTTAATACCAGTCATGGCTGAAATGCCAGCCGTCAATCCCTTCTCATAACCCGCTTGAATATCCGGCATCTTGGCATCGCACATGCCAGCAGCTGACCCCACTGTGAGGCCAAAATAATGGCCCATTTGAGCGCAGGCGGAGGTGATCAAAGCTTGCTCGCCTGAGCCACCGCTCATCGCCCCCGTGCGCAAATCAGAAACAAATGGCCATGGCCCCCAAATGGCAATGGCACCCGGCACCACGCAGTTAATGTAAACCAAGCCCGCCAAACATTCCGCCACCGCTTGCACCACAGTGCCAGCCAGTGCAGCAGGAGCCGTTGCACCCGCTTGGGCAGCGGAGAGTAACAACACCGGCATTCCGCCGCGCGCTGCCGCTTCCAAACACGCACACGCATCCTCGGCAAAATTTAAGGGCGGCACAACAAAGCAATTTGATTGCGAAACAAATGGCCGCTCGCGCCATTTTTTCTCACCACCAGCCACATAATGCAAAATCTGCAAACACTCTTCCACATGCGAAGGCTCCACCATCGAGGTGCCCACATGCTTTTGCGTGCCAGCCAGCGAGGCATAAAGCGTGTTGATATCTAAATCATGCCCATTCAGCATGTCGCGTGCTGTCAGTGAGCGTTGAAAGAAATGAATATGTTCACACGTATCCACAATCCGCGCTGCATCATAAAGATCAGCCAGATAAGACTCGCGATAAGAATTCGATTCAATCTCGACAATATGAACCGCAGCGCCTGCCGTGCCGAAATAAACCTTGTTGCCCCAAGGCTCCATATCCAGTTCCGGTTTGCGAGCGTGCAACACAAAATTCTTGGCGCAATTCGCCAAAATATCCTCAACCAGCGCAGGCGGAATGCACAGCCGCCCATTATCACGCATAAAGCAGCCTCGCGCCGTCATCGCTTCAATGCAGGATGGAATTGCCCGCGCCAAACCCACGTCATTCAACAGCTTCAACGCCGTTTGATGAATGCGAACCATATCGGCATCTTTGAGCGGCTTATATTGCCCACCTTCCATGCCTGGCTTCACCGCCGCTTTGGACATCGGGATGGCCGTGGACCGCAAAGTCCGCCGCGCATCACGTCCACCGCGGCGTTTGGTTACATCTTCAACTAATGACATGGCAATTCCTTTGGCGTGCTTTGATGCAAACAGTTTGCGCTTATTTGCGATCACTTCAAAGCGGCAGTTATTATTGCAAGCTGGTGAGTAAATTTAACCACTCACCTAAAGATCGGCAAGCTCGCTAACACTGCAAATGCAATTAAAGCCAAGCTGCTATTGCGAAACACAGCGGGGCTGGCAAAGCTAAATAATTTTGAGCCGACGAATGTTCCAACCCCATAGACCGGCCCAGCGAACAATGAGAATTTTAAAATCTCAATCGACATTAGTCCGCCCCACACATAAGTGATCACCGAGAGAATCGAACTCGCTGCAAAATATAAAATGATGTTGGCGCGAAGTTTTGCATGTGCAGTGTCCGTGCCCATCCAATAGCTCACCACTGGTGGCCCACCAATTTGCGCAATGCCGGAAAACAATCCGGAAATTGAACCCACAGCAATAGTGGCCAAAGCATGAGGCTTGCCGCGATAGCGCCACCCTGATGCAAGAAGCATCAGCATTGCTGTCGCCATCCCAGCAATCAGCCAGCGCAAAGTGAGGGGTGAATAATGCGTGAGAATAATCGTGCCAAGCGGCACACCCACCAAGGCCCCCATGAACATCAGCAACACATCGCGCCGATCACCTAACTTCAATGAGGATGGAATGAGGTAGCTTGCGAAAATTCCATCAATAATCACAAGAATTGGAGCTGCAAGTTTCGGCCCCACCAAAGCACTGGCCAGCGGCACAAATATCAACGCCGCACCAAATCCTGAAAAGCCACGAGACAAGCCAGCGGCAAGGGCAACCAGCATGAGTAGCGCGAGAGTTGACGAAGGAATGTCTGGAATCACGTTCATTAATTCGAGCATGTGGCTAAACATAATAGCTGTCCAATCCGTTCAAGCCACACGTACCCATGTGAAAAAATATCACCACCGCACCCTGCACCCCCTCCCTAAACACACCATTTAGGCTATGTTACAAGCTTTGCAGCCCAAACACACAGGTGAATTCCCTTGGCCAGACGAGACTTACCGCCCCTCCGCGCTTTAACGGCTTTTGAAGCCGCAGCCCGCCTCGGCTCCTTCCGCATGGCAGCGGGAGAACTGGGAATCACGCGCTCTGCTGTCAGCCATCAGGTTAAACTTTTGGAGCAACGTTTGGATGTGTTGTTGTTCCGACGCGATGCTAGGCGCGCTGAACTCACGCAACTGGGCCAAACTTACTATCCAACTGTGCGTGATGCATTTGACCAAATCGAAGCGCAAACCCGTGCGCTGCGCCCTTCAACAACCGATAATGAACTCACTATTCAAGTTTACGTCACGGTGGCGCTCAAGTGGCTCATCCCGCGTCTGCATGATTTTGAGCGAAAATTTCCCGATATGAAAGTGCGCCTCTCCACATCCTATTTCGATTGGGATTTTGATGAGCGCAATGTGGATGTAGGCCTCATCCTCGCCCGCAATAAAATGCCGGGGCATTATTATCGCCCATTGTTTAAATCCTATTTAAAGCCCGTCTGTGCGCCTTCACTAAAAATCAAAAGTTTGGATGATTTAAAAAAACACAAGCTCATCGATGTTTATACCGCTGAAGAAGATTGGCAGATTTGGCTGGAAGCTGCCGGGGCGAAAGGTGTTAAGCCTTCAAATCGGCTGGCGGTGGATAGTTATATTCTCGCCCAAGAATCGGCCATTGAGGGCAGGGGTCTAGCGATGACCATTGGGCCCTATGCAACTGAAGAAATAAAACTGGGTCGCCTTGAAGAACCTTTTCCTTTGAAGGTTGAACACCGCCACCATTGGTATTTCGCATGCAATGCCGAGCATCGTACTAAAAATAAAATCAAACGATTTGAGGAATGGCTAGTCAAACAAGTGGCGGCGGACCCCATGTTGGAAGTTTTAAAGGACGATAAGAAATGAGTGAATTAGAAACCCGCAGGCCTCGCCGTGGTGGTGCGCGTGCCAATCCCGGTGCTGGCGGAAGTGCAGTCATTCCGCAATTGCCCATACGCAAAGTGAAGCGCATGTTTGCGCCTACCAACATCATATCCAAAGACGAAGAAGAATCTATCCACTTGGCCTCAATCAAAGTGCTGGCCGAAATCGGCATGGATTTTCTGGATGAGCAGGCGCGTGATATGTGGCGCAGTGCTGGAGCCAAGATTGATGGCGAACGTGTTCGTTTTGAAGCGGGCCTGCTCGAAGAGCTCATCAGCCATGCCCCTTCAGAATTCACCGTTCATGCCCGCAACCCTGCACATAATATGCAAATTGGCGGAAACAACATGGCTTTTGGCACAGTGGGCTCACCCCCATCTTGCCATGATGTGGATGGCGGTAGGCGCACTGGCAACCGCGCTGATTATCAAAAATTCTTGAAACTTGGCCAGCATTTTAATGCCATCAATTTCAGCGCAGGTTATCCAGTAGAGCCGGTCGATTTGCATTCAGGCATTCGCCATTTGGAAGCACTGCGCGACATGGCAACGTTGATGGATAAACCGATGACGGCTTATTCTCTTGGTGCAAATCGCATTCAAGACGGCATTGAAATTGCCCGTCTGGCGCGTGGCGTTTCGCATGAACAATTTGAGCGAGAGCCCACACTCACTACAATCATCAACACCAATTCGCCCCTGAAACTTGATGCCTATATGATCAATGGCATATTGGAAATGTCGTCACGCGGCCAGGTGGTGTGCGTCACTCCATTCACATTGGCTGGAGCCATGGCTCCCGTCACCATGGCTGGCGCTGTGGTGGAACAGAACGCCGAGGCTCTGGCGGGCATTGCCTTCACCCAATTGGTTAAAAAAGGCGCACCCGTCATTTATGGCGGCTTTACTTCGAATGTGGATATGAAATCCGGCGCTCCTGCTTTTGGCACACCGGAATATATGAAGGCTGTCATGGTCGGTGGCCAAATGGCAAGGCGTTATAATCTGCCTTACCGCACGTCCAACACCTGTGCGGCCAACATGATGGATGCACAGGCTGCTTATGAAAGTGTGTTCTCGCTCTGGGCACTCACCATGGGTGGCGGCAACTTTATCATGCATGGCGCAGGTTGGTTGGAAGGTGGACTCGTCGCGTCGTTTGAAAAATTTGTCATGGATGTTGATCTTATCCAAATGGTGAGCGAATTCTTGCAACCCCTTGAAACCACGGAGGATGCGCTCGGTGTTGAAGCGATACGTGAGGTGGGCCCCGGTGGCCATTTCTTTGGCGCACAACACACGCTGGCGCGTTATTCGAATGCTTTCTACCAGCCGATTATTTCCGATTGGCGCAATAATCCGCAATGGCTGGCCGCAGGCTCGCCTGATGCGCTGAAACGCGCCAACACAGTTTACAAGCAAGCGCTGGCGGAATATCAACAGCCCTATATGGAAGACAGCATTCGCGATGGCCTGAACGACTTTGTCGACAGGCGCTTGCGCGAAGGCGGGGTGAAAACTGATTTCTAAAGTTCTGGTCATTGGCGGCGCAAATGTGGACATCAAGGCCAAAACCTTGTCCGCCCACATCTTGGCCACATCAAATCCAGCTGAGATCATCACCAAGCCCGGCGGTGTTGCCCGCAACATCGCCCATAATCTGGCGCGGCTTGGCGTGGAAGCAACATTGCTCACAACAGTGGGCAATGACATCAATGCGGAAATCATCATTGAAGCCACCCAAAAAGCAGGCGTGAACATAAGCCACATCATGCGGGTTCCCGCACCAACCGGCATATATTTGGCCTTGCTCAATGAGCAGGGCGAATTGGTCACAGCCGCCTCGGACATGGCAAACCTCAATTTCCTTTCAAAAGAACAAATAAAGAACAAAACGGCTCTTGTCAAGGCGCAAGATTTTGTGGTGGCCGACTGTAACCTTCTGCCGGAAACCCTTGATGAAATTGCCAGCCAATGCGCGGCGCGGCTGATCATCGAGCCCGTGTCTGTCTCAAAATGCGTGAAGCTTTTGGCGCTGCTGAAACATTACCCGATATTTCTCGCCACGCCAAACCTCGACCAGATCGAAGCCCTCACCGGCACCCGCAATACAGAAGTCGCAGCACAAAAGCTCCATGCCCAAGGCATTGCAAATATCGTCATCCACGCAGGGAAAGAGGGCGCCTATGCATCGAATGGAAAAACCTTCACTCCCATCGCATCAGCCGCCAAAACCATCATCGATGTCACAGGCGCAGGCGATGCGGCCATGGCGGGCTTGGTGCAAGGGCTGTTGCAGCACCTGCCACTGGCAGAGGCGGCCAAACTGGGGCAAACAATAGCGGCACGGGTGATTGCCAGTGAATTGTCGACGTTGGAATAGTAGATAGCGCGAGGTAAAGAATGCAGTGTCAGCGGAATTTCTTGATTAAGGGATATCAGTGATGCGTTTCTGGTCGACCACCGAGTCTACTACCGATGTCAGTCCGCTGATGCACTCCAACACCGAAAGGGTTGGTGCCTTGAATGCCTTGGAGAGTGCCATCAATCGCCATTTGGAAAAGGTCGATACTGGTGAGTGGCAACAGTGGCGTGTTATTTTCATGATCTTGAACGACCCCATGAAGACTAAAGGATTCCGAGAAACAAGACGGCTCACACGAAAAGACATGACTTTGGATTTTAGAGCCTTTGTGGAGCATGGACCATCTGTTAACGCAGACTTCAACACATGCGTGGATCTTCTCGTGCCAGCGTTGGAGAGAACTCTGCCATATTTTTCCAAGGCCAAAATTGGCAAGGACGTGCAGGAGGAGATCAGAAAGATCGTGCGCATTGCCGCCGAAGAGGCCAAAGCTGCACGTCAAACTAAACACTGAAAGCCTCACTCGAAGTACGCCGTCGAATTACTAATTACAGTGATGTGGTGGACGGCGCTCGCTTACGGCATC
>JANYHE010000123.1 GCA_025359215.1 Hyphomicrobiales bacterium
GATGGCACCGCGCCTGACGGCACCCATGTGATTGATCTTTCTGATCCCGGCGTTCTCACCGCCGATGCCCCCACCATTACGCCGCTGATGCAACAGCCAAAGATCAGCTTGGTCAAAACGCAAGACGCAGTGATCACTGACACGAACAGCAACGGCCTGAACGATGCTGGCGATGTGATCCATTACACATTCACCGTGTCAAACTCCGGCAACGTGACACTGAGCAATGTGAACATTGTTGATAACTTGGTGGGTGCAACAGTGCAGGGCACACCACTGCTCACACTCGCACCCAACGCTGTGGATGGCACAACATTCAAGGCGACTTATACGATCACAGCAGCGGACATGATTGCAGGTCGCGTGTCGAACCAAGCCACCGCCAATGGCACATCGCCCATCACCACGACCAATCCATCGGGCATCGCTGTGAGCGATCTCTCAGATAATCTCGATCCCACCAAGAACAATCCAACTGTAACGCCGCTCACAGTGCAGCCCGCTTTGGCCGTGGTTAAGACGTTTGTTGGAATTACAGATCGTAGCAATGGCGGCCTTTCGGCAACGCCAGACGGCACCACAAACGCTGGTGACGTTATTACTTACACCTTCAAAGTGAAAAACACGGGCAATGTCACGTTGACCAATGTTTATATTACGGATGTCAATGCCGTCGTGGTGGGGGCTCACATTGCTTCGCTGCCTGCAGGCAATGAAGATGACACCACCTTCACCGCATCCCATGTGATTACACCGACAGATGTTATTGATGGGCAAGTGAGCAACCAAGCTCAAGGCTTTGGCACAGCGCCCGATGGCAGCACCAAGAGTGATCTTTCCGATGACTTAAGCTTCACCGAGAATGATCCAACCATCACCAAGTTCAACAACGCGCCAAACATCGCACTTGTGAAAACCACAACCAGCATCACGGATACCAATAGTAATGGCATCAATGATGCTGGCGATATCATCCACTATGCACTGGTTGTGACCAACACTGGCAACCTGGCCTTGATTAATGTGACTGTGACGGATGATAATGGCGTAGTCACCGTCAATGGCGGTCCATTGGCCTCACTTGCAGTTGGTGCAAGCGATGCCACCACATTCAGCGCCACCCACACGCTCACCACGGCGGATGTGGCCGCAGGATTAGTTACAAACCAAGCCAAAGCTCATGCCTTCACCACGCAAACCAGTGGCGAAATCACCGATCTGTCAGACAGTGCCAGCACCACAGGCAGCTCACCCACCATCACGCCATTGCTGCAAGCTCCAGCCATAGCTTTGGTAAAGACCGTCAGCAAAATTGAAGATACCAATGGCAATGGTCTCAATGATGTGGGCGACGTGATTGTCTATGCCTTTGCCATAACCAACACGGGTAATGTCGACATCAATGATCTTGTCCTCACGGATGCCAATGCAACACTGCTGCCAAATCCAGCCACCCTGCCAACTTTGGCACCCGGCGCTGTGGATGCAAAAACGTTCACTGCACGCCACTTAATTACAATCGCTGATGCGCAAGCAGGCTTTGTGTCCAACACGGCTTTGATCAATGGCAAATCAGCTGCAGGCAAAGCAGTGGCCGACACTTCCGATAAAGCCAGCGTGAATGGCAATGCGCCAACGGTAACGCCCGTTGTGGCCACCGTGCCTGTACTGACCAAGACGGCTTCTAAATCTGAGCTCAAGCGTGGCGAAACTGTTGTCTACACGATTACAGCATCAAATCTGGTGGGCGGCCCCTTCCAAATCACCGACATCATGCCGCCTGGCTTTGGTTATGTTGCAGGCACCGCCACCGTGAACGGCATTGCTGCAACACCAGTTGTGAATGAACGCAATGTGGCATTCGCGGGCCTGATGCCAACGGCAGGCAAGATCACACTTAAACTCAAACTGATGGCCTCAACCACATTGGGTGGCGGCAAGTTTGTGAACAATGCGCATCTGATTGATCCAGCCTCTGGCAAAGTCATCGCCACAGCCCAAGCCACTGTCACCATCACAGATGAACCCGTGTTCGATTGCAGCGACATTATTGGCCATGTGTTTGATGATAAAAACCACAACGGCTATATGGATGATGGTGAACTTGGTTTGCCCGGCGTGCGCGTTGTCACCCTTGATGGCACCTTGATCACCACGGACAGCAAGGGCCGCTTCCACGTGCCATGCGCCGCAATACCTGATGCGTCCATCGGTTCCAACTTCTTGATGAAGCTCGATGTGCGCACGCTGCCAACCGGCTATCAAATGACCACTGAAAACCCCCGGGATGTGCGCGTCACACGCGGCAAGGTGACCGAGCTGAACTTTGGTGCAGCCTTGGATCACGAAGTGCGTGTTGACGTGACAGGCAAAGCTTTCGATCCAGACAGCACAGAGCTTACAGCCCAATGGGCAACAGGCATCGATAAGCTGGTGGGTCTCCTCTGCAAGCAACATGGCAGGCTGCTGTTTGTTTATCATCGCGGTGGTGAGCCTGAAGACTTGGCCCAAAGCCGCCTTGTCGCACTTGAAGATGACACGCGCGCCGCGTGGAGCGCTGGCCAGTGCAATTACAAACTTAAAATTTCCTCTCGCGTGGAGGACGGCAAATGAAACAGGAAAATAAAATGACCGGTTTTGCATTTGCAAACATGTTGCGCCGTGGCGCAGCCAGTTTGGCCATTGCTATAGTTTTGGGCCTTGCAGTTCCTGCTTCCGCCAATGAATTGCCGTTTTCGATCAGCGTCGATGGCACCAAGATTGATGGCAGCACAGGAGCCATTGATAGCGCCCAAAAGACTGATGTTGATTTGGCCAAGATGGACATTCAAGTGAAGTTCGATGGCCTTGGCGTTAAACCCACGCTGAATGTTTCAACCTTCCCGCCACAAGTCTCCTATAAAGTGGGTGAAACTGTTCGCTTTCTTGCCAGCTTCAATTATGCGGCGTGGATTCAGCGTGGTGAAATTCGCATCTATGATCATAACCAAGAATCAGCGGATCGGCCATTTGCGGTGCTGCCGATTTCAAAATTGGGAGCTGCCGAGTGGCAATTGCCAGCTGATGCCCCAGCCGACATGGATTATGTCTTGCGCGTGTATGATGCCGATGGCCGCTATGATGAAACCCGCAGCTTGGCTTTGTCCAAAACCGACAGCACTTTAAGCAAAGATAGAAATGCCGCAGCGGCCATTGCGCCGGGCTATGGTGATGACCAAACCGCCATTCGCAACATCAGTGTCTATGGCGGTGCTGTGACAGTTTATGGCAAAAATATTCCCGAAGGCCATGAAGTGACAGTGGCTGGCGAACCAGTGCCCGTTGATGACAAAAATGGCTTTGTGGTCCAGCGCATATTCCCACCCGGCAATCACCCTATTGATATTTCTGTGATGCAAGATGGCGTTGGCATGGAATTCAGCCGCGATGTGGAAGTGCCAGAAAATGAATGGTTCTACATTGCACTGGCCGATTTCACCGCGGGCCATAATTTTGGCAGTGGCATTGTTGAGCACACATCAGGCGACGAGTTTGACAAGACTTGGACGCGTGGCCGCTTGGCTTTCTATCTCAAAGGCAAAATCAAAGGACAATATATTTTAACGGCTGCCGCAGACACTGGCGAGGGTAGCTTGAAGAATATGTTCAAGGGCCTCGATGGTAAAAATCCGCGAGAATTTTTGAAGCGCATCAACACCAATGATTATTACCCGGTCTATGGCGATGACTCGACTGCTATTGAAGATGCGCCCACGCGCGGCAAATTCTATGTGCGGTTTGAAAAGGGCCCAAGTTCTATCATGTGGGGTAATTTCCGCACCAATATCACAGGCACCCATTTCCTGAAATCCGAACGTGCCCTTTATGGTGCCAATGCTGTCTACCGCTCTGAGGCTGTAACCAAGGATGGCGAAGCGAAAATTGCAGGCGATGCCTATGCCGCTCAACCTGGCACTGTGCCGCAGACTGACACATTCCGTGGCACGGGTGGCTCAGCCTATTTCCTCAAACATCAAGATATCACCCAAGGCTCAGAAACTGTCACCCTTGAAACCCGCAATTCGATTACGGGCTGGGTGGTGGATCGCAAGACGCTGACCTACCGCGATGACTATGAATTTAATTATATTCTTGGCGTTCTCACGTTGCGCAGCCCATTGGCTTCCACCACATCGGGCGGCAATGAAAACTATGTCTTGGCTCATTATGAATATGCGCCCGTTGCCACCGATAAAAATGCATTTGTGATCGGTGGCCGCGCTGAGGCTTGGGTGGGGGATCATGTGCGGGTTGGCGTTTCGGCCATGCGTGAAAAAGAGCAAACTGCAAACCAAAAAGTTTACGGCGCAGACGTTCGCGTGCAAAAATCAAAAGATACGTATGTTGAAGCCGAACTGGCCCAAAGCAGTGGCCCCGGCTTTGGCTCGACTTATTCTGCAGACGGCGGTTTGAGTTTGCAAACCACAGCCGGCACAGGAACGGTGGGCACGAAGGCCAATGCATGGCGCATTGAAGGGGCTGCCTCGCTTGATGAACTCACCACAGGCAGCCTGAAGGGCCATGTGGGTGCACGTTATGAAAATTATAGCGCGGGCTTTTCTTCGGTTGATACGCAAGCGCCAAAAGCGCGACAATTGTTTGGTGCTGATGCTGATGTGAAGCTGGGCGAAAAGTCAGCCTTTAAAGTCACCTACAGTGAGTCTCATATAAATGATGGCGAGCGTGATCGTCAGGGTGATGCAAGGTTGACAACGCAGCTGTCTGACCATTGGTCTGTAGAGCCTTATGGCCGCTATACCGAAAAAACCGACACACCGTCCCTCACTGATGAGCACGGCAGAAGAGCCGATGTCGGCACAAAGCTCGCCTACACTTGGAATGCCGACAAGCAGGCTTATGTGTTTGCTCAAGTGACTGCCGTGCAAACCGGCACCATGAAGAAAGATGATCGGGCGGGCGTTGGTGTTAAGACCAAAATCACTGACCGCATCACTGCCTCTGGCGAAATTTCAACGGGCACCCAGGGCCTCGATGCAACCGTGGCGCTGGCCTATGAACCCAGCTCTGATAATCGTTATTATTTAGGCTACCGGCTTGATGCCTCGCGTTCGTCGTCGACCAGCATTCCTTATGCTTTGAATGGTAATGATTTAGGCACCATTGTGATGGGCGCCCGCAAGAAAATGGGCGATGATTGGCTTGCCCATGCTGAAGATAATTTTGATATATTTGGCAGCCGTCGTTCTGTAACGCAAACTTATGGCATCACTTATACCCCAACACCCGAATGGCTTTTGGATGGTGGCGTCGAAGTGGGCCGCGTCTATGACAACACCATAGATCCTGTAACATTATTGAAGAATAAAAACTTTGATCGTCAAGCCGCTTCACTGTCAGCCACCTATCACAATAAAGAGGGATTGGACGCCAAAATAAAAGGCGAAGCCCGTTATGATTATGCCGATGATGGTTCCAGCGAAATCATGTCATATTTGCTGCAAGCAGGCTTTGGCGCAAAAATGTCTGAGAATTGGCGTGCACTGGCTAACCTCGATGTCATCAAAGCCAGTGCCACCGACTCCACCCGCGATAGCGACTACACCGAAGGGTCGTTTGGCTTTGCCTATCGCCCCGCCGATAATGATCGTCTGAATGCGCTGGTTAAATATGCTTATGTTTATGATAATCCGGGCTCTGGCCAAGTGGGTGTAGACGGCACCACATCCAGCCCCGCACAAATGTCCAACATCTTCTCAGCTGATGCCACTTATGATCTCACCAACAGCTTGAGCATTGGTGCCAAATATGGCTTCCGCATGGGTGAAACCCGTGACCGCACGGCAGGGGCCACATGGGAATCATCACAGGCCCATCTCGGAATTATCCGCGCTGACTTGCATATTGTGAATGAATGGGATGCGCTGATCGAGGGCCGCGTGCTCTGGTCGCCCACAACCAACAGCACAGATTATGCTTTCTTAGCTGCCATTTACAAGCAGTTGGGTGATAATTTCAAAGTGGGCATTGGCTATAACTTTGGCTCGTTCTCCGACGATCTGCGCGATCTTGTGCATGATGATCAAGGCGTGTTCATCAATGTGATTGGCAAGTTCTAAGGTCTGGGCTATTCATCGACTAAAGAATTGCGAGAACCCCATGAACCTTGCCAAAGTGCCAAGCATTGAAGACCTGCGCCAGATTTACCAGCGCCGGGCCCCTAAAATGTTTTACGAATATTGCGATACGGGTTCTTATACAACGAGCACGTATCTCGATAATTCTGCGGCCTTCTCCAAGTATAAACTGCGGCAACGCGTGGCGGTAAACATTGATGGCCGCAACCTGAAAACCAAAATGATCGGCCAAGATGTAGCAATGCCTGTAGCTTTCGCGCCCATTGGCTCCGGCGGAATGCAATATGCCGATGGCGAAATTCATGCCTGCCGTGCGGCGCAAAAAGCAGGCCTTCCCTACACACTTTCCACCATGAGCATTTGCTCGTTGGAAGAAGTGGCAAAGAATGTTGATAAGCCATTTTGGTTTCAGCTCTATGTAATGCGCGACCGTGAGTTTACGAAAAACATGATCGCCAGAGCCAAGGCCGCGAAATGTTCGGCATTGGTGCTCACGCTCGATTTGCAAATTTTAGGGCAGCGCCACAAAGACGTAAAGAACGGATTATCATCACCGCCCAAACTCACATTGCCCAATATTCTGAATATGATGACCAAGCCGGCGTGGTGTTTGGGCATGCTGGGCACAAAAAATCGTCAATTTGGCAACATCGTTGGCCATGCCAAAGATGTGAGCGACATTGCCTCGCTCAATGAATGGGCCAATCACCAGTTTGACCAATCGCTGGATTGGACTTCAGTTGATTTCATCCGCAAGCAATGGGATGGAAAATTAATCCTCAAAGGCATTAATGATGTGGAGGATGCCAAGATCGCAGCCTCGCTCGGCGCAGATGCAATTATCGTTTCCAACCATGGCGGCCGCCAATTAGATGGTGCATCCGCCACCATTGATATGCTGGGCCCCATTGTCGATGCGGTGGGTGACAAGGTTGAAGTGCACATTGATTCAGGCATTCGCACCGGTATGGATGTTTTGAGAGCCATGGCATTGGGGGCCAAAGGCACTTACATTGGCCGCGCTTATATTTATGGGTTGGGAGCGGCAGGCGAAGCAGGTGTCACCCGGGCCATCGAAATCATCCGCAATGAATTAGATATCAGCATGGCTCTGTGTGGCGAAACTGATATCACCAAAGTGGGCAGACACAATTTGCTGATGCCGATCCCCACGCACATGCTGCCCGTCGATGCCCCTGCAAAACCGCGTAAAACCAAACGGTGAATTAATCGCAACACCGGAACGGGGCACCATGATGGGCAATCGTGGTGGCAAGTTTCACCGTGACGATAAAACACTTGGCGCGCGCCGTTGGGCCAGCACCCATTGGATTTGCTGTGATCTTCATTGGAAAGACCAACACCACGAACCCATGGGGCAGGGCTATACATCGTTGTTTTTTCTCGATGAAGTAACAGCCCTTGCAGCAGGCCACCGCCCGTGTTTTTTCTGTCGCAGAAAAGAGGCGAAAAAATTTCTGAAGGGTTGCCGTGTGAATGAGTTTGATCAGCAAATTCATGAGGAGCGCCTTATCCTTCTCCGCAAAGCGGGGAAGGTGGACGCCGCACGCGGACGGATGGGGCCCTTGCCACAAGGCACCATGCTCAAAATCAATTCCGAGTTCTTCGCACTCAAAAACAACCGCCTCCTGCAATGGTCCTTTTCCGGCTACACAAATTCAATCGCCCTGACTGAAGGTAAAGTTTTGACTCCGCCTTCAATCATTGCCATTTTACAATCCGGCTATGAACCACGCTGGCATGAGTCGGCCAAACAATGGGATTGAAACATGAAACTCTTGCGCTATGGCAAACTCGGTAAAGAAAAACCAGGCATTCTCGATTCTGAAGGCCGCATCCGCGATCTGTCGACCCATGTCAGTGATATCGAAGGCGCCACCATCAGCCCCAAGGCGCTGGCCAAACTGAAGAAGATTAAAATTGAAACTCTGCCCTTGGTCAAAGGCAAGCCGCGCATTGGCGCTTGCGTGAATAAATCATCGAAGTTCATCGCCATTGGCTTGAACTATGCCGATCATGCCGCTGAATCTGGCATGGCCTTGCCCAAAGAACCTGTGGTGTTCACCAAGCAAGTGAATTGCATTTCCGGCCCGAACGACATTGTCACCCTGCCGCCCAAATCTAAGAAGGGTGACTGGGAAGTGGAGCTGGGCGTGATCATCGGCACCAAGGCCAAGAACATCAAAAAGGCGGATGCGCTGAAATATGTAGCAGGCTATTGCACCATCAATGATTTGTCTGAACGTGAATTTCAGGCTGAGCGTTCCGGCCAATGGACCAAGGGCAAATCTTATGACACGTTCGGCCCCATCGGCCCTTGGTTGGTGACGGCAGACGAAGTGAAAGACCCGCAGAATTTGAACATGGGATTAGAGCTGAACGGCAAGCGCGTGCAAACTGGCAACACCAACACCATGGTGTTTGGCGTGGCGCATATCGTGGCTTATCTCAGCGAATTTTTCACGCTGATGCCCGGCGATATCATCACCACAGGCACGCCGCCCGGTGTGGGCATGGGCATGAAGCCTCCCAAATATTTAAAACCCGGCGATAAAATGAAAATCTGGATTGAAGGTCTGGGTGAGCAAAATCAGGTTGTGGTGAGAGACAAATAACTCCGCTGCCAGTCATCCCGACGAAAGTCGGGACCCAGAGATCCACGCGCGGTATTTGCAGTAAGTCTGGGTCCCGTCTTTCGACGAGATGACTGAGATTTTGTAATTGTTGCCGAACTCCACAGCTTCCATTACAAGCCTCTCAAAATAATTGAGATTGATATGAGCACTGACTCGAAAAAAACGTTCAAGCCCAAAGCCCGTGTGGCCAAGGGGTTTCGTGATGTGGGGCCAGATGAAATCCGTGGCCTTCGGGCCATGGTGGCCACCATTCAGAAGGTTTATGAATCCTACGGATTTGAACCCGTGGAACAGCCCTTTATTGAATATACTGACGCGCTGGGCAAATTTCTGCCCGATCAAGACAGGCCCAACGCAGGCGTGTTTTCGTTTCAGGACGATGATGATCAATGGCTCAGCCTGCGTTATGACCTGACAGCGCCCTTGGCGCGTTATGTGGCTGAGAATGCGCAAAAACTTCCAACGCCTTTCAGAAGCTATCGCCAAGGCTGGGTGTTCCGCAATGAAAAGCCAGGCCCCGGGCGCTTCAGACAATTCATGCAATTCGATGCCGACACAGTAGGAAGTGCCAGCCCCGCCGCCGACGCCGAAGTGTGCATGATGGCCGCCGATACGATGGAGGCGCTGGGGATTGAGCGGGGGCAGTATCGCGTCAACGTCAATAATCGCAAAGTGCTCGATGGTATGATGGCTTACATCGGCTTGGATAGTGTTGATGATACTTCTCGTAAATTGATCGTCCTTAGAGCGCTCGATAAGCTTGATCGGCTTAAGTGGGCTGGTGTTGAACAATTGCTTGGTGAAGGCAGGACTGATGAAAGTGGCGATCGCACCGATGGCGCCAAGTTATCAGCAGCTGCGATAAAAACAGTTCGAGAAGTTGTCTATCTCAAACAAACAGCGGATCTGGCCGGACGATCCGACCATGTTGCCCTTGATGAGTATTCCAAATTAGGTCTGATTGAAAATTCTACGTTTCGCCAAGGCATTGATGAGCTACGGCAAATGGCCTTGCTATTTGACGCAGCAGATTACCAAGTTAATCGCATTGCAATTGATCCCTCTATTATTCGCGGTCTCGAATATTACACAGGCCCAGTCTTCGAATGCGAACTGCTCATGGAAACCAAGGACGAGAAGGGCAATCCTGTTCGTTTCGGCTCGGTCGGTGGGGGCGGGCGTTATGATGATCTGGTGGCCCGCTTCACAGGCCAGCAAGTTCCGGCCACAGGATTTTCTATTGGCGTGTCACGGCTTTATTCAGCGCTGGAACACCTGAAGAAAAACAAGGCTTCGGACACTTTGGCTCCCGTTATCGTCACCGTCATGGATAAAGAGCGCCAAGGTGATTATTGGAAACTAGTGCAAACATTGCGCAATGCGGGCATTCGCGCTGAAATGTATATAGGCACCTCAAACATGCAAAAGCAGATGAAATATGCCGATAAGCGTGGGAGCCCTTTGGTGATCATTCAAGGTGGTGATGAAAAGGCCAAGGGCGAAGTGCAGATCAAAGATTTGCGGCTGGGTTCCGAACTCGCCAGCGCCATTGAAAGCCGCGAAGAATATGCCTCGCAACGCTTGGCACAGGTCACTGTGGCTGAGGGTGAAATGGTTGAAGCTGTGAAAAAGATGTTGGGCAAATGAATTTGTTTAACTGTCATCCCGACGAAAGTCGGGACCCAGACTTTAATCAAGCACTGAATGCGAATTTCTGGGTCCCGACTTTCGTCGGGATGACAGAGTCAAAAAATGGCTGGTAAATCCTCTTCCGAACGTCTCGCCCTCGAACGCCAGAACGCCGCCATCATGGCGGTGTTTGAACGCGCTGGTTTTGACCAGATCGCACCAGACATCATCCAGCCCGCCGACATCTTTCTTGAGCGCTCTGGCGAAGACATTCGCGCCCGCACTTTTGTGTTTAATGATCCCGAAGGCCATGAACTGTGCTTGCGGCCAGATCTCACCGTGCCTGCCTGCCGTTATCACTTGAGCCACGTCGAAAACCCCGCCGCCGAAGCAAAATATTCTTACCTCGGTCCTGCATTCCGTTTCCCTGATGAGCGGCTTTCGCCGCAGGAATTCAACCAAGCGGGCCTTGAATGGTTTGGCGCAGGCGATGCCATTGCCGCTGAAGCTCGGATGTTGAAACTCTGCATCAGCGCTTTGGAAGCAGCCGGAGCAACAGGCCTGAAAGTCACCCTTGGCGATGTAGGGTTATTCAGCGCATTGCTTAATGACACAGAAATGCCAGATCGCTGGCGCAGGAGATTGCGTCACCAATTCTGGCGCCCACAAGCCTTCCGCGCACTCCTGTCCACCTTCGCCGCTGGCCCCAGCAGTAAACGCACCAGCATATCGTCTGTAGTCGACACTTTAAAGAATAGTGATGCTGCAGCGTGGCTTGATAAGCATAACATATCGGTTGCTGGCACGCGGACGCTAGAAGAAATTTCCGAACGTCTGGCTGAAAAATACGCCGATCGTTCTCAATCGCCCCTCAACAGCCAAGCCATTGAAAATTATCTAGGAATTGATGGAGCAGCGCTAGATGTTCCGCTTCTTTTAAAAGCCGTCAATGGGGCCGAAGCTTATAAATCCGCCTGTAATGCTTATGAGCAGCGACTCGACTCTATTGAAGATTTGGGCCTCAATCCGCGCCGCTTTAAATTTTCTGCAAATTTTGGACGGGAAATCGAATACTATACAGGTTTCGTTTTTCAGATTGAAGTCGACACCAAAGACGGCCCAGTAGCGATTGCGGGCGGTGGCCGTTATGACGAGCTGCTGTCGGATTTAGGGTCACCGCAAAAAGTGCCAGCCATTGGCTGCGCTATTCACACCGAGCGTTTGCAGGCGGTGCTGGCATGAACATGCTCACCATAGCCATTCCTTCGAAAGGCCGCCTAATGGAATCCGCCGCCGAACTTTTCGAAAAAGCGGGTTTCAAAATTGAACGCCTTGGCACAGATCGCGGCTATCGCGGCAAACTTCTGGGCTTTGATAGTGTTGAAATCGCTTTCCTCTCCGCCTCTGAAATAGCAGCCAACCTGAAAGACGGCAAAATTGATGCTGGCGTCACCGGCGAAGATTTGCTGCGCGAGGCCATGCCCGATCCGAATATCGCCCTTCGCCTTGAATTTGGCCCCGCCAATGTTGTGGTGGCCGTGCCGGAATGCTGGCTCGATGTGGCCGTGATGGCCGATCTTGATGATGTGGCCAACCAATTTTACAGAACCCATGGTCGCCGCCTGCGCGTGGCCACCAAATATTTGAATCTCACCCGCCGCTTCTTTGCTGAAAAAGGTGTGACCGGATACAGAATCGTTGAAAGCCTGGGTGCCACCGAAGGGGCACCAGCGGCAGGCACCGCCGAACTGATTGTTGATATCACCACAAGTGGCGCCACACTTTCGGCCAATGCCCTGAAGATTTTGGATGATGGCTTAATTTTAAGGTCGTGCGCAGTTTTGGCCATTTCTCAAAAAAACAAACATGATGTGAGAATTGCCCAGCTGGTTTCTGCTTTGAATAAGGTACTGAAATAAACGTAGTGCAATTTACACAAATCAGCGGCATAAAATTGCAATTCTAAATTTTTTTGTTATGCTTGGGTTATCGTTTACAGGGCACATGAAAACGGGGGCAGTTCAAATATTTTTATTAAGCTAAGGCCTGAATGGATTGTTGAGATCTGTGCGTGCGCAGCATCGTTATCGCCCCCGGTATGGTGCTGCAGCAAAAATGTACGGATCTAAAATTATTCAGCTGCCTGAGCGGGGGGCCTGCAGGTAACTGCGGCCCCCCGCGACTTTTCGAGTTTTGCCAACGGATTAGATGTAGAGTTATCCCCATCACAGTGATTCTCTGTGCGGATAACATCGAATTGGCCGATCAACACAATTTCACAAATGATTTTACGCCTAAGCTGTTGAGCCAATTACGCGAGGGCTATGGCTTTTCGGACTTTCGCAGAGATCTAACCGCGGGCCTCACTGTCGCGATAGTGGCGCTACCACTCTCTATGGCCATTGCCATTGCCTCGCACGCCAGCCCAGAAAGAGGACTTTTTACATCGATAGTCGGTGGGTTTATCATCTCGGCGCTGGGCGGCAGCCGCTTCCAAATTGGCGGGCCCGCTGGCGCATTTATCGTGGTGGTGGCTTCTATCATTGACCAGCACGGCTATGATGGTTTGCTCTTAGCCACCATGATGGCCGGTTTTGTCTTGCTCCTTGCCGGCCTTTTACGCCTTGGCACTTATATTAAATATGTGCCCCACCCTGTCACCGTAGGGTTCACATGTGGCATCGGAGTTGTGATTTTTGCCAGTCAAATAAAAGATTTGATTGGGTTGAATTTGAACGGACTTGAGCCAGCACCATTTCTGCCCAAATTGAATGCGCTTTGGCTGGCTATTCCCACGTTCAATCCCTTGGCAATCATGATATCTCTTTTGACCATCGCCATCATCGTGATCAGCAGAAAAATAAAGCCACAGTGGCCATCCTTTTTGATTGCAATAACAGCAGCTTCATTGCTCACCCATTTCCTCGGATTAAATGTTGAAACCATTGCGTCCAAGTTTGGCGAAATTCCACATTGGCTTTTACCACCAAAACTACCCAGTTTCTCATTGCCAATGATAATTGAGTTGTTTCCTGATGCTCTCACACTGGCGTTTTTATGCAGCATATCTTCACTGCTTTCCGCTGCAGTTGCCGATTCAATGACGGGCCGTCACCACCGATCCAATGGTGAACTCTTGGCCCAAGGTTTGGCAAATATTCTCTGCAGTTGCTTTGGTGCGATGACTGCGACTGGGGCTGTGGCCCGCACTATTACGAACGTGAACTATGGCTCGACAGGTCCAATCTCCGGATTGCTGCATTCCTGCTTCCTATTACTGTTCATGGCCGTTGCAGCACCGCTGGCGGGTTATATTCCACTGCCCAGTCTTGCCAGCATTATTGCTGTTGTGGCTTGGAATATGTTGAACCTTTCGGAGGTAAAGCGTCTAATCAGTTTTTCGAAAACTGATGCTGTAGTGGTCATATCAACAATTCTGCTTGTCGTGTTTGTTGGCTTAACCACCGGCATCATTGCGGGCGTTGTGTTTGGCAGTCTGGCTTTTATGCATCGCATGGCAGAGTCGATAGAAATTGAAACTCACCATCACAACGCGGCGCCAACATCAGATGAGTTTAAGGCAGAACACGGCGTTATCATCCACCGCATCTCTGGGGCATTCTTCTTTGGTGCGGCCAGCGCGATATCTGCCACTCTTGAACAATACGATGAAAAGCCCCGAGCTTACATTTTGGATTTTACAGACGTGCCATTTGTTGATTCCTCTGCAGCCAACACATTGAAGGGCTTTCTCACCAAAGCAAAATTACAAAATGCCATAGTCTATCTGACAGGGGCCTCCTTACATGTGCGCCGCGAACTCATTTCGAGTGGCATTAAAAAACCAAGTGTCCATTATGGTCACACCATCGAAAATTGCCTCGCAGCAATCCATCATGGCCATGAAATTGACGAACATCATGAATAGCGATCAGCTACAAGAGTAAACGAATCGACTGGAGAATTTTATGCGTTTAAAAATCAGTATTGCCGCTTTGGGATTGTTGCTGGCGTCGACCAGTTTTGCGAGTGCCGCCTCTTGCGGCAACACGGCGCAAGGTTTTGCAGGCTTTCTCGCAGGCGTAAAGCAGCAAGCTGCCCAACAGGGTGTTAATGGCGAGGCCTTGGCCCAGCTTGATCAAGTGCAATATGATCCCGCCATCATCAAGCGCGACCGAGCCCAGAATGTTTTCTCGCAAAGCTTTTTACAATTCGCAGGGCGCATGGCGTCCGATTTTCGGGTCACCCATGGCCGTGAACTGATCGCGAAATATAAGGATGTGTTTGACCGTGCGCAAAAGCAATATGGTGTGCCAGCTCCGGTGATCACCGCTTTTTGGGCGCTGGAAACAGATTTTGGCGCTGATATCGGTAAGTCTCCCACCATTCAGGCATTGCTCACTTTGGGTTGGGATTGCCGCCGCCCTGAAAAGTTCCGCCCGCAAATTATTCCCGCTTTAATGCTGGTGCAAAATGGCGATCTTTCGCCAGATGAAATGCGTGGCGCTTGGGCTGGTGAAATTGGCCAAACTCAGTTCATGGCTTATGATTACAATGATAGCGCTGTCGATTTTGATGGTGATGGCAAACGCAATTTGCGTGACTCTATTCCCGATGTGATTGGCTCCACCGCCAATCTTTTGAAAAAAAGCGGCTGGGTCGCAGGCCAGCCGTGGCTGCAAGAAGTGCAAGTGCCAGAAAGTTTGCCGTGGGATCAAGCCGATCTCGCTATCTCCCTGCCACGCGCGCAATGGGTGAAATGGGGTGTCACCGGCGTGGGTGGCAAGGCGCTGAAAGGCGATAAAGTTACAGCCGCTTTATTGTTGCCCATGGGCAAAGATGGGCCTGCCTTTTTGGCCTATGGCAATTTCACCAAGGCCTATTTGAAGTGGAACGAAAGCTTAGTTTATTCCACAACTGCGGCCTATCTCGCCACGCGCATTGCAGGTGCCGGCAAAGTGAGCCCCGGTCGAGGTGCAGTCACACCGCTTGATTTCAAGTCAATAGTGGCTCTACAAAATATTCTTGCCGCCAAAGGTTACGACATTGGCAAGCCCGATGGCAAAATCGGAGCAGGCACCAGAGCCGCCGTAAAAGCTGAACAGATTAAAGCGGGTTTGCCTGCGGATTCTTATCCGACAGCGGATCTATTGGCGCATCTGCAGGGCGGTTAAACAGCCCTGACAGTTTTTCCATATAAATATAAAGCACTGGCGTAATAAACAGTGTGAGTGCCTGCGAGACCAGCAATCCACCTACTACAGCAATTCCTAAAGGTTGGCGCAATTCTGAACTTGCGCCAACGGCCAAGGCAATGGGCAAGGCACCCATGAGAGCGGCAAGTGTCGTCATCATGATGGGGCGAAAACGCATCAGGCAGGCTTTGTGGATAGCATCCTCGGCATTCATGCCGTCGCGTCTTAGCTTAATCGCCACATCGACCATCATAATCGCATTCTTTTTCACAATGCCGATCAACATCAAAAGACCGATTACTGCTATGATCGAAAGATCAAACCCACCGAGATAAAGTGCAGCCAGGGCTCCTGCTGCGGCCGCCGGCAGGCCTGAAAGAATGGTCAGCGGGTGAATGAAACTTTCATAGAGCATACCCAGCACAATATATATGGTGAGAATTGCACCAAGGATCAAAAGACCTTGATTGGCGGTTGAATCCTGAAAAGTTTTTGCAGTACCATAATAAGCGGTGCTCACATTCGCTGGCCAGTTCAAATCGTTTTTCAATTTTGCAACTTCAGCAGTGGTGGCACCGAGCGCGACCCCCGGCGGAAGATTGTAAGAAATTGTGACCGCGGGAAGTTGGCCCAATTGATTGACGGTCAGTGCACCTGCACCGCGATCAATATGAGCAAAAGTTCCCAGCGGTACCAATGTTCCACTATTGGTGGCCACTTGCAAAGTTTGCAATCGCTCCGGCGTCCACTCAACCTTGGGATCAAGTTCAGCAATCACCGGATATGAGTCGTTTGAATTATAAATGGTTGAAACCTGAACACCGCCCAATCCTGCATAAAGTGTTGAACGCAAAACGTCGGAACTGATCCCAAGCGCTTGCGCTTTATTGCGATCTAATACCAAATGGGCCTGTTGCGCGGTATTCTGCGCGTCGGAATTCACGTCAGCGAAGAAATCTTTGTCTTTGTTCATGGCGTCGGAAAGCTTCTGCGTCCAAGTGCTCATCAAATCATAATCAAGAGATTGCACGGTGAGCTGGTAAGCACTTGCTCCCTGTCTTGCACCGATGCTCAAGTTTTGAACGGGTGTGGCATTGCCGGTGATGCCGGGAATGCTGCTCGTCAGTTTTCGCATATCAGCCAGCACTTGTTGCAGGGGCGCGCGTTGGTCCTTGGGTTTTAACTGCACAAACATGCGGCCTGAATTCATCGCTCCAGAATTGGAGCCGACCGTTGAAGCCACATGGTCCACATCAGGCGATTGTGCAATGAGAGTGGCCAGTTTGTCTTGCAGCACTTTCATTGCGCTATAAGAAATATCTTGGCGGCCTTGTGTGGAAACTTGCAATTGGCCAATATCTTCAGTGGGAAAAAAGCCTTTGGGCAAACTGTAAAACAATGTCATCGTTGCATAGATTGAGCCCAGAAAAACCAAGAACACCAGCGGATGAAATTTAAGACAGAGCGCAAGTAGCTTTTCGTAAGCCGAAGACACACTATTTAGAATTGATTCAAGTGCCCTAGCAATAGAGTTGGGTGAATGATCGATCTTCAAGATGCGAGCGGACATCATAGGTGTGAGCGTGAGCGACACAAACATTGAGACCAAAATGGCAACCGTCACCACAACCGCAAATTCATTGAAGATCCGACCAATAACGCCGCCCATAAGCAAAACCGGAATGAACACCGCAACCAGAGAAACTGAAATCGACAAGATTGTGAAGCCCACTTCTGCTGAACCAGCGATGGCGGCTTCGAAAGCGCCTTTACCTTCTTCCTCCATGTGCCGCACAATATTTTCCATCATCACAATGGCATCATCAACCACCAAACCCACCGCCAAAGTAATGCCCATTAAAGATACGTTGTCGATGGAGTAACCGAGCAAATACATAATGGCCAAAGTTCCAATCAACGAGATGGGAACTGTGACAGCAGGGATCAATGTTGCCCGCACCGAACGGATGAATAAAAATACAATCGCTACAACCAGAGCAATAGTGAGGCCCAAAGTATATTCCGCATCTGCCACAGCAGATTTCACTGATGTAGCCCTATCGTTCATCACGCTGATGGATGCTGTGGCCGGAAGTTGTTTCTCTAAATCTGGAAGCAAAGCTTTCACACGGTCAACCACCGCCACAGTATTGGCATCAGGTTGGCGCTGCACAGCAAGAATTATGGCAGGCGTTCCATCATATTGGGCTGCTGATTGGAGATTGGCCACGGAGTCAATCACGCGTGAGACATCTCCTAATTTCACTTCATTGCCATTGCGAGTTGCAATCACTTGGGAGGCAAAATCCTTGGCATTAGAAAGTTGAGTATTGGCCAAAAGTGTAAGTTGCTGCGGGCCTGCCACCAGTGTGCCCAAAGGGCTGGTGCGATTGGCAGCTGTTATAGCCGCCTGCAATTGCGCAACTGTAATGCTCTTTGCGGCTAAAGCACCGGGATCAATTTCAATCCGCACAGCATATTGCTGGCTACCAAAAATCGAGACCTGCGCCACACCCTCCACAGTTGAAAGTTGCGGCGAGAGAATATCTTGCGCGATCTGATCCAGATCAGTGAGTGCTGCAATATCGCTCTTGATGGCCAGCAACAGCACTGGCGCATCGGCAGGGTTCACTTTGCGATAGCTCGGGGGCGAAGTCATGTCCTTCGGCATGTCGCGCTGCACCCGCGCAATAGCAGCAGCTACGTCTGCGGCTGCAGCATCAATTGAGCGATCCAAAACAAATTGAATAGCAATATTGGTAGAGCCTAAGGAGTTTGACGTCGAAATCGTATCCACGCCAGCTATCGTTGCGAATTGCTTGATCAAAGGCGTGGCCACTGAAGTGGCCATAATATCAGGGGAAGCCCCAGAAAGATTGGCTGAAACATTGACAACCGGAAATTCGGCGCGAGGAAGGGCCGCAACCGGCAAAAGCTTCCAAGCAAACAGCCCGGCCAGCAAGACAGCAACCGACATCAGGATTGTGCCGACCGGCCTTCTGATACAAAATTCGGATATATTCATGGCGCGGTGGCTCCGGCATCTTTCTTTCTATGTTTTTTAGGCGCTCCATCTGCAGGAACAGCAGCTTCGGCTGTGGGAGTATTCGTCGCTGTCGTCGCATCAGCGGGTTTGCTTGTACGTATTTGTGCGCCAACGCTCAGCTTACCTTGGCCTTCAACAACAACTTTTTGACCTGCAACCAATCCCTTGGCGATGGCTGCCGTGTCACCTGCATAATTGGCAACATCCACAGGTGTTGCAGCTGCATTATTGTCAGCGTCTACGGTCCAAACAAAGCTACCCTTTTGGCCTTGTTGCACTGCCACTGTAGGCACCGAGAGAGCCCCAACCACTATGCCATATTGCACCTCCACTTCGAGGTGCTGGCCTGGCCACAAAGCCAATTTATCATTGGCCATAGTGGCTGCCAAAGCTATTGTTCCAGAACTTGAATCAACACTTGAATCGATAAACGTGAGCTTGCCGGTATCCAAAAGTTCGCGGCTGCCAGAGGTATAGACGCGAACAGTCACATCCAACTTCGAGTCCATCTGCGCTCGTATGGCGGGCAAGGATTGTTCCGGCAACCGAAAGGCCACTTTCAGGGGCTGCATCTGCGTTATGGTCATAAGCGGTGTTTGAGTGCCGCTTGCCGTAACCAGCGCACCAGGCATGGCCGCCACGGCACCAAGCTTGCCATCAATGGGCGCTTTGATAGTGGCAAAATCCAATTGCAATTTGTCCGCATCAATCACAGCTTGATCGGCTTGGGTAACTTGTTCGGCAGATTTTTCAGCTGCAACTGCAGTATCTAAATCTTGCTGGGTTCCAACATGGCTCGCTGCTAAAGTCTTGGCCCGCGTAACTTGGATTGTTGCGTTTTCCAAAACAGCATTATCTTTGGCCAAGGTCGCTTCATCTTTGGCCAATGCCGCCTGCAAAGTGCGATCATCAAGTTCAACAAGAACATCACCGACTTTGACCGTTTGCCCATCCTGCACCAGCACCTTATTCACTTGGCTGGAAATTCTGGCGTTGATATTCACTAGTGAAATCGGCTGCGCCGTGCCGTAGGCTTGCACAATAAGTGGCAAATCAGCAGTCGTTGCTTCCGCCAGTTTGACGGCAATGGCACCACCGCCTCTTTTGCCGCCCCCTGATGGCACAGCCGCCTCGGCGGCTTGCTTTTGCAAGCCCACATACCCCATGGCCAATTGGCCAATATTATAACGCCACTGGCCATAACCCAATGCCAGAAGAAGAATAACCCAAAAAGCGGTCTTGAAATTCTTACTATTCATGCGGTTTCTCTTTCGTCGTAGTCGGGGCATTGCGAATGCTATGGTCTTATCTTTATGTTGAAATGACGGCGCACAGCACAAATTCCGTCGAACTGAACAATAATTGATGTGGCGACAAAATGAACTCCCAATCCTTTAATAAATTCTGCAAAACCTTGCCGCATAGCACCCATGTGGTGCAGTGGGGTGGCAGCCATGTTTGGAAAGTGGGTGGCAAAATGTTTGCGATCTGCGGCACGCCTAAAGTAGGAGGGCTTGGGTTCACTTTCAAATGCTCGCCCATGAGCTACCAACTCTTGAAGGACCAAAAAGGTTGCAGGCCCGCACCTTATTTGGCATCTCGCGGCATGTTGTGGATTCAGTGCATTGGCCATGAGGTGCTGGATGATGAGGGATTGAAAATTTACATCGCAGAGAGTCATCGGTTAGTGACCCTCAATCTCAGTAAAAAGCTGCAACAGGAACTTAATTTTAACTGCTGACAGATTCTTGTCAACATATCCGCCATAAGGCCCAATGACCTACGTTCAAAATCTCTGGATATTTTCTGTTCTGCTCGTTGGCATCATCATTGTGCCAGGCATGGATATGTTTTTTGTTGTCGCAAATTCGTTGACGGGTGGAAAATTACGCGGCCTTGCAGCCACCGCTGGCATTATGTTTGGCGGCGTTTTCCACACAATATTTGGCGCGTTCTTTGTGGGTATTATCACAAAAATGGCACCGTCCATTATCACCCTCATTCTCTTCGCAGGGGCCGCCTATATGATGTGGATCGGAATAACTCTGATCAAAAGTTCAATCACTGTGGATGATTTTGGCAAGGCCAACACAAAATCCATGTGGGCCGCATTTCGCCAAGGTTTCATCACCTGCATTTTAAATCCCAAAGCCTATGTGTTTGTGCTGGCCACTTATCCAATTTTTATCCAAGCAAAATATGGTCCTGTCTGGGGGCAGGCGCTGGCCATGGGATTGATCACGATCATCGCACAACTCACCATCTATGGCAGCTTGGGTTTAGCCGCCGCAAAAAGCCGCGAGCTTTTGATCTCCAATCCGCAGGTGACGACATGGATTGGACGATTTGCCGGGGCAATGTTCATCTTTGTGGCAACTCTAACCGTGTGGCACGCGCTGCGTTAAGTCAAAAGCGGTCTTTCCTTCAAAACTCTCAAATTTTGGCCAAAAGTTAACTTTTTCAACAAATTTGTCGCATTAACCATCCTTAACACTTTACTAACGACCTGTTTCATTGCAGGAATTATGAGCGGTTTAGAGTGTGTTGGAGTAGTTTTCATGGCGAGTTTTAAAAATAAGGTGCGCATGGGCGCCGTTTTGGGTTTTGTCTTGGTTTCAAGTGCTGTGAATGCAGCCCAAGCGGCAGGTTGCCGGGCCATGGCGAAAGATGCCGCTGACGAATGGGCCAATGGCCAAATAGTGCCAGCAACCGATAGTCAACCGCCTCTGCCCGATTATGTCGTGGTCATTTCCTATGGCTATAAATATCTGGTGCCGCGCCATATGCAGCATGACGCCAATGGCAAATTACCCATGCTGGGTGAACTGGCCCGCGAATACAACCAAGTGCAAGGTGAAGAGCAAGTCCGCTGTCTCACATCGCACGGTGTGCATTTCTACATATATCCAAACTAAGCACTGGTCAGTCCAAAAGGGCCGGACTGGCCATTTTCATTTTTCAAGGCATTCTGATAACCTGTGATCTCACAGTTTGGAGGCTTTGCCATGAATAAACCGCTCAACCCATCTGCCTGGGAACCATCACCCAACAATCTTGAGCCATTCTGGATGGGCTTCACGCCCAACCGCGCCTTCAAGCAACGGCCACGCATGATCGCGCGCGCCAAAGATATGCATTATTATGATATGACTGGCCGACCCATTTTAGATGGAAGCGCTGGCTTGTGGTGCACCAATGCAGGCCATTGCCGCGAGCCCATTGTTTCAGCCATTCAAAAATCAGCCGCCGAGCTCGATTTCGCGCCAACTTTTCAATATGGCCATCCGAAAGTTTTCGAATTGGCTTCCCGCCTTTCCACTTTGGCTCCCGCTGATTTAAACTATGCCTTCTTCTGCAACTCTGGTTCGGAAGCAGCCGACTCTGCACTTAAAATCGCCTTGGCCTATCAGCGCATTAAAGGTGAGGCCAGTCGCACACGGCTGATTGGTCGTGAGCGCGGATATCACGGTGTGAATTTTGGCGGCATTTCAGTGGGCGGCATGGTGGCCAATCGCAAAATGTTTGGCACCATGTTGGCAGGCGTTGATCATTTGCCACACACTTACAATCGCAAGGAACAAGCTTTCACAAGGGGCGAGCCAACTTGGGGCGCGCACTTGGCTGAAGAGCTTGAACGTCTGGTTATTCTGCATGATGCATCCACCATTGCTGCTGTGATTGTGGAACCTATGGCAGGCTCCACGGGCGTGCTTGCGCCGCCAAAGGGCTATCTCAAAAAGCTGCGTGAAATTTGCACCAAGCACGGCATTTTGTTGATATTCGATGAAGTGATCACGGGTTTTGGCCGCTTGGGTTCGGCCTTTGCAGCTGAGCGTTTTGGCGTAGTTCCCGACATGATCACCTTTGCCAAAGGTGTAACCTCGGGCACAGTGCCCATGGGCGGTGTGATGGTGCGTCAGGGCATTTATGATGCCTTTATGAATGCCAATGATCACGTGATAGAGCTGTTTCATGGCTACACCTATACAGGCCACCCCATTGCCGCTGCTGCAGGCATGGCGACCCTTGATGTGTACCGCGATGAAAAGCTGTTTGAACGGGCAGCCTCTTTGGAAACCAAATGGGCCGATGCCGCCTTTACCTTGCAGGGCCACCCTATGGTTGAAGACATTCGCACCATTGGTTTGGTGGGCGCCATTGATATGAAGCCGATTGAAGCAAAGCCCGGGCTGCGCGCCTATAAAGCGATGGAGAATGCCTTCCACGACCACGGCTTCCTGCTGCGCATCACGGGTGATACTATCGCCTTGTCGCCACCTTTGATTATCACTGAAGATCAGATCAATGAAATCTTTGTCGATAAAATTCCAAAAATCCTCGCATCAGTGTCCAACTTATAACTCTCATAAGCCCAGACATGGGATTCACTTAAGCCCTGAGACATAATAGTCTTAGGGCTTATTGATTCGGTGGTTGTGCCGAAAAGGGTGAGGCATGCAAAGGCGCGACGGAATTAACATAGCGGCAACGTGTTTATGTGTGGTCACCGCCATTGGTGCAGGCTTTTACATGTATGTCGGTGGCTCGGCGCCCCTTTTAGCGGCCGTGGTTGCGGTCATCGCTTTGGCTTTTGGTCAAATTGTAAGTTTGGTCGCAAGCCAGCAGCTCACCAAAGATTTCCAAGATTCGCACAAAGCGCTGGCCTCAGATATTTTCGACGTTTCGCAAACCAATGTTGAAGCCAAACGCCATTCCGATTTTCTGCTCACGCAACTGGCAGACATGCGCACTGAGAATGCAAAGAACAGTGCTGCGGTGGCAACAGGTTTTGCAGATTTGAAATCAACCTATGCCAGTTTGGCAAAAGATCTTCAAACCAGTCTGGCAACACCGCGCACATACTACACACCTTCACCGGAGGTCGTTGTTGAAAAGCAAACAGAAAAGCCGGAAGCGCCACTGGTCGTTGCCTCGCCTTATGGAGAGCAATTGTTAGTGGCCCTTGAGCCCATTGTCGACTTGCACACGGGCAGCACCGCGCATTACCGCATGCATCTGGGAATGCAGTCACCCACGAGTGAAGCATTGAGCCACGAAGTGTTATTGCACCATGCCGACCGCACCGGCGTTCGCCCTCAGCTTGATATGTTCGCGGCGCGTGAAGCTGAAATTTTACTGCGCCGCTTGCGCCAGCGCGACCCTTCGCTCAATATTTTTGTGCCCATTGGCGCTGAAACCCTGTCTTCACCAAAAGCTTTGGCGCAAATGATTGCAGATCGTCATGCCGCCGCTGATGTGGCACAAGGCCTCGCTTATGAATTGCCGCATGCCATGCTGGCAGGCCTAAGTGAAAATGCTTTGGAAGGTCTTGCGATGCTGGCCCGCCAAGGGGCTATGCTGGCCCTCACCAATGTTTCGCTCGCTGGTCTTGATCTTCAAGCCATGAGCACTTTGAACGTGCGCTTTGTGGGCCTTGATGTGGCCGCCATTGATGTGACCACCGGACCTTCTGCCGCAATGATTGGTTTTGCCCAAGCGGCGAGAGCATCACGTGTTCAAATGATAGTAACCGGAGTTGCTTATCCTCGCATCATAGCAAGTCTGCCGCAAATCACCCGCTTGGCATCGGGCCCCTGTTTTGCTGCACCACGCCGCGTGAAGCGTGAATTGGCCGAAGAAACTGCGACCCGTTTTAATGCTGCTGCATAATCCGGCATGAAAGACCTTTCGAATCGTTTTCCTGTTTGGTTCTGTGACATTTGGGGCGTTGTCCATGATGGCTATAAACCCATCACGCCGACAACCGATTCACTTCATCAGCACCGCATCAACGGCGGTGTGGTCGTTCTCGTTACCAATTCGCCCCGCACGGCAAGTGCAGTTGAAACTCAATTGGCAGAGATTGGCGTTTCGCACCAAAGTTACGATGCGATTGTCACTTCAGGCGATGTGACCCGCACGCTCATCACGCAGCACGGCGGCGGCAAGATTTTTCACCTGGGCCCAAAGCGCGATTATTCGATTTATGATGGCTTGAATATCAAATGCGTTGAACTGGCCGATGCTGAATCTGTGCTTTGCACAGGGTTGTTTGATGAAGAGAAAGAAATTCCATCGGATTACACGTCGCTTCTCACCAGCATGAATGAACTTCGCCTCACCATGATATGCGCTAACCCTGATAAGGTGGTGCGCAAAGGTGATGCCCTGATTTATTGTGCAGGCGCATTGGCCGAAAACTATAAAAATCTAGGCGGCAAAGTGCTTATGGCTGGAAAACCATATGCACCGATTTACAATCTGGCAGTGCTCACCGCCGAAAATATCGGCGGCAAACATTTGAAAAGTGAGCAGATTCTCGCAATCGGCGATGGACCCGAAACGGATATCAAGGGCGCTGCAGATTTTGGCTTATCGTGCGTTCTCATAACCGGCGGCATCAACGAAGGAAAGGATTTGGAAGCCCGCGTAAGGCAACTGGTGCCGCACGCCAAGATTCTCCGCGCTGTTGCAGAACTAGACTGGACTTAAAGTTTTAGCTAAGGCCCAGCCATGATCGAGATTGCACCCCATGAAACCTTGCCTGACACTTTACGTGGAAGCGTGGTGGCCATTGGTAATTTCGATGGATTGCACCGCGGCCACCGTGAACTGATAGCGGTTGCCAAGAAAATTGCTGCTGAGAAGAATGTGCCTTGGGGCCTAGTCACGTTTGAACCGCATCCGCGAAGCTTTTTTCGCCCGCAAGAACCGGTTTTTCGCCTGACACCTTATCCTCTGAAGCTCCGCCTTGCTGAAACTTTGGGGGCTCATTTTGTGGCCTGCCTCGCTTTTGATGAAGCCTTGGCCAACAGCACACCGGAAGAATTCATCGCCGAGCAGCTGGTGGCTAAGCTCGGCCTTTCACATATTGTGACGGGTTATGATTTCCACTTCGGCAAAGGCCGCAAAGGTGGGCCCGAAACTTTACGCGCCATGGGCGAAAAGTTGAATTTCGGTGTCACCGTTGTCGATCAAGTGACTGATGATGGCGATGAGCGCGCACCCTTTTCCTCAAGCTCCATCCGCACTGCTTTGCGCCGGGGGCATGTGAAAGCAGCCGCCCGTGAATTGGGCTATCCATGGACTGTGATGGGCGAGGTGGTGCATGGCGATAAGCGCGGCCGCACCATTGGTTTCCCCACGGCCAATATTGTCGTCGATCCCGGTGCTGAACCGTTTCGCGGCATTTATGCTGTGACTGTGCGTGAGCTGGGTTCAACGGTTGAATGGCAGGGTGCAGCTTATTTCGGTGATCGCCCCACATTCGAAACTAACCGGACATTCCTAGAGGTTTACCTTCTCGACCAAGATATCGACCTTTACGGCAAGACTTTGCTTGTGAGTTTTATTGATCTGATCAGGGGTGACAAAGCCTTCAAGTCAGTCGATGAGCTGATCACCCAAATGCACCAAGACTGCAAAGATGTGCGGAAAGTCCTGGCATCTCACGCACTCAATCATCCTTAGAGGGATCGAGCAGCCTGTGCAGGTGCACGATGAAATAACGCATTTGCGCGTTGTCGATCGTCTCGCGTGCTTTGCCTACCCAAGCTTGGTGCGCTGATGCATAATTGGGAAAAAATCCAACCACATCGAGCGATGCTAAATCCTTGAATGTGACATGAGACACATCATCAAGTTCACCACCAAAAACCAAGTGGATAAGTTGCTCATCTTTCTTTGCCGTCATAATTTCTCCAATTCCGCCATCACCAAGCGGTGCTTAGTTTTACCAGCGGCCAACAAGCCATTTTGCCAAGGCTCGGGTCTGTTATAAACCATCGCACTGCCATCCAGTCTGCTAATGCATCCGCCAGCTTCCTGCACCAGCAAATGCCCTGCAGCAAGGTCCCAGTCATATTTATTACCAAATGACATTGTCATGTCGGTTTTACCCGAAGCCACAAATGCCAGACGCATCAGAAGCGGCATGTAGGTTTTTGAAGTCACAACACCCGCACCAGCAAAATGTTTAGCGGCCTTTCCGGTTGCCATGATTTCTGAACCTGCCAGTTCTGCACTATCGAGTGCTGTGAGCCGAGCGTTGTTACAAAATGCGCCAGCGCCCCGCGCCGCCCAATAAAACTCATCGACAACAGGTCTATAAATTACTGAAAGCAAGGGCGCCCCATTTTCAATCAAGGCCACTCCTATGCACCACTCATTGCCGCCATTGGCAAAAGCTGTGGTGCCATCAATGGGATCAACAATCCAAAGACGCGTGCGAGAAAGTCGGGCTTCACTATCGGGGGTTTCTTCAGAATGCCAACCATAGGCAGGATAAGCGCCGTGCAATCGTTGCTTCAAAAATGTATCAATCTGCAAGTCAGCATCCGTCACCAACGAGCCATCAGGCTTGTTCCACTTCGCTACATTTTGCTGAGCAAGGTCCAGCGCCAGTGCACCTGCTTCGCGCACAGTGCGGCACAAAAAATCAGAAATGGATTTAAGATCAGGCAGCAGTTTAGCGTCCAGCAATGGTCATGCCCTCTATCAAACAAGAAGGCGCATTGGTCGAACCTTTGAACAATAGATCATTGGCAGGTGTGAGCGAGGCAAACATGTCACGCAAATTTCCAGCCACTGTGATCTCGCTTACAGGATATTGAATTTCGCCATGTTCGATCCAAAAACCAGAGGCCCCACGGCTATAATCACCTGTGGCTGAATTAATGCTGCTGCCGATAAAATCAGTGATCAGCAGGCCTTTGCCAATGGCTTTCATCATGGCTTCGGGTGAATCCGTTCCCACTTCCAAATGCATGTTTGAGGTGGAAGCCGAGGGTGGCGAGGCCAGCCCGCGTGCACCATTGCCCGTTGGCGAAAGCCCCAGTTGACGCGCCGAGCGCAAATCTAAAACCCAGCCTGTGAGCACACCTTTGTCAATTAACGCACGGCGCTGAACTGGTAAACCTTCCCCATCAAAACTGCGCGATGATGGGCCACGCAAACGTAACGGGTCATCGATGATATTAATTGAAGAATTGAAAATCTGCTTTTCCATATCCTCTTTGAGAAAGCTCACTCCGCGTGCAATCGCACCACCATTGATAGCGCCTGCAAGATGCCCCAACAAACTTGCGGAAACGCGGCGATCAAAAATAACAGGCACCGATTGCGAGGACAGTTTGCGCGGGTTCAATCTTTTCAATGTGCGCTCAGCCGCAGTGCGCCCAATTTTTTCAGCCGTTTCAAGGTCGCTGAAATGATTGGCCGAAGTGCCGTCATAATCGCGCTCCATGCTTGTGCCTTCCCCAGCGATTACCGAAACACTCATGCCAAACCCAGTGCGCCGATAGCTGCGGGCAAAACCGTTGGAGGCGACGAGAGCGATGTAACGATCAGAGGCTGATGCGCCAGCGCCATTGCTATTGCTGATGCCTGGCATTGAAAGGGCCACAGTTTCGGCTTCCAAAGCCATGGCTTGAAGCTGGGCAGCGCTTGGGTAATCTGCTGAAACCAAATCAAGATCAATCGTGCCTTTGGCCAATTGCTCAGGTGTGGCCATTCCGGAAAATGCATCAGGAGGGGCAAGCTTTGCCATTTGCACACAGCGCTCGGCCATGCGGGAGAGGCCCTCTGACGTCAGCACACTTCCTGCAATCATCGCAGAAGATTGGCCCGCAAAAACCCGAAGGCCAATTTCTTTGGCTTCAGATTGCACCAATTCTTCAACCACTCCGCGGCGGAGCGAAACTTGGCTATCACGCCGGTCCACCGCCATGGCATCGGCTGATGTGGCCCCCAGTTTCAAAGCGCGGGCCATAACATCGGCGGCGATGTTCAAAAGTTCGTCAGTCATAAAGTGATGCACCCAATTAAAAGCCCTGTCAGAATGATAAGCCCAAACATGCGGTTGGCCCGAAACAGTTTCAAGCATTGATTTACGTTATCGCCATTAAAGCGCGAAACCTGCCAAGCGGCATGAAGGGCTGCCCCCGCCACGCCGATTTGCGCAATGGCAGGTGCCTTAACCAGCCATAAGCTGATAACAACCAGCACCAGTGCAGCGGCAAAGAAAAATATCAACCAATAGACCGTGGCATCGCCAAATTTAAGCGCCGTGGATTTAACGCCGATCAGTGCATCATCATCTTTGTCTTGATGCGCATAGATGGTGTCATAGGCCATGGTCCACGACACGCCCGCCATGAACAAAGTGACAGCCGCATATGAAAGATTATTGTGGATCGCCGTCCATCCCAGCAATGTGCCCCAGTTAAAGGCCAGGCCCAAAACCAGCTGCGGCCAATAGGTGATGCGTTTCATGAACGGATAAATTGCAACAATCGCCAGCGAGGCGATGGCGGTTTTAATGGTCAGCCCATTGAATTGCAAAAGGATTATCAACCCCACCAATAATTGGAGCCCAAGAAAAATGATCGCGGCGCGAACTGAAATTTGACCCGATGGAATGGGCCGCGCGCGAGTTCGTTCCACAGCCGAATCGATATTGCGGTCGACAATATCGTTCAAAGTGCAGCCAGCTCCGCGCATGACAATGGCCCCGAGCAGGAAAAGGACAGCATATCTAAAGTTGGGCCACCCCCCGCCTGCACCAATCTGCGCCAGCGCCAACCCCCACCAGCACGGCAACAACAACAGCCACCACCCAATCGGTCGGTCCAGCCGCATCAACTGTGCATAGGGCTGTGAAATTGCAGGCAAGCGCTGCACCCAACTGCCTTTAACAGCATCCAAAATCTGGCTGGTCTCATTCATGCTCGCCGTGTTACACGAGGCCCATGGCAAAAACCACACCAAGGTTACATGTTGAAGCGTTGCTCGAAGCCGCCGCTGAGATTGCTTTGCCGAAAGAGCAGGGGCACTATTTAACCAATGTTCTGCGCATGAATGCAGGCGATGCCGTACGCGTGTTTAACAGCACTGATGGCGAATGGCTGGCCTATATTACCGAAGCTGGAAAAAAGTTGGTCCAAATTCGCTGCGAAAAAAACGTGAGTGCGGCAACCCCGCCGCCCGATATTGATTATCTGTTTGCGCCGCTCAAACATCAACGCTTGGATTATCTTGTGCAGAAAGCCACTGAACTTGGCGCGAGGCGGCTGCGCCCTGTGATCACGGCCCGCACCATTGCCGAGCGCGTGAATCTCGACCGCATGAAAGCCAATGTGATTGAAGCTGCTGAACAATGCAATTTGGTTTTTGTGCCGGAGGTTTTGGAACCCCTGAAATTCGATACCGCCTTGCGGGGTTGGGACGCGGGCCGCACCCTTATATTTTGCGACGAAACAGCAATCATTTCGGATCCGTTACAAGCCTTGAAAGGCGTTCAAACACCCGCCGCCATTATTGTTGGTCCCGAAGGCGGCTTCACCGAAGAAGAGCGCCGCCATTTAAAATCCTTGCCCTTCGTAAAAGGCATCAGCCTCGGTCCACGCATCATGCGCGCCGACACAGCAGCCGTTGCCGTTCTGGCTTTGGTGCAAGCGGCTATTGGGGATTGGAGGTAGAGACCTCATCCGGCGCGTTGCGCCACCTTCTCCAAAGGAGAAGAAAAATATCAACCACCGCCCTTCTCCCCCGGAGAAGGTGGCCGAAGGCCGGATGAGGTCCCTGCCTCACCGCGAGTTCAGACTTTCCGATAGTGAACAATCATCGTGTGATCATTGGAATGTTCATGATCGGTTTTGGAATAATTATTGGCCCGTTCAATTTTCAAGTGGGCAATTTTTCGTTCACTCACCAACGCATCCAAAACGCTCGAAAAATTCTCTTTGTCAAAATGGGTTTGATTAACACCGATGATAAATAATCCACCACTGCGGGCAATGGTCAACAGTCCTCGAAGCGGCTCTGGCCCCAGATGTCCATGAGTGAAAGTTCCTGCACTGAGAACAGCGCCATAGTTGTTTGAAATCTTATCGAGCGAACCCATGAGATCAACTTCATAAAGATCGCGATAAAGATTCTTGCCCGCAGCAATGGCTAACATCTCCGGTGAAATATCCATGCCGTCAATGTGTTCGCGTGGCACTTTCAGTTCAGTTGCAACATAGCCAGTGCCACAACCAATATCAGCAATGGGCACCTCACCCTTGGCTTGTGCAAAATACGCTTTCGCAATGACATGAGGGGTGTTCCAACCCAACTGAGCAGCAAAATCGCTATCATAAGTAGGTGCGAACGCGTTGTAGTAAGCCACATTGTCATCGGGCGACTTCAACTTATAGGCATTTTCTAAAAGTTCTTGGCCTGCGGTTTTTTGTGCCATTTCAGCTCCCACAAATCGTAATAACCTTTATTACATTCTATGCCTTGCCGCTGTCACACGGAATGCTTAAGTAGGGCACAAATGGGAGCTAAAAACAAGTGAGCGGACCAACGCCCGATAACGAAGCTGCGCGAGCACCAATTGAAAATCGCGCCCAGCTGACCAGCTATTTCACAGAAGGTTTTAAGCCCAAAGCCGATTGGCGCATTGGCACAGAGCACGAGAAATTTCCATTTTATAAATCCAATAATCGCCCCGTGCCTTATGAGGGCGAAAATGGAATTCGGGCCTTGCTGGAAGGCTTGCGCGATTCTTATGGCTGGGAAGGGGTTTATGAGGGCGAGCACATTATTGCGCTGGCCGATCCCAATTCGCTGGCCAATATTTCTCTTGAGCCTGGTGGTCAGTTTGAACTTTCGGGTGCGCCTCTCAACACAGTTAACGAAACCTGTAGTGAAATTTCTGAGCATTTGAAACAAGTGCGCCATATTGGCGACAAATTGGGCATTGGCTTTTTGGGCCTCGGCGCAAGCCCAGTGTGGACGCGAGCTGAAACCCCGGTGATGCCCAAAGGCCGCTATAAAATCATGGCACCTTATATGGATAAGGTGGGCACCATGGGCCGCGATATGATGTTCCGCACTTGCACCGTGCAAGTGAATTTGGATTATTCATCTGAGGCCGACATGGTGAAAAAGCTGCGCACGTCGATTGCGCTTCAGCCACTCGCAACAGCACTGTTTTCCAACTCGCCCTTCCTGGAAGGCAAGCCTAACGGCTATCAATCCTTCCGCAGCCATGTGTGGACCGACACTGATAATTCCCGTGCCGGCATGACGCCCTTTGTGTTTGAAGATGGCATGGGCTTTGAGCGCTATGTCGATTACGCTTTAGATGTTCCCATGTATTTTGTAATGCGAAGTGGCCAATATGTGAACACCGCTGGCGAAAGTTTCCGGAAATTTCTGGATGGAAAATTGCCTCAACTCCCCGGTGAAAAACCCACAATGAAAGATTGGGCCGATCACCTGACAACCATTTTTCCAGAAGTGCGTTTGAAGAAATACCTGGAAATGCGCGGTGCCGATTCCGGATTGCACAAGAGCCTTTGCGCACTTCCCGCATTTTGGGTTGGCTTGCTTTACGATCAGAATGCGCTGGACGCAGCTTATGATCTGATAAAGCCTGCGACTGCTGCGCAACGCCAATCCATGCGCGATGAAGTTCCAGCACAGGGCTTGAATGCCAAATTCATGGGCCATAGCTTAAAGCATGTTGCGAAAGACGTTTTAGAAATCGCCCGCAAAGGCTTGATTGCACGCGGAAATAATGAAGAACATTTCCTTGATGTGCTGGATGAGGAAGTTCGCAAAGGCCATACGCAGTCTGATGTTTTGCTTGAGAAGTATAATGGTACTTGGAGTAAGGATATCAGCAAAGTATTTACCGAGAGCGCCTATTAACTCTCACTCCGCTGCAATCATCAACCTCTGGCTTCCCAGTCCTTCCTGCACATGCCGCGCCAAGGCCTCCACCGCTGAACTCAGTTTGCCGGGTTTGCGGATAAGGCCAATGTCAAACACACCAAGCTTTGGGAAACCATCCGCTTCAGTTAACACGCGCATGCCGGGGCGCAGGCAAATTTCAGGCATGGCGGCAATGGCCAAGCCTTGCAGCACGGCGGCATTGAGCGTTGATGAGTTGGGGCTGGAATAGGCAATGCGATATTTGCGCGTGGTCCTCTCCAAGGCTTCCACAACCAATTTGCGCCAGATGCAGCCCGTGTGTGAAACGGCCAAAGGCAGCTCATCCAGTAAATGCAAACTGTGGCGGGCCGAAACTGCCCACACCAATTCTTCTCGCCGCACCAATTCTCCATTGTGATCGCCGCAAAAGGTGACAATTGAAAGATCAAGCTCACCATGTTGCACGCGCTCGTTCAAAACTGTACTGCTGTAACACTCCACATCCACCGTCACCAAAGGGTGTGTGCGATTAAAACGAGCTAGAACTTCGGGCAGGAAAATATCAGCATAATCATCCGGCGTGCCAAAGCGCACGGTGCCAGTGATTTCAGGTTTGGTAAACGCTGAAACTGCTTCATCGCTGAGAGCCACAATGCGCCTGGCATATTCAATCAACTTTTCGCCATCATGCGTAAATCGGCTGCCCCGCCCATCGCGCGCAAACAGCGGGCGACCAAGCACTTCCTCCAGCCGCTTCATCTGCATGGAAACCGCTGATTGGGTTTTATTCACCTCATCAGCAGCACGGGTGAAATTGCCCACATCGGCAATAGCCAAAAAGGTTTTGAGTTGATCGATATCAAGATTGGGGATCATAACGGCACCTCACATCACAAGAATTGATATGAAGTATAAAATACATTCGTTAGTAAGATCAATCACAAAATGCGATGGTACAGCATCAAATGATCACAAACGCTAATGGAGATTAAAATGCGCGATTATGCAATGCACCAAGCCCAACAAACCAACAGTTTGCCATGCCAAGGCGTTTTGATCCTATTGTGGCGTAAGGTTAACCGCTTTTGGCTCTAACGTGGCAACCACGCGATATGCCGCCCAAGCCGATGCGATGCCAAACAAAACAGCACCAATAGCCGTGCCCAACATAATGCCTTCAGGCCCCCAATAACGGGCACCCACCCAAGCAAACGGAATGGTGCCCAAAGTGGCCTTGCCCCAATTGAACCATGTTGAAAGCCCAGGCCTGCCCAAGTTATTAAACGCCGCAGCGCCCACAAATTGAGCGCCCGCGAACGCCCAGCTCACACCCACATAGGTAGCAAAGAACACCACCAGTTCAGTAGCGCGTGGCGAGGCACTAAAAACATTCGCAATGTTATGGCGCAATGCGAAAATAATCAGGGATACGATGATGGTGTAAATCGCTGAAAATGCCATCCCGTCGCGCAGCGCTTGGCGCACCCGGTCAAAATTCTTCGCACCAAAATTCTGTCCGATCACTGGCCCAACTGAGCCTGATAGCGAAAATATAATTCCAAACGCAACAGGCACCAAGCGCCCGATTATGGCTGAGGCCGAAACGGCGTCATTGCCGAAGGGAGCCACCACAGCTGTTGTGTAAGCCACCGTAAAGGGCGTTGCCAGCTGCGTGAGAACGGCGGGCAGGGCAATGGCCCAAATATCTGGAAAATCGCGTTTGAGACCTGCCCAAGTAGGCCTGCCCAAAAATTTTCTCACTATCACTAAACCATACATGCCAACTAAAAAAGCGATGAAATCGGCAATCGCATTGGCCGCTGCAGCGCCCTGAATGCCCCAACCAAAATTAAAAATGAAAATTGGATCAAGAATGAGCGTGGCCACCGCCGCCGTTAGCGTGATGTACATTGCCCGCTGCGCATCGCCAATGCCGCGCAAACTGAATGAACAGCTGAGAGCCGCCGCAAGAAAAATAAAGCCGGGTGTCAAAGTCCAAACAAAAATTTCGGCCTGATGTAAGGCTTCACCCGTAGCGCCAAACAAGCTCAAAATTTGCGGCAAGAAAAGCGCCACAATAATTGTGTATCCCGCAGAAACAAGAACGGTGAACAGCCACGCACTGGTGGCAAATTCTTTGGCCCGCACTGGGTTTCGCATGCCCATATTGCGCGCCACCAAGGCGGCAGCGGCAATGCCAGTGCCAATGCTCAAACTCAAATTAGCAAAGGCAACTGTGCCGGCAAAGCCAATGGCAGCGGTTATGTTTGTGTTATGCAGTTGCGAAAGAAAATAAAGATCAGCCAGATCAACCAAAAACACAGCCATCAAACCCACAGCTCCGGTCAGTGTCATCACCACAATGTGGCGCATGATGGAGCCTTGCAGAAATTTCGCTTGATAAGGTTTTGCGGCGTCAGTCATAATTCAAATCCAATATTTTTTGCCTCAGCAGCAAGGCTGTCAAAATGCGTAAAGTGATGAGCGCGAAGCCCGGCCAAGCGGGCCCCCTGCACATTTGATTTCTTGTCATCAATGAACCAGCAATTCTCCGGTTTCTGATGCAGCAAAGATGTGAGCCTTGTAAAGCTTTCGGGGTCTGGCTTTTTCGTACCAAATTCAAACGAACAGAATTTCATCGCAAAAATAGCGGCTGCTTCAGGAAACAAACTGTTGAGATGGCTTTTCACCAGCGGCCCATTATTTGTATAAATAGCAAGGTTCACTTGTTTCGAAAGCCTATCTGCCAAATTCAAAACATCAAAACTGGGCTGCATAGCAATGCGCCGGGCTTCAATCCATTGATCAATCGTGATTGGAAATCCCAAACGCTGGCCAAATTCTTTAATATAAACGTCCCCATCGGCATACCCGCCTGCATCGGCCAATTCTTCAAATCCCGAATCCCAAATGGCGGCTCGCACATCACGCGCGGTGGTGTCTGCCAGTGCCGCAAGGTGGCGCAAGCGCCGCCCCAAATCATAGTGGCACAGCACATCGTCCATATCGAATATGACGAGTTCTGGAAGCGCCATTTAAGTGGCCGTGCCACCCACCGTGAGATTGTTAATGCGCAACGAGGGCTGGCCAACACCCACAGGCACGCCTTGGCCCGCCTTACCACAGGTGCCGATGCCAGGGTCTAAGGCCATGTCATTGCCCACCATGGCAATTTGTTTGAGCGCCACGGCACCCGCACCAATAAGAATGGCACCTTTGACAGGTTGCATGATTTTACCATTCTCGATGATGTATGCTTCCGTGCATGTAAACACGAATTTGCCGGAGGTGATATCAACCTGCCCACCGCCGAATGATTTGGCATAAAGGCCATTTTTCATGGAAGCCAGAATCTCATCAGGATGGCGATTGCCATTCAGCATGTAAGTGTTGGTCATGCGTGGCAGCGGCACATGCGCATAAGATTCACGCCTGCCATTGCCGGTGGGGCGAACCCCTGAAAGCCTGGCATTCATGCGGTCTTGCATAAAGCCCACCAGAATGCCTTTTTCAATCAGCGTGGTGCAATTGGGTGAAGTGCCTTCATCATCAATGCTGATGGATCCACGACGATCAGGAATTGTGCCATCATCAACCACGGTCACATCTTCCGAAGCAATGCGCTGGCCCATCAAGCCTGCAAAAGCTGAGGTGCCCTTGCGATTAAAATCACCTTCAAGCCCATGACCAATGGCTTCATGCAGCAAAATGCCGGGCCAACCCGGCCCCAACAGCACATCCATTTCACCAGCAGGCGCTGGGGCCGCATCTAAACCCACTAAAGCTTGACGCACGGCTTCCCGTGCCGCAGCCTGCCAATTATCTTCAGTGATATAAGACAGTGGTGCCCCGCGCCCGCCAAACCCATGGCTGCCTTGGCCTGAGGTTTTGTTGTTCTCGGTTACAGCTGAAACCCCAAACCGTACTAAAGGTCGAATGTCGCGGTAAATTGAACCATCGGCCCGTGCAATGGTCACAGCCTGATAACTCATGCCAAGTGAAGCCGAAACTTGCTTCACGCGTGGATCAAGACTGCGGGTGAATTTATCGACTTCCTCAAGCAAATTCACCTTGGCGGCAAATCCCATGGCTTCAACAGGGTTGTCTGATCCATAAAGCTTGCGAGATGTTGCCGCTGGCGAAACATCAATCGATGCAGAACGTGGCCCACCCAAAATTGAAGAGCACGTTTGCGAAGCACGCTTCAACGCATCCAGAGATAAATCCGAGGAATGAGCATATGCTGCAGTTTCTCCGGAAACGGCCCGAAGGCCAAATCCACCAGATTCATCAAAACTGGCAGAGCGCAGCCGCCCGTCATCAAACACAAAACTTTCAGATTGCGATTGCTCTATAAACAATTCGCCATCATCTGCTTTGGCCAAAGTATCGGCCACACGGGCAAGAGCAGCAGAGCCGCCTAATCTATTCAAATCATCAGAATGGGTTTGGGTCATGCCCCAACATAAGCAAAGGGGCGCAAACCTTCCAGTGCACGCCCCAGTTTATTTTTAATTTAAAAATCTTAGAATTTAGCGAGATCCGCCAAACCCTCAGCAAAGCCTTCGAGCGGAATTTTGATCGGGTAACCGTTGCCAGGTCGATCATAAATATAGAACGTCGCAACTTTGCCCTTCATGAATTTCTTCAAAGAAGCAGGCGATGCTTCACCAAAGCCTTCGCAAGCGCGCGGGTTGCAGCGTGTAAAATTCATGCGTCCTTCAAGGGCCGCGCCATCAATCTCCATGGCAATACCTGTGGGCAGATAAACGCCGATGGGCACCAAAGCCCGCATCAAAGTTTGTGTCTTGTCGCCTTGCTTCAACTTATTAATAATAAGCGAAATGCCAATATTAGGATTGGTTTCGCTGTTCGCGGCTTGAATCATACCGCAGGACTTACCTGCAGGTTGGCCGTTTTCTGCGGGAATGTCACCGCATTGAATTTGCCATTTGCCATGCGTGGCAACAGTCTGTGGAGCAGGCGGTGCCGCCGGAGCACCAGCAGCAGGCGCAGTTTTGCGCGGGCCTAAGTTTTGGGGCGGCAGTTTTGCAGGGTCTTGCGCCGTTGTGTCCTGCGCGAAAGCAGCTCCCGACACGACCATAAGAACCACCGCGGCAAGTGCTGTCTGGCAAATCGATTTAATTTTCAAGATTCGCATTTTCCCTTAAATGAATGTTGAGCGGCTCTTAGCGCCAGATTCCGTCAAAAACAACCGTATTTTCTGTAAGTTTTCACTCTCAATTACGGCAGAATTCCGATGCTTTTGTGCATGCTTGGTCCTGCACCTGTTCCAATGACGTTTTGCCGCGCTCGATTAAGTTGCAGCCACCCGTATTATGTGGTGAACAATCGAGCCAATCATGAGTCCCCCCAAGGGACCCTACAGGCTTGTACACGGCTTGTGAGATTTTGAGGATTTGACGCGATGACGAGCAACACAAAAAAAATATTAGCTTTCGCAGTGACCGGGTTAATGCTGTTCGCACCTTTGAGTGCTTTTGCCGAAGCTGGAAAAGCCGTTCCTTGGCAGTTAGGTTTGCAAGATCCAGTGACCCCTGTTGCTGATTACATTGTATGGTTTCACAATATTCTGGTCTGGATCATCAGCGGTATTGTTGCTTTTGTTTTGGCGCTCCTGATTATCGTAATGGTGAAATTTAATTCCAAAGCCAATCCTGTGCCATCGAAAACCACCCACCACGCTGGCCTCGAAGTGGCATGGACCATTATCCCAGTTCTTATTCTTGTTGGCATTGCCATTCCGTCGATCCGCCTGCTTTATCTCCAGCGCGATATCCCTGTTCCAGATATGACCATTAAAGCCATTGGCAACCCGAGCTGGAATTGGACTTATGAATATCCAGATTTAGGCTTGAATGATGACAAGACTGCAAAAGTCACATTCACATCCTATTTGAAAGCCGAAGCGGACGCAAAGAAAGATGGCTCGCCCTATTTGCTGGCAACTGATGTGCCCGTGATTGTGCCTGTCAACAAAACAGTAAAGATGATAGTAACATCAGACCCTGAAGGCATCATCCACGCATGGACAATCCCTTCATTCGGCATGAAGATTGACGCCATTCCCGGACGTTTGAACGAAGATTGGTTCAAGGCCACCAAGGAAGGTGTGTATTACGGCCAATGTTCTGAGCTCTGTGGCCAAAACCACGCCTATATGCCCATCGAAGTCCATGTGGTTTCACAGGCTGATTTTGATGCTTGGTCCAATAAAGTTAAAACCGCGAGCGTGGAACAAGCCCGTGATTTCCTGTTCGCAATGTTGAAGGCCAAAGGCCAACTCGCGCAAAATTGATTTGAATTAAGAGGCACCTGAAAATGGCAACTGCTAACGCATTACATGACGACCACGCTCACGCTGATCCATCAGGCTGGCGTCGGTATCTTTACTCCACAAACCATAAAGATATTGGCACAATGTATTTGTGGTTTGCGATCATGGCGGGCGTGATTGGCGGCTTCCTTTCCGTTATGATGCGTTTAGAATTAGCCCATCCCGGCATTCAGTATTTCAACGGACTTGCTCAAATGGTTTATGGCGTGTCGGCCGATTCAGCCATCGATAATGGCAAGCAAATGTATAATGCATTCGTCACGGCCCATGGCCTCATCATGATCTTTTTCATGGTCATGCCCGCGATGATTGGTGGTTTTGGCAATTGGTTTGTGCCGCTCATGATTGGCGCACCCGATATGGCCTTCCCGCGCATGAACAACATTTCTTTCTGGCTGCTCATTCCGTCTTTTGCATTGCTGCTTATTTCAATGTTCGTAGAAGGCCCGCCAGGAATGCACGGTGTGGGTGGCGGCTGGACCATGTATCCACCGCTCTCAACCTCGGGCCAACCCGGCCCTGCGATGGATTTTGCTATTCTTTCGCTGCATATTGCAGGCGCTTCTTCAATCCTTGGTGCCATCAATTTCATCACGACTATATTCAATATGCGTGCACCCGGCATGACACTGCACAAAATGCCTTTGTTCGTGTGGTCGGTTTTGGTAACCGTGTTCTTGTTGTTGTTATCTCTTCCTGTGCTCGCAGGCGGTATCACTATGTTGCTGACTGATCGTAACTTTGGCACCGCATTCTTTGTGGCATCGAAGGGCGGCGATCCGGTGCTGTTCCAACATCTCTTCTGGTTCTTCGGCCATCCCGAAGTTTACATTCTGATTTTGCCAGGCTTTGGTATCATCAGTCACATCATTTCGACATTCTCAAAGAAGCCCGTATTCGGCTATCTCGGCATGGCTTATGCCATGGTGGCGATTGGCGTTGTTGGTTTCGTTGTTTGGGCTCACCACATGTATACCGTGGGCCTTGATGCCGATACCCAAGCCTATTTCTTGGCAGCAACAATGATCATTGCCGTTCCAACTGGCGTGAAAATATTCTCGTGGATTGCTACCATGTGGGGTGGCTCAATTGAGTTCCGCGCGCCTATGTATTGGGCCATTGGTTTCATCTTCTTGTTCACCGTTGGTGGTGTAACAGGCGTGGTGTTGGCCAATGCCGGCGTGGACCGCAGCTTGCAGGACACTTATTATGTGGTTGCTCATTTCCATTATGTGCTGTCGCTTGGTGCTGTGTTTGCGATCTTTGGTGGCTGGTATTACTGGTTCCCAAAAATCACGGGCTATATGTATAATGAAACCATCGCCAAGGCTCATTTCTGGATCACATTTATTGGCGTGAACATTTTGTTCTTCCCGCAACATTTCCTTGGTCTCGCTGGAATGCCACGTCGGTATATTGATTATCCAGCAGCCTATGAAGCGTGGAATGAAGTGTCCACATGGGGTTCGCTCATCTCGGCCTTTGGTGTCTTGGTGTTCTTAGTTGGCGTTTTCTCTGCCTATGCCAAAAAAGTTCAAGCGCCAGCCAATCCTTGGGGTGTGGGTGCTACAACTTTGGAATGGACTTTGCCTTCACCACCACCATTCCACCAGTTCAACACGCTGCCAGTAATTAAGTAACACAATGACAATAGAGCACGTAGAATTTTCGGAGAGTTCCTTTGCCCAAGGCGGCCAAGGAACAGCGGCTGATTATTTTGCGCTGCTCAAGCCACGCGTCATGTCTCTGGTGATCTTCACTGCAATTGTCGGTCTGGTGGCAGCGCCCGGCCACATCCATCCATGGTTGGGCTTCATTACAATTCTGTGCATCGCCATAGGGGCAGGGGCCGCTGGTGCCCTGAACATGTGGTATGAGGCCGATATCGACTCTGTGATGAAGCGCACAGCCAAGCGCCCCATCCCACGCGGTGCCATTCAACCCGGCGAAGCATTGGGCTTTGGCATGACCTTGGCAGCAGGTTCTGTTTTGATGCTGGGCCTGTTGGTAAATTGGCAATCTGCCGCTTTGCTGGCCTTCACCATTTTCTTTTATGTTGTCATCTACACAATCGGTTTGAAGCGCTATACGCCGCAAAATATTGTCATTGGCGGTGCAGCTGGAGCATTCCCACCGATCGTTGCTTGGGCGGCCGTCACCCACACCGTTGATCTCGGTTCCATTGCGCTGTTTTTGCTTATCTTCATGTGGACACCACCGCACTTCTGGGCGCTGGCTTTGTTTCGCGAAGGCGATTACGAAAAGGCAAATATTCCAATGCTGCCTAATGTTCAGGGCCGCGCCGAAACGCGCAAGCAGATTTTAATCTACACAATTCTAACGCTGCCAACCGTTGCTCTCCCAGTGTTAACCGGAACCGCCGGGCTGCTTTATGCAGTGGGCGCTGGCTTTCTCACACTTGTGTTCTTGAAAGATGCGGTTGATGTTTATCGCGCTCCGGAGGGCGCTGCATCTGACAGAGCCTGCAAGCATTTGTTTGGCTTTTCTATATATTGGCTTTTTGCAGTGTTTAGCCTCATCTTGGTAGAACGTCTGCTCAATCTTCCGGTGTTGATGTGACTGAACGCAAGGTTCCAGCAGCTTTTTCCCCCGAAGATTTGAAGCGGCGCAGGCGCAACAGCGTCGTCATGGGCCTGTGCCTTGCAGCTGTGTTAGTTCTGATTTTCATCACAACATTGGTGAACATCTATCAAGCCGCCCATGGTGTTCACCAATGAGCCGCAGCAAAAATCTTAAAGTGGCGTTAGCCGCGGCAACAGTCACTTTCTCGATGCTGGGTCTCTCTTATGCCGCTGTCCCTTTTTATAAAGCCTTTTGCAAAGCCACCGGATTTGGTGGCACCACGCAACGCGCGGAAGCCGCTCCCAAAAAATCCACTGACGTAAAAATTTCGATCCGCTTTGATGCCAATACCTCGGGCGCATTGCCCTGGGAGTTTCATGCCAAACAAACTGAAATGACAGTCAATATTGGCGAGCAGAACATGGCTTATTTTGAAGCGCAGAATAAAGGCGCGAATGTCACAACAGGCAGTGCAGTCTATAATGTTTCGCCGCCGGCAGCCGGCGCCTATTTCGATAAGATTCAATGTTTTTGCTTTACTAAACATACATTGAAGCCAGGGCAATCCGATGAATTTCCCGTGATGTTTTTTGTCGATCCTGCTATTCTAGACGATGCGGATGCCAAGGGCATTCACCAGATTACTCTATCATATACTTTCTATCCAGCCGATGCGGATAAAACCGCGGAAGCCAAAACGAACTAATCGAGGAGCACACCAATATGGCCGACGCACATGCCAAAAATCACGACTATCATCTTGTCAACCCAAGTCCTTGGCCTGTCGTGGGTGCCGTTTCTGCATTTATAACCGCAGTTGGTGCTATCATCTGGATGCACGGCTCGACCGCAGCCGTTGTCATCATTGGCTTTGGGCTCATCCTTTACACCATGTTCATGTGGTGGCGTGATATCATCTCGGAGGCTCATGCTGGTGACCACACCGCCGTAGTGTCACTGCACTTGCGTTATGGCATGTTGATGTTCATCGCGTCTGAAGTCATGTTTTTTGTGGCGTGGTTTTGGGCATTTTTCGATGCCAGCCTCTTCACAGGCGAAGCCAAAATGGCAGCTCGTATCGCCTTCACAGGTGGCATCTGGCCCCCAAAGGGAACTGTTGTTTTCGACCCATTTCATCTGCCTCTCGTTAACACCCTCATCTTGCTCACATCCGGCACAACTGTAACATGGGCGCACCACGCGCTGTTGAATAATGATCGCAAAGGCTTGATCAATGGCTTGGTTCTCACCATCCTCTTGGGCGCCTTGTTCACGTGCGTTCAAGCTTGGGAATATGCCCATGCCATGTTCCCTTTTTCTGGCGGCATATATGGTTCAACTTTTTTCATGGCAACGGGTTTCCACGGCTTCCATGTGTTAATCGGAACCATTTTCCTCATCGTCTGCCTTTTCCGCGCGCAAAAGGGCGATTTCACTGCAAAGCAACACTTTGGTTTCGAAGCTGCCGCTTGGTATTGGCACTTCGTAGACGTGGTTTGGCTGTTCCTGTTTGCCGCAATTTATATCTGGGGCAACCACGGCGGCGTATTGCCGATTGAGTGATGACTGAAAATTATTATCCGCCGATCTCGCCTGTTACAACCGGGGTCGGCGGTAAATGTCCGCGCTGTGGGCGCGGAAAATTGTTCAATGGCTATTTGACTGTCGCCAAGTCTTGCAGTTCCTGCGGCCTTTCCTATGACTTTGCCGATAGTGGCGATGGAGCCACTTGGTTCGTCATGTTGTTTGCTTGCGTCTTTGGTGTGGGGTCCATCCTCGGTGTCGAAGTGGCTTATAGTCCTGCATGGTATGTGCATGTGATGATTGCTATTCCTGTTCTGATTATTCTGCCGATGATTATGTTGCGCCCCGCCAAAGGTTTCCTCATCTGCCAACAATGGGTAACCAGTGCGCAAGAAGGCAAATTGAAATGAAGCGGCTACTACCGCTGCTCTTTTCTGCTGCAATTGGCATAATCATCCTCTGTGGGTTGGGCACATGGCAAGTTTACAGACTTGATGAAAAGACCAAAATGATTGCCGCTCTCGAGGCACGCATGAAGTCCGAACCCATCACCTTGGCCGCAGCCCTTGAAAAGCAATCCAAAGGCGAAGACATTGAATATCTCAAAGTCGCAACCGAAGGCCTCAGTGAGCCTGCGCACGCATTGGCAAAAATATCATCCTTTGACGGAAAACCCAGTTGGGAAATTATTGAACCTTTTACCAGCACCGACGGCATTTTTGTTTTAGTCGATGCTGGCGCCTCATCCGAAAAACCACTTGCTACCGCTTCCGCGAAGACTGAAAAAATAACCGGCGTTGTGCGCGTTCACCACAAAGGTCGAGGTTATTTCGACAATGATAATGATGAGGCCAACAACACATGGTATTGGTGGGATCTGCCTGCCATGCAAGCCGCAGCAGGGGCACCCGCCGATGCCAAGGTCGCGCCGTTTATTTTGCAAAAATTGCCCGAAGGCGAAAATCCAACAGCCCCCTTTGCCCAAAAACCAACGGTGGAGCTGAGCAATAACCATTTAGGCTATGCCATCACGTGGTTTGGTTTGGCCGCAGCGCTCTTGGCTGTAACAGGCTTTTTTGCAAAGTCTTTGGTGAAGAAGACTGATGCTTGATCGCAAAGGGCAGGGCCGCTAAGTCATCCCCTAAAATCTGTCATCCCCGCATTTATTGCGGGGACCCACCGTGGCGCAAATTCGGCCGCCTGAGCGTGGTGTAAGATGGGTTGCCGGAATAAATCCGGCAATGACAATAGTTGGAGAAGTTGTTTTGAAATACATTTCTACCCGTGGTGAAGCACCCGTTCTTGATTTTGAAGGCGCAATGCTTTCAGGCCTCGCGCGTGATGGCGGATTGTATCTCCCCGAAACTTTCCCGCAAATCTCACGGAGTGAACAACTGGCCCTGCGGGGAAAACCCTATGCTGATGTTGCCTTTGCCATCTGCTCAAAATTCACTGCGGGGTCTATCCCAGACACTGATCTTCGCACAATGATCGACGCGGCCTACGCCGCGTTCCATCATCCCGCAACCACGCCCCTCAAACAGCTCGCTCCCAATCAGTATCTGCTCGAACTTTTCCATGGCCCCACAATCGCGTTTAAAGATGTGGCCATGCAGCTTTTGGCGCGCTTGATGGATTGGTCATTGGCCAAACACAATCGCCGCGCCGTTATTGTTGGCGCTACATCCGGTGACACAGGCGGAGCCGCCATCGATGCCTTCCAACACAACAAAAATGCCAGCCTGTTTATTCTGCACCCCCATGGCAAAGTATCCGATGTGCAGCGCCGCCAGATGACCACTGTCACCAGCCCGTCAATCCATAATATTGCCATTGAAGGCAATTTCGATGATTGCCAGGCGATTGTAAAATCTCTCTTTAATGACCTGAAATTTCGCGATGATGTGGGCCTTGCGGGCGTGAACTCGATCAACTGGGGTCGCATCATGGCCCAGATTGTTTATTATTTTTATGCAGCCCTGCAATTGGGCGCACCTGATCGTGCTGTCAGCTTCACGGTGCCCACCGGCAATTTTGGCAATGTGTTTGCGGGCCTTGCTGCAAAACGCATGGGCCTAAACATTGATCGCTTGGTAATTGCCACCAATAGCAACGATATAATGGACCGCACCCTTAAAACCGGAAGCTATACCATCACCGGTGTTCATGCCACGCAAAGCCCATCCATGGATATTCAAGTCTCCAGCAACTTTGAGCGTCTCGTTTATCTCGCCAATAATGGCGATGCTGCTGCTGTGCGCTCCCACATGGAAAGTTTGAAACAATCAGGCCATTTCACTTTGCAAGCCGAAGCCTTGAAATCTATTCGCCATGAATTCGATTCAGGCGCCACCACTGAAACCGAAACAGCTGCAACAATTGCAAAGGTTTTGGCAGAATCCGGAGAATTGCTCGATCCGCACACGGCAGTTGGTTACGCCATTGCCCAAAAAACCAGCACATCCTCTCCGATGGTCACACTTGCAACAGCCCACCCCGCCAAATTTCCCGATGCGGTTGAAAAAGCCTCCGGTGTCAGACCAAATTTACCATCTCGACTTACACACTTGATGAATGCACCAGAAAGTTTCACAATACTGTCAAACAGCGCAAGCGAAGTGAAGGATTTCATCCTTTCCAACGGAAGACGCTGACGGGAGAATAAATGACAGTAGAAATTACCAGGCTGAATAACGGCCTGCATGTGATCACGCACAACATGCCACATCTGGAATCGGTGGCGCTTGGCATTTGGGTCAAAGCTGGTGCACGCGATGAACGGCCCGAAGAAAATGGCATCGCGCATTTTTTGGAACATATGGCGTTTAAAGGCACGAAGCGGCGCACAGCGCAAAGCATAGCCGAAGAAATTGAAAGTGCGGGCGGCGAAATAAACGCCGCCACAGGCATGGAGACCACAACTTATTACGCCCGCACTTTGAAAGCCGATTGGCCCTTGGCCATGGATATTCTCGCCGATATTTTTACAGAGTCCACACTTGATGCGAGTGAAATGGAACGCGAACGAGATGTGATTTTGCAAGAGATTGCCGCTTCCAAAGATCAACCCGATGATCTGGTTTTCGATCTTGCGCAATCAGCAAGTTATGGCGATCACCCCTTGGGCCGTTCCATTCTGGGCACAACCGAACTGGTGCAAACTATGACACGCGAGCAAATGCTGGCTTGGCGTGCCCGCAATTATTGGGGCTCACGTATGGTAGTATGTGCCACGGGAAACGTCGATCATAAAAAATTTGCCGAAGAAGCTGAAAAACATTTTGGCAAAATTCCGCACGGCCATGCTCCTCAACGTCACCCCCCCACTTTTGCGGGAACTGCGCATACCGAGCAAAAACCGCTAGATCAAACCCACATTGTATTTTCTTTTCCGGCGCCAAACTACCGCGATCCTCGGGTTTACCAGCTGCAAGTTCTGGCCAGCATATTGGGTGGCGGTATGTCTTCGCGCCTGTTTCAAGAGGTGCGAGAAAAACGGGGCCTCTGTTATAGCGTGTTTGCTTTTGGCACGATGTATGAAGATGCTGGCCAATTGGGTGTCTATGCGGCAACCTCGCCCGACCACACCCCAAACCTGATGGAAGTGACATCTGATGTGATGATGTCTATGGCCGACGAAATTACCGATAAAGAAATTGATCGCGCCAAGGCCCAATTGAAAACCAGCATTGTTATGAACCTTGAAAGTGCTTCTTCGCGGGCCGACCAAATTGCGCGGCAGTTTTTGGCCTTTGGCGAAGTGCCTGAAATGGCAACACTGATCAAAAAAATTGAAGCCGTCACCATTGCGCAAGTGCGCAAACTGGCTGCAGAGATTTTTCGCTCAGCCGTGCCATCATTAAGTGCGGTCGGTCAACTTTCTGCCTTGGAAAGCCACGCCACTTTGGCTGCGCGATTCATCCACAATTGAGTTTTAGGCTGCCATTTCGAAAGCTCGGCGCAGGGCCAATCTTGCGCTCGACCAAGATTATGCTGCGCCCGCCGGAAATGGATGATTTCAGTGCATGGGTGGCTTTGCGCAAAGCCAGCCGCCCCTTTCTGGCACCATGGGAGCCAGAATGGCAAGACGATGAATTCACCCGCACAGCATTTCGTTATCGCTTGCATATTTATGACAAACTTTCTGATGATGACCGGGGCCAAGCCCTGTTTGCTTTCAACGCCGAGCAGGTTTTGGTTGGGGCCATCACCCTCAGCAATATCAGGCGCGGCGTGGCCCAAATGGCAACACTAGGTTATTGGATCGGCGCAGAATTTTCGCGCCAAGGTTTGATGACACACGCGCTGCAATTGCTCATTCCCTATACGCAATTTGACATGAAGTTGCACCGGTTGGAGGCGGCTTGCTTGCCCCATAACGCGGCTTCCATATCATTGCTGAAGCGGGTTGGATTTGAGCAGGAAGGCTATGCCAAATCCTATTTGAAAATTGCTGGGCAATGGGAAGATCATATTCTATTTGCCCGGCTGACAACTCATAACCGAGAATCGCATTGAGGTCATCTGGCGGCTACACTCACGCTTATGATTCGGTCGCATAAAAACATTGGAATTCTGCTTGGGTTTTTGCTGTGCACCCTTTTGAGTTTTAATAGGTCTTTTGCGTCGGAAGCCATTTTGAATGTCGATGCGAAAACAACGCAAGTGGACCTTGCTCCGTATCGCACACCCATAGCCGCCGAACGCGACCAAATTTCCATTCAGGGCCCCGGCGATGCAAAGCCCCTTGAATTAAAAGCTAAAGGTCCCGGCCCAACATTTTATTGGTCGCTCTATTCGTTTAATAACAACACCGACACCAACCTTGAATTTATTTTGGCGGTCGAGCCGCAGCGATTTTCTGGCTCTGGGCTCATTGATATCAGGTCCAGCACCATGGCCCCTCTCAGTGCCATTGCAACGGATGGTTTGGCCCTTGAAGGCAGCGATGTAATTGATTTCAAGACTTACAGCATCACAGTGCCCGCCCACAAAACCTATAATATTGCCATTGAAAATGGCACGTCAGAACTTTCGGCAAGCCTATGGCAGCGGCAGGCCTTTGCCGCGCAAACCAGCACTCTTTCGTTTTTCCAAGGGTTGGTTTTTGGCATTGGACTTCTTGTCACCTTTGGAATTTTAGCACTTTATGGCTTCCGTCCAAGACCCGCTTTGCTGACCGCATTTGCTTTCGCTTTTGCCAGCCTGTTGTTCATCGTGCTGGAAGGAGCAGAAGCACATGTTCTCATCGGCCAATTCTCTGCGCAAGATTTAGCTCTGCCCATTGTGCGGGCCATTGTTGAAACGGCAATGGCAACCAGCCTTTTGGTTTGTGTGATGACTTTTACGAGGATCAGAACTGTTGTGCCTCTTGCAGGGCTTGCGATCTTGTTGTTGCTGGCGGGCCTTTGCGCCAACTTCATCTTTTCATTTGTAGAGCCGCGCCGCGCCACCAGTTTGGCCCGTATTGTTTTCGCAGCAATCTCTGTGGCTGGCTTTGCAATCACGGCCACCCATCGCACCAAAATTAAGGCCATGATTGACCCCGGTCTATTTTTTTGGTCGGCCATTGGCGCTTGGACAGTTTTTGCAGGAATCGCGAGTCAAGCGGAACAGCGCGGAACCTATCTATCACCTCTGCTCACAGGCGCATTGGCGGCGGCACTCATTGCCTTACTTTTGGTGGTTGTAAGATTTGTCTTTAGCCAAGGCTTGGCCGCAAAACCTTTTATCACTGATTCCAGCCGCCGCAGCTTGGCTTTAACAGGCGCCATGCATTATCTTTGGGATTGGCAGCCAGAAGAAAAACATTTGGACATTGGCGACGAATTGCCGAAAGCCTTGGGCTATTTCCCCGCCGATTGGCGGCTGAATTTGCGGCAAACTTTCATCAATATCATCCACCCCAATGATGTGTTGCTTTATCATGCAGAGGTGGAAGACTCGAAAATTCAAATCGGCCAGGTGATTGATTTAGAATTGCGCTTGCGCAATTCTAAAGGTCAATATCAATGGTTTGCCCTTCGCGCTCGCGCTATTCCCGGCACCAACAACGACTTGGATCGTTGCATTGGCACGCTCACGGATATTTCACGATCCAAGGAAACTGAAGAGCGCTTGGTGCAAGATGCAGTGCACGATCCTGTGACAGGCCTGCCGAGCCGGGCGTTGTTCATTGACCGACTGGAGCGCGAACTCACCAAACCCGTGGCTTTACCAGTGCGTTTTATACTGGTTGATCTTGATCGCTTTAAAACCCTTAATGAAGCCTTGGGCCATGATTATGGCGATAGGCTTTTGCTTATGGCCGGTGGGCGCATTTTGGAGTGCCTCGCTCCTGATGAATCAGTGGCACGCATCTCTGGCAGTCAATTTGCTGTGTTGGTGATCGAAGCCATTGCCAGGCGCAGTGCCCTTGCCTTGGCCGAGGAGATCAGCAAATCATTGGCCGCGGCCATAGAGCTTCCTCAGCAAGATGTTTTTCTCACAGCCAGCATTGGCATATCCCATTCCAGCAGCCGCGGTGTCACCGCCACAATGTTGCAACAACAAGCGGCCAGTGCTCTTCTCGAGGCGCGAAAGCGCGGCGGCGCACAAACTGTGATGTTTGACACAAGTTTGAAAGATGAACGCGCAGCCCAACTTGCGTTGGAATCTGATTTGCGCCGTGCCATGGCCAGTGACGAAATTGAAGTGCAATATCAAACTATTGCTCATCTCAATAATTTAGATATTGCGGGCTTTGAAGCGCTGGCCCGTTGGCGTCATCCCACCCAAGGCGTTCTGCCGCCGGCTCAATTCATTGATATGGCTGAACAGGCGGGAATGATCAGCGAAATTGGTCAAATCGTATTGGCGCAAGCCGCCCGGCAGCTGGGCATTTGGCAGCGTGTGCTGCGGCATGATCGGCCATTCTTTGTTTCTGTGAATATTTCTCCCAGTCATTTGCTTGAGAAAAATTTTCTGGAGCAAGTTCAAGCCATTTTAAATCGTGAGGGTTTAAATTCCAACAGTCTAAAAATAGAAGTCACTGAATCTGTGATCATGCGCCACCCTGAACGCGCAGCGCGGCTGTTTGAACGCCTGCGTAGCCTGGGTGTGGGTTTGGCCTGTGATGATTTCGGCACTGGCTTTTCCAGCCTATCAAGCCTGCGCGATTTGCCATTTGATACTCTCAAGATTGATCGATCGTTTATCGCACCTGAAAGTTTCGACCATCGCAGCGGCATGATTATTACGTCGATCACTGATCTTGCCCACAGTTTGGGTATGGTGGTGGTGGCTGAAGGCATCGAAATTCAGGCCCAAGTTGATCGCTTAGCGCAGCTGGGTTGCGATTTGGGCCAAGGCTATTTAATTGGCCAAGCCATGGCCGCCAGTGACGTGACTGATATGTTAGCGGTGTTGCCCCGCATCATCGCACACACAGCACCGATTGTTCCAATCTTAATGCCGCAGCCGGGTGCTGCTCCCATGGCACCGCGGCGCGTTGTGGAAGTGGAACCAGAAGAGCTGCCGTCAATCTTTGCTGTGAACTATCCGCCACCCAAACCAAAACCTGAACCCAAGCCGGCCGTAAAAAGAGCCAGGCCGAAGCCAACGGTGAAAAAGACAAAGAAGCGGTAGTTACTTCTTTAACCCCGCAAGTTTCATCATCACATCAATCAAGCGTGGCACGTAGCGTTCGCCATAACCCATGGTTTCAGCCATCACCAAAGTTTGGTGCACTTGTTCAGCCATGAATGAGGCCACGGGCAATTTTTCTGTCATGTTTGTGTAATAGCGCAAATCCTTCCGGGCATTACGAATGGCAAATTTGGCGTGGCTATCATCATCAGAGAGCGGCACATTGATCAGCCGACCAAACATCACAGATGCTGCTCCACCGCCCATAATAACGCGCTGCAAGGCTGCCATATCCACACCAGCCTTGGCAGCCACCGTAATGGCTTCAGCTGCAATAGTTGCGTGACCCACCGAGAGAAAATTGTTGATCAATTTAACTTGGTGGCCCGTGCCCACTTCGCCTGTGTGCACAATTAAATCTGCAAAACATTCAAGCACGGGTTTAATCATATCCAGAATGGCTGCATCGCCGCCCACCATCAACCCTAGTTTTCCGGCTTCGGCTTCATTGGGTGTGCGTGTCATGGGCGTATCAACAAAATGAATGCCATGTTTTGCAGCCTCAGCAGCCAGTCGCTGTGTGGAGTCTGGTTCAGCTGTAGAACAATCAGCAATCACCAATCCTTTGCGCCCATGGGCCAGCAATCCATCCGTCCCTAACACAATCGCTTCCACCTGGGGCGTGCCGGTCACCACCAAAATAACCATATCCGAGGCGGCAGCAATTTCAGCCACGGATTTGCATTCGGTGGCCCCTTTGGACATCAGGCTCTCAACAGGTGCACGGTTTTTGTGGGCCAGAACATTCAGCTTAAAACCCTTGCTCAAAATATTTTTGCCAATGCCATGGCCCATCAGGCCAACGCCAATCAATCCCACTGTTTTTATTGTCATCACTCACTTCTCCCTGCAATCTGTTCAAATTCAGTTGGTTCTAAAATGAAAATCTGGTCGTCTAATTTATGCTTGAACCCTAGGCGCTTATAAAACCGTGCCGCCGCTTCATTGCTGGCTTCAACTTCCATCTTGATAAATTTTGCTCCACGCTTTTGGGATTCCAAAATAGTTCCGCGCAGCAGGCGCTCACCAATTTTGCGCCCGCGCGCGTGTTGGATAACGTAGAGGTCCGAAACATAAATTCCAGCACAGCCCCGCCAGCTGGAGTAAGTCATGGTCCACAAGCACACCCCCAGTAAAAGGCCAGCGTCTTCAGCCACCATAACATGGGCCAAGCCTTTGGCATCACGCAAGTTTTGGCCTGTCATTTTTGGCACATAGGCCAGCCCCAAGTCTTTTGGCAGTTGCCGGATCAGAACCGCCACCGCATCCTCTTGTCCCTCACGCATGGGCTTTATGCCAATGCTCATGCTGAAATCCTTTTCGCTAAAAATATTTTCCCGCTAGACTGCATGATGAAACCTGAGATCACAAGATGAACAATACACCCAGCGCCCTTAAAAATACGGATCACCTGCCCAAAATCTCTTGGGCCAAAGGGTCATACCTTCATGATGTCGATGGCAAGCAATATATTGATGGCTCAGGCGGCCCCGCCGTGTATTGTATCGGCCATTCCAACACCGAAGTGAACGACGCCATCAAAGCGCAGCTAGACCGCATCGCCCACGGTTATCGCTATAATTTCACGTCTGATGCTCTTGAAGAACTTTCAGATATCATCCGCACGCGCTGTGGCGGCACGCTCAATCACATGGTTTATGTGACAGGGGGCTCAGAAGCAGTGGAAAGCTGCTTAAAGCTTGCTTTGCAATATCATGCAGCGCGTGGCGAAATGAGCCGCCGCAAGTTCATCGCGCGTGAACGAAGCTGGCATGGCAATACATTGGGCGCCTTGTCGGTGAGTGGCTTCTTGGAACGCAAAGCCGCCTTTGTGGGCTCACTCCTTGATGTGATCCGCCTCAGCCCAACCAATGACTATCGTCCCATTGCAGGGTCAACAGCAGAAACAGTGGGCGAAGTAAGCGCCAAAGAACTGGAAGATGCAATTTTAGAGGCCGGTGCTGAAAACATAGCCGCTTTTATTTTCGAACCCGTTGTGGGTGCTGCTGGTGGCTGTGTTCCTGCTCCTGCCGGTTATGCCAAACGCGTGCGCGAGATTTGTGATCGTTATGGTGTGCTGATGATTTCAGATGAGGTGATGTGTGGTGCGGGGCGCACAGGCACGTGGCGCACCTTGGAAAAAGATGGCGTGGAGCCAGACATTATGTCGATCGCCAAAGGCCTTGCTGCAGGCTACCTTCCATTGGGGGCCGCCATCTATTCTGATAAAGTGAGCGCTGCATTCAATCACATCCCACAAACGGGCCACACCTTCACGGGCCACACCACATGCTGTGCGGCTGGCGTTGCTGTACAGAAAATTGTAACACGGGAAAAACTGGTGGAGCGAGTGGCCGCCAATGAACAGAAATTAAAATCTATGCTGGCGGATGCTTTTCATGGCGTGGAAGCAATTGGTGATATTAGGGGCAGGGGTTATTTCATCGCTGCTGAGCTGGTGGCCAATCGCCAAACCAAAGCGCCATTTCCAGCAGAACTCAAACTGGCGCTGAATATTCGCCAGCAAGCTTTGGAAAACGGTCTCATTTGTTATCCTGTGGGTGGCAATGTCGATGGTGTGAATGGTGACATAGTGATTTTGGCCCCACCCTATAATGCATCTGATGCCGAGCTTGCAGAGATTGTCGATAAAACCGCAAAAAGTGTGAAGCAAGTTTTGGCCCGTTTTAATCTGGGCTAGTTGAATTCACACCTTTTCGTGATGATGAATTGAAATCCATATTTTTCCGAAATGTGCTAGAGCGTCTGTAATTGGGAGCAAAATTCATGTTAAATCGCCGCAATATCCTCGCGCTGTCCGTTTTCACGCTTGTGCCTTCCTTGGCGCATGCGGCAAGTTTTCCCGTTTTCACTAAAGCTGCTTTTGAAAAAGCACAGAAAGATGGCAAGTCCATCCTCATTGCAATTCATGCTGATTGGTGCCCCACATGCCGGGCCCAAGCGCCAATTATTGGAACCCTATTAAAATCACCAAAATATAAAGACATCACTATTTTCCGCGTGGATTTTGATGGTCAAGTCGATGTTGTGCGCGCCTTCGGTGCCCAAAGCCAAAGCACTTTGATCAGTTTCAAGGGCAGCAATGAGATGGGTCGCTCAGTTGGCGACACTGATCCTGCTTCGATTGAATCCTTGATCGCCAGCGCGATCTAATATCGCAATGATCGGCACACTGGGGCTGGCTTTCGCAGCCGGCGCACTGACAATTTTGTCACCCTGCGTTCTGCCGCTGCTGCCCATTGTTCTCAGCACCGCCTCATCCAAAAGTAAATTTGGGCCAGTAGCGCTTGGCATTGGCGTGGTTCTTTCATTTGTGATTGTTGGTTTGTTTGTGGCCTTGGTTGGCTTTTCCATAGGCCTTGATGGTGGATATTTTCGGCGCATTGCCGCGCTTATTTTAGTGCTGCTCGGCCTCATTTTGCTGTTACCCGCTGCGCAAGATCGATTTGCGATGGCAGCAGCACCCATCAGCGCTTGGTCCCAAGAAAAAATGAGCGGACTATTTTCAAACGGCGTTGGCGGGCAGTTTGGTGTCGGACTTTTATTGGGCACCGTGTGGAGCCCCTGTGTGGGGCCAACTTTGGGTGCCGCGTCTTTGCTAGCCTCGCAAGGCAAAGATATTTTTCAAGTTGCACTGACCATGATTTTCTTCTCCATCGGTGTGGGCATTCCACTTGTTATTATCGGGCTGCTGTCACGCAATGTGTTGCAAAGATCGCGCGGCACACTTTTGGCTGCGAGCAGAACATTCAAATCGATTATGGGCATTATTCTGATTGTTTTGGGCGGGCTAATTCTAACAGGATACGATAAACATATTGAAGCTGCATTGGTGGCCGCCTCTCCTGATTGGTTGACGCATCTAACAACCCAGTTTTGAACAGGCTTGACTTTGCGACTCATAATTCTATGAATACGACGATATTCGACCACCCCATGCGGGAGAGATTGGGTTTGTAACCCAACGCCGAAGGAGCAACCGCCCCGGAAACTCTCAGGCAAAAGGACCGCTGGTGTGGACATAAAATCTGGAGAGCAGAGGCTTTAATTTAAAGTCGCTCACCGAAGGAGAAAGCTGATGGGTGTCGGAGTGACTCAAAAGCGAAAACTCTCAGGTACCTGACAGAGGGGCAAGTTCAACGCGAGTTGGATTTTGCAACCTATTGTCAGGAGACCAATTGATGAGTGAAGAGACCCTTCAACGCACCCCTTTATATGAAGCCCACAAAGCGTTAGGCGCCAAGCTCGCGCCCTTTGCTGGCTATGAAATGCCAGTGCAATATCCCAGTGGTGTATTGGCCGAACACAATTGGACAAGGTCTAATGCAGGTCTGTTTGATGTGTCGCACATGGGGCAATCCACATTGCGTGGGCCAGATTTTGAAACGACAGCGACGTTTTTAGAAACACTGATTCCCGCCGATGTCCTGGGCCTTCTTCCGCTGCAACAACGCTATTCTCAACTTCTCAATGCGGACGGTGGCATCATTGATGATCTGATGTTTGTGCGAGGCAGTCGTGAAGGTGAGATTTATCTCATCGTGAATGCTGGCTGCAAAATAGGTGACTATGCTTGGATCGAAAAACATTTGCCCGAAAATATTAAACTCCGCATAAGGAATGATTTGGCTTTGCTTGCATTGCAAGGACCAAAAGCTGAAGCTGTGTTAGCGAGACTAGCGCCAGAAATTCAAACAATGGCTTTTATGCAAACAGCGGATTTCGTTCTGGGCGGCATTTCTTGTTACATTTCACGGTCGGGTTACACGGGTGAAGACGGCTTTGAGATTGCTGTTCTGGATCGTGACGTTCCATTGCTGTGGAACCTGTTGCTCAATGATTCAGAAGTCAAACCCATCGGCCTCGGTGCGAGAGACTCGTTGCGCCTTGAAGCGGGCCTCTGCCTTTATGGCCATGACATTGACCCCACCACTTCACCCATTGAAGCAGGCCTCAACTGGTCGATTGCCAAACGCCGGCGCACCGAGGGCGGCTTTATTGGCGCGCACCGCGTTCAGCGTGAGTTGCATGGCGGCGTGTCTCGAAAGCGCGTGGGCATAAAGCCGGAGGGCCGCGCCCCCGCTCGCGAAGGCACGGAAATTCAAGATGAGAGTGGCCGCAAAATTGGTGTCATCACATCAGGCGGTTTTGGCCCCACAGTGAATGGCCCCGTGGCCATGGGTTATGTTGAAACAGCTTATGCAACGCCCGACACCAAGATTAATTTGCTAGTGCGTGGGCAAGCCATGTCAGCAGTTATCGTAAAGCTCCCCTTTGTTCCCAACAATTTCAAACGATAGGAAACACCAAAATGAAATTTTCCAAAGATCATGAATGGCTCACACTCGATGGCAACATTGCCACTGTTGGCATTACCAATCACGCACAAGAACAGTTGGGCGATGTGGTCTATATTGAACTGCCAAAGATCGGCTCAACCATTGCAGCTAACGCCTCAGTCGCCACTGTCGAAAGTGTTAAGGCGGCCAGCGAAGTTTACACACCCGTTTCAGGCGAGGTTGTTGAAGTGAACGGTGAACTTTCCGGCGACCCTGCCTTGGTAAACCGTGCGGCCGAGAACGATGGCTGGTTTATGAAAGTGAAACTCAGTGCACCAAGCGAATTAGATGCGCTGATGGACAAAGCCGCTTACGATAAGTTTGTGGAAGGCTGATATGACAACTGATTTCATTCCCCGCCACATTGGCCCCAGCGCCAGTGAAACCGCAGCTATGTTGGACAGTCTGGGTGCTGCAAATCTGGATGAATTTATCACCAAAGCCGTGCCCGCGAAAATTCGCAGCAAGCGTCCACTCGATTTACCTCCAGCATTGAGCGAGCGTGAAGCTTTGTCTGCCATTAAGAAAATGGCAAACAAAAACCAAGTCTTCACGTCAATGATTGGCATGGGCTATTATGGCACGATCACGCCAAAAGTGATCTTGCGCAATGTGCTCGAAAATCCTGGTTGGTATACGGCTTACACCCCCTATCAAGCTGAAGTGAGCCAAGGCCGCCTTGAAGCACTTCTCAATTTTCAACAAGTGGTGATTGATTTCACAGGTTTGGAAATTGCCAATGCCTCATTGTTGGATGAAGCCACAGCAGCTGCAGAAGCCATGGCCATGGCCAAGCGCGTTGCTAAATCCACCGCCAATGTTTTCTTTGTGGATGCCGACACGCACCCGCAAACTATTGCGGTGTTGCAAACCCGTGCCAAAGGGTTTGGCATTGAGATCGAAATCGGCGATCCGCTGAAAGATTTAAAACCAGCCAAAGTCTTCGCGGCTTTGCTTTCCTATCCCGGGTCATCTGGCCAAGTGCGAGATTTTAAATCCACTATTTCTGATCTGCATGGCGCAGGCGCATTTGCAATTGTGGCGACAGATCTATTGGCGCTCGCCTTGCTTAAGTCTCCCGGCGAACTCGGTGCTGATATTGCCATCGGTTCTGCCCAACGCTTCGGCGTGCCCATGGGTTATGGTGGCCCACACGCGGCGTTCTTTGCCACCAAGGATGAATATAAGCGCGTGATGCCCGGTCGCCTGATTGGTGTGTCGGTCGATGCGCAAGGCAACCGGGCTTTGCGCATGGCATTGCAAACGCGCGAGCAACATATCAGGCGTGATAAAGCCACCAGCAATATTTGCACGGCCCAAGTGCTGCTCTCTGTAATGGCTTCAATGTATGCGGTCTATCACGGTCCAGAAGGCGTGAAGGCGATTGCCTCTCACGCGCATCACACTGCTGCTCGGTTTGCCAGTGGTGTAAAATCTTCATTGGCGAATGCAACATTTTTCGACACTGTTACAGTGCGCTGTGATGCTTCAAAAACCATGGCAGCTGCAAAAAAGAAGCGCATCAATATGCGACTTGTAGATGACGCGCATGTGGCCGTATCCTTTGATGAAACAACACGCGAAGAAGATTTGCAAAATGCGCTTGCAGTGTTCCGCACCAAAGAAGCAACTGTCGTTGCAGCCATTCCGCAATCTCTGCAACGCACCTCAAGCTATCTCACCCACCCCACATTCAGTTCCTATCATTCTGAAACTGAAATGATGCGATATTTGCGCTTGCTGCAAGGCAAAGACCTTGCACTGGATCAAGCCATGATTGCACTTGGTTCCTGCACCATGAAGCTGAATGCGGCCAGTGAAATGATCCCTGTCACATGGGGCAATTTTGGCAACATGCATCCCTTTGCGCCGCTTGATCAGGCGCAAGGTTATGCAGAAATGTTTGCTAGCTTGGAAGCCATGCTGTGTGAAATCACCGGCTTTGATAATGTGTCGCTGCAGCCCAATGCTGGCAGCCAAGGTGAATATGCAGGCCTTCTGGCCATTCGTGGCTATCATGATTCCAGGAATGATACGCACCGCGACGTGTGCCTTATCCCCACATCGGCCCATGGCACCAATCCGGCATCAGCCGCGATGGCGGGCATGAAGATTGTGGTGGTGGCCTGTGATGTGCACGGCAATGTGGACGTGGGCGACCTCGAAGCGAAAGCCAAAGCCAATGCTAAAAATCTCGCAGCCTTGATGATCACTTACCCTTCCACCCATGGCGTGTTTGAAGAGTCGATCATCGACATCTGCAAAATCATTCATGAAAATGGCGGGCAGGTTTATTTGGATGGGGCTAATCTCAATGCGCAAGTCGGCCTTATGCGGCCTGCCGAATTGGGCGCGGACGTTTGCCACATGAATTTGCATAAAACCTTCTGTATACCTCATGGCGGCGGCGGGCCGGGCATGGGCCCGATTGGCGTTCGCGCTCACCTTGCGCCACATCTGCCCGGCCATGATGTGATTGAAAACGGCATTCGCAAATCGGGTGCTGTGTCGGCGGCACCGTGGGGTTCAGCGTCGATCCTTCCCATCTCATGGATGTATATCGCCATGATGGGGGGCGAAGGTCTGACGCAAGCAACTAAAATTGCCATCCTCAATGCCAATTATATGGCCAAGCGCTTGAACCCCCATTTCCCCGTGCTTTATTCTGGTCCCGGCGGTGTGGTGGCGCATGAATGCATTATTGATCTGCGCTGGTTGAAGGACCGCACAGGGATCACCGTGGAAGACGTAGCCAAGCGCTTGGTGGATTATGGCTTCCATGCCCCCACCATGTCTTTTCCTGTGGTCGATACACTGATGATCGAACCCACAGAGAGCGAGGGCAAGCGCGAGCTAGACCGCTTCTGCGATGCGATGATTTCAATTGCTGGCGAGATTGCTGACGTGGAGCAGGGACGCGCGGATAAGCTGAACAATGTTCTGAAAAATGCCCCCCACACCCACAAGCAATTGTTTGGTGAATGGGCGCACCCTTATTCAAAACAACAGGCCTATTTTCCATTGGGTGAAACATCATCGCACGCGAAATTCTGGCCGACAGTGGCGCGGGTCGACAATGTGTTTGGCGACAGAAATCTCATCTGCACCTGCCCACCGATTGAGGATTACCAGCAGGCCGCGGAGTGAAATAAAACAATAAAAAACCCGGCACCAAGGCCGGGTTTTTAAGCTTTATATTAGCGTTATTAATTCAAACGTGATTTCACAGCGGCGATTGAATCTGCAATCAGTTTTGCGCCACCCTTTTGTTCTGAAATCAATTTGGTTGCAGCAGCAATGGCCAATTCAGTGGCAGAACTGCGAACATCCTTCGTGGCTGCTGCTTCGGCTTGAGCGATCTTTTGTTCGGCTTGCTTAACACGGCGGGCGATTGTCTCCGTTAACTTTACGCGAGCCTCCTCACCATATTGAGTGGCTGCCGATTTGGCTTGGGCCACTATATCCTGTGCTTCTTTCTCAGCATCAACACGCTTCTGCTTATAATCTGCGAGAAGCTTTTCGGCATCAAGACGGAGTTGCCTTGCATCATCGAGTTCTTTTGAAATCAATTTGGCACGATCATCAAGTGCTGCAGCGGCCTTCTTATGGGCACCAGCATAAACCACCACACCCAGGAACAGAACCAAGGCGACGAGTGCAAAAAAGGTTTGATCAAATTGCATAAACCTTCTCCTTAGCGCTTAACGCTAGCTATGGCCTTGGCCACAGCTGTCTTTAATGTTTTGCCGCCGGTCAAGCTGGCAACAATATCAGCAGCTGATTCACCAGCAATGCTTTCAACTGATTCCATGGCCTTGGCTTTTGCCTTGGCAACCTTGGCTTCAGCATCTTTTATTTTTTTAGAAAGAGCACCATCAAGCGTGGCTTGCTCAGCATCAATCTCAGCAGAAACTTTAGCACGTGTGTCGCGGCCAATATCAGTGGCTTTGGCGCGGGCATCAAACAACGCCTTTTCATAATGCTTCACAGCCGCTTCAGTTTCATCTTTCAACGCTGAAGCGCGAGCTAAATCGCCATCAATTTGGCCTTTGCGGGCACTTAAAATAGCAGCCAGCTTTGGCAACACCAAACGGCCCATTAAAAGATAAAGAGCCGCAAAGAAAATCACCAGCCAAAACAGCTGTGATGGAAAAGACTTAACATCCAAAGGTGGAAATTTACTTTCCCCGCCCGGTGCTTCGGTGGTTTCAGTTGTGGTGGTCGCCATCTGACAGCCTCATATGACAAGAATAGGCCAGCCCGAAGGCCAGCCTAAACCATGTATTAAATCGTGCTATTAAGCAACAAAGAGAAGAAGAAGGGCAACAACGAGCGAGAAAATGCCCAAGCCTTCAGCAAGTGCGGCGCCGATGAGCGCGTTGGTGAATTGCGAACCAGCGGCTGCTGGGTTGCGCAATGCGCCTGCAAGGTAGTTGCCGAAAATGTGGCCCACGCCAATGCCGGCTCCGCCCATGCCAATGCATGCGATACCTGCGCCGATGAGCTTTGCTGCTGCTGGATCCATAGTAGTTCTCCTAGAGTTTTTCGTTTGGGTTAAAGGTTAATGTGAAGGGTGAAGCGCGTCGTTCAAATAAACGCAAGTGAGGATGGCAAACACGAAGGCCTGAAGAAATGCAACCAGGAATTCAAGCGCCGTGAGAGCAACGGCCATAAACATTGGCGCAATGGCACCCAGAATGCCAATACCGCCCAAAGCGCCCAAGCTCACAACGAAGCCTGCGAACACTTTCAAAACAATGTGGCCGGCCAGCATGTTTCCAAACAAGCGCAAGCCCAGCGAAATCGGACGCGACAAAAATGAAATAATTTCAATGATTGAGATCACTGGAAGAATAGCCAGCGGAACGCCATGTGGCACAAACAGCTTAAACCAGCCGAGGCCATGCTTGGTAATGCCAACCACAACAACCAAGCACACCACAAACAGGGCCAGTGAAACAGTAACGATCACATGGCTGGTCACAGTGAAGAAATATGGGAACATGCCAATCATGTTGGCAACCAAAACAAACGAGAACAGCGAGAACACTAACGGGAAGAAAGCCTTGCCTTCTTCTCCCAATACATTCTTCACCATATTATCGACAAGACTATACCACATCTCACCAACTGATTGCAGACGGCCCGGAACCAGCGCACCCTTGCGCGCGGCCAATAGAAGAATGCCCGTGATGGTAACGACAATGATGCCCATGAACAAAGCAGAGTTGGTGAAGCTGATTTCATAGCCAGCAATATTTACAGGGCCCGCAAGATCATGCAGTCGGAATTGATGGATCGGATCGTTAGCCACTATTTATCCTCATCTTCGTCGTCATCAGGCTTCGGCATATTACGAAGCTCTTCAGCGGTGGGTGGTGTCCTATTCGCAGAGCGCGACATATTCAGAATACCAGCCCCAAAACCCAAGAGCAGAAACACAATTAGAAATAACGGCAGGGTGTTGAAAAGCTTATCCAGCCCAAACCCCACAAGACCGCCCACCAGAACACCAGCAACGAATTCACTCGCCAGCCGGTATCCCTTGGAATAATCCGAGGCCCCTTGATATTTCATCGACGGTTGTTCCGCAGCTCGCTTTTCTGATTTTTCAGCCGCAATGCGGGCGTCTAAATCCTTCAAACGGCTGGAGATATCGCCGAGCTTTGCGTCTGGTTGGTCTTTCGTATCGCGCGGATTAGCCATCTTAAACATCCCCCGTGCAAGGCAAAACAGCCCCTTCCCAAAGCGGGTTCTTGATAGTTACGAGGCGCGCCAGTGTCAAGCGGTGGATGTGGGTTTTAGTGCTTTGAAATAGTTACGAAATTTCTAATCAACCTACGCTGCGTCGAAAAGTCCGCAGGAAATCGAAATGATTCTCGCTTGCTTCTCCCTCCTCGCAGCGCGGGGAGGGTGGATCGCGGAGCGAGACGGGTGGGGAACTCGGTGTCAGAGGTTACATCCGCTGCCAGCAGCCCATCCACCCAAGTGGGCACCTTCCCCGCAAGCGGAGAAGGATGAGGGCCACTTTACAGCACACCCAGTTTTTTGAGTTCCGCCTTCAATTTTTCTGGCGTTGTGAAGTGATGTGCCTTCATGCCCACAGCCTCTGCGCCGCGCACGTTCTTTTCGGAATCATCGATAAACAAACATTCCGCGGCCACCAACTTGTTACGTTTCAAGCTGAGTTCATAAATGGCTGCATCAGGCTTGATCAGCTTCTCATCGCCGGAAACCACAATATCGCGGAACAAATTCAAAAATGGAAAGCGCAGCCGCGTTTCGCGGAACTTGTCCTGGTTCCAATTGGTGATGGCATAAAGCGGAACATTCTTTTTATGCAAGCTTTCTAAAATATCCACACTGCCATCAATGGCACCGGGAATTGTTTCATGCCAGCGCGTGTCATAGGCTGCAATTTCTTCGGCATAAGTGGGGTGTTCAGCGGAAAGCAATTTTACTGCTTCTGAAAATGTGCGACCACGATCTTGTTCCATATTCCAATCATGATTGCAAACATTGGCGAGAAACCACTCAACCTTGGCTTCATCATCAAAAATCTTGCGGTAAAGAATACGTGGGTCCCATTTGATGAGAACCATACCAAGATCGAAAATGACGTTCATTACACAGCCTCAACCAGTTGTTCAGCCTCTTCTAAATTCACCGACACCAATTGCGATACGCCACGCTCCATCATGGTCACTCCAAACAACCTGTGCATCCGCGCCATTGTTAATGGATGATGCGTGATGATGAGAAAGCGCGTTTCCGTGCGTTGAAGCATTGCATCCAGCAGATTGCAGAAGCGCTCTACGTTATGATCATCCAGCGGTGCATCCACTTCGTCGAGCACGCAGATCGGTGATGGGTTGGTGAGGAAGACTGCGAATATAAGAGACAAAGCCGTAAGCGTTTGTTCTCCGCCGGAAAGCAATGACAAGACTGTTGGCTTTTTGCCCGGCGGATTAGCCAGAATTTCAAGCCCCGCTTCCAGCGGATCATCAGATTCAATCAGTTGCAATTCTGCCTTGCCACCACCAAACAAAGTGGTGAACAATTCGCCAAACTTGGTGTTCACTGTGTCAAATGCATCCAGCAAGCGCTGGCGGCCTTCGCGGTTCAGGCTACCTATAGCACCGCGCAATTTGGCAATGGCTTGCACCAGTTCGTCTTTTTCAAATTTCATGGTGTCTAGCTGTGTGCTCAGTGCTTCAGCTTCTTCATCAGCCCGCAAATTCACGGCACCCAGGCGCTCGCGGTCTTCACGAAGACCGATCAGCTTTTTCTCAATTTCGTCGCCAGCAGGAAGTTTTGCAGCGTCAACTTCGGCGCGCTGCAAAATTTCTTCTGGCTCACATTGCAGCGTTTCTGAAATGCGCGACGTGCAATGCTCTAAGCGGCTGGATGAGGATTCAAGATGAGCCCCTAAACGTGCATGGGTTTCGCGTGAAGTGGACGCCAATTCTTGTGCGGCACGTAAGGCCTGATCGGCAGAACGCACGCTGTTTTCTGCTGTTGCCAAAGCATCAGCTGCAAGCTTGCGCTCGGTTTCAGCTTCGCTCAACGTATTCATGAGCTTCAATCGACGATCCGCCAAGGCTTGTGGCATGGCGCTCATTTCAGTGATTGAAATCTCAGTTTCTTCAACACGCTTTACCAAGGCCGCAGTTTGTTCCTTGGCTTTGGCCGCGCGGTTTTTCCATTGCTCTTGCTCTGAAGCAATGGCCTTCAATCTTTCGGCACGAACACGCGCTTCACGCTCCAAGCCATCATGCTTGGCGCGGGCTTCAGCATAAGTGGCGCGTTCACCATTCAAAATGTCGCGCAGTTTTTGCAACTCATGTGCAATGCCATCGGCAGCGGGCAAGGCAGCAAACTCAATTTGGGCCACATCAGCAAATCCACGCGCTTCGCTCATCCGTGCTGTGCTGCTGCGGGCTGCTTCTTCCAAAGCACTCGTCTGTGCGGCAGTTTCGGCCATGCGCCGTTCATGGGCCTGCAAGGCTTGGCGCGACACATCTAAGGCAGAAGTTGAAGCCCTCCACGCATCACGCTTTTCACGTTCAGCTCGAACACCCGTTTCAACCGCCACACGCGAAGCTTCATAATCAGCTTTCAAAGCATCAGCAGCGGCTATCGCAAGCTTCATATCTTCTTCAATCGAGGAGAGGCGATTACGTTCAGCCAGTCTTTTGGCAGCGGCACTTGGTGCATCGGCTGCAGCAGTAAAACCGTCCCAGCGCCACACATCGCCTTCAGTGGAAACCAAACGCTGGCCGGGCTGGAGCTGCGCTTGCAACGCAGCGCCAACAGCTTTCGAAACCACTCCAACATGAGAAAGAATGCGAGACAGCGCATGCGGTGCTTGCACAAATTGCGAGAGTGCTACAGCATCGCCGGGAAGCGTTGCCACAGCATCCAGCGGCGGCAAGCCACGCCAGAACACCGGCGCTCCTTCATCGGCGGAGGCTTCAATATCTTCACCCAAGGCAGCAGCAAGTGCACCTTCATAACCCGGCTGCACGGTGATTGAGTCAACAAGTGATGGCCACAAATCGCCACCACCAGCTTTCAATAAATTCGTCAATGTGCGGACTTCAGTTTGCAAGCGTTCAGCTTTGCGCCGTCCATCATCAAAGGCTTGGCGCTTGTCGCCTTCCACTTGCCGTGAAACCCGAAGCCCCACTTCTGAATGTCCGGCCGCTTGTTCGGCAGCACTGGCCACAGCAACGGCTGCTTCAACAGCGGCAATCAATGTGGCGCCATCAGCGGCTGAACCAAAACGTGCCTGCAAAGCTTGGCGGCGCTGTTCAATATCGGCTGCTTCACGGTCCAACTTAGCAATACGATTCTGATGCTCGGCAATCGCCCGCTCCATGGCGCTTCGTTGGGCCGAGAGTTCCGACAAACGATTATTGGCTTCATCCGCAGCTTCTTGGGCGCGGGCCAAAGAGGCGGCAGATTCTTGCAAGGCAATGGCCGCTTGGCTGCGAATATCAGTATCTTGGGAAAGCGCAGTTTCCAAACCAACGGCTTCATCTTGCAGCTTGACAATCACACCATCGGTATCTTGCACCAATTCTTCTTCACGGCGAAGATCATTGGCGGCCTGGGTGCGACGTTGCTTGAGTTCACTCAAACGACTCTCAACACGTTTTTCTTCTTCATCAAGAGAAGCGCGTTCAAGTGTAATCCGTTGCAGAACTGCGGCACGAATGGTTTCTTGTTCACGTAAATTTGGCAGAGTTTCACCCAATTCATCACGAGCGCGTAGCTGTGATGATGCAGCCAAAGTATGCTCAGCCAACACGCGGGTCATTTCGTCGAGCGCTTGTTTGTCGGCACTCATCGCAACGCTGGCATCGCGCCACGCCACGAACAATCCCGCCGCTTCAAGTTTGCGAATATCTGCTGAAACTTGCTTATACTTAAGCGCCTGTCGCGCTTGGCGCTTCAAACTGGCGAGTTGGCTTTCCAGCTGGGCTGTCACATCATCCAGCCGTGCCATATTGGCTTCAGCGGCTTTAAGTTTTAATTCCGCTTCGTGGCGGCGGGTGTGCAGGCCCGTAATGCCTGCTGCCTCTTCCAAAATTAAACGCCGTGCCTGTGGCTTGGCATTGATGATCTCAGAAATCTGCCCCTGCCGCACCAAGGCGGGAGAGCGCGAGCCGGTAGAAACATCCGCAAACAAAAGCTGCACATCACGGGCGCGAACTTCTGAACCATTGACCCGGTAAGTCGAGCCTTGATCTTTTACAATCTGGCGCGAGATTTCCACCATCTCGGAATCATTATAGGCGGAAGGCGCAGTGCGGTCCTCATTGCCCATGGTGACTAAAACTTCAGCCATGTTGCGGGCAGGGCGGCCTTGGGTGCCGGCGAAAATAACGTCTTCCATGCCTGAGCCGCGCATGGATTTGTAAGAGTTCTCCCCCATCACCCAGCGCAGCGCTTCAAGAAGATTAGATTTGCCACACCCATTTGGCCCCACCACTCCGGTGAGGCCGCGCTCAATCACAAGCTCAGTTGGCTCAACGAAAGATTTAAAGCCCGTCAGTCTAAGTTTGGCAAACCGCATCTTTCGTGGGCCTCGTTACTATTTCAACAGCGGATCGAGAATGGCCTTCATCGCATCATAAGTGCGCTCGCCATCATATGATTTACCCGCGATGAAGAATGTGGGAATGCCAGTCACGCCATAGCTCTTGTCAGCTTTGTCGCGAACTTCAAAAATGGCCTTCGCCACTTTTTCATTTTTGAGGCAGGCTTCAAAGTCAACTTCGGTCATGCCGCTTTGTTTAGCGATTTCCTTCAAACCATTATAGGCATCGGGCACCCATTTTTGTTGGGTCTTGAAAAAGACATCAACCAGAGGGAAATATTTTTCTTTAGGCGAGCAGCGTGCAACCATGAAGGCTGCCATAGCTTGATCGTTGTGAGGAAATTCGCGGAAAATGAATTTCACTTTGCCGGTGTCAATATACTCCGATTTAATTTTGCCAAACACATCATTGTTAAAAGCCGCGCAATGAGGGCAGCTTGCAGAAGCATATTCGACGATTGTAACTTTGGCCGTGTCAACGCCCATCGTCATGTCACCTTCGGAAGGGGGCGTCATCAAATCAGTTAAATCAACTTTTTTTGCATCCTCAGCAAAAGCTGGAATGGCTGTGGCAGCCAAAGCGGCAGCGCTGAGCATTAGGGTACGGCGGGATGTGTTAATCATGAGGTTTTCCTACTAGATGTTGGGGGAACTGGCCAATCCCTATTTTCCCCTGTGGAGAACGTGGAAAGTTTGGGACCATTCGGAGCCGCATGAGAAGCCAGACGCGCCAAGGCAGCTTTCAAATCCTCATCGGCAATATCGTCAATTTTATCAGCCCAAGCTTGCTTTGCGGCAGGGGCCATAGGACGAATTTCAGGTTTTTTAGGTGCGGGCTGAAGACTGCCCTGAATGATTTTGAGCGAAGTAATAGCGCCATAGCCCAGAAACTGGTTCACCCGCTCAATAATGCGCGGTCCTTCATATTGCAGCTCTAACCCTCGCCCGGCAACCGCGCGCAAAACCAAAGTTCCGCCCGTTTTTCGGGCATTCTCGGCAGCTGATTTGGGCCATTTTATCTTATCTGGCAGACAGAAATCAGCAAACGGTGGTCCAATAACCGCCCCCCATTGCGAGATGAGCTGTTCACTGGCAAAGCCATGGCGCGTGAAAGCCGCCTTGGCGAGGGTTCTAAAATGCTTGTCGAGTGTTTCCATCAGAGAGTTCAAAATGCTGTTATCCAATGATATTTCACGTAAAACCATGGCGGAACAAGGGCTGCAACAAGATTTAACAGGTAAATTATTGGAATGGTATGATGCCCATGCTAGAGATTTGCCATGGCGCATGAAGGGCGGAGAGGCCGCCGACCCTTATAAAATATGGCTTTCTGAGATTATGCTGCAACAAACCACTGTGGCAGCCGTGCAGGATTACTTCATCAAATTTGTTGGTTTATGGCCCAACGTTAATGCGTTGGCGGCAGCTTCCACCGAAGATGTGATGAAAGCTTGGGCGGGCCTTGGCTACTATGCCCGGGCTCGAAATCTGCACGCCTGTGCCAAAATTGTGGCAACCGAAATGGCAGGAAAGTTTCCAGCTTCAGTTGTGGAGTTGCAAAAACTCCCCGGCGTCGGCCCCTACACTTCAGCCGCCATTGCGGCCATTGCGTTTGATATTCCCGCCGCTGCCATTGATGGCAATGTGGACCGCGTAATATCTCGGTATTTTGCAATTGAAGAGCCATTGCCACAATCAAAACCGCGTATCCGCCAAGAAACCGAGGCGCTGGTGCCGGAAAAACGCAGTGGCGATTTCGCTCAAGCACTGATGGATTTGGGGGCCACCATTTGTACGCCAAAATCTCCTTCTTGCGATATTTGTCCGTGGACGGATCAATGTTCGGGTCGTCTACGTGGCATGGCCACCGCATTGCCGCTCAAGTCCAAAAAACAAAAAATCATAACCCGCTATGGCCACCTCTATTGGATCGAGAATTCCAAGGGTGAAGTGCTGGTGCGCACCCGCGAAGCCAAAGGCCTGCTGGGCGGCATGACAGAATTCCCATCAAGCGATTGGTTCCGCGACACTCTGGAAAATTTTGAAGCGCCGTTTCCATCAAGTTGGAAAAAAATGATGGGTGTGGTCGAACACACCTTCACGCATTTTCATTTGGAATTGACCGTCTGGAAAACCCAAAGCGAGCAGCCTGAATTGAAATCGCACTTTGTGCCACGAGGTGAATTAGCAGGGGAAGCCCTGCCATCACTCATGCGCAAAGTGGCGGCGCATGTTTTGAAATTTTAAAAAGCCGGCACCCATTGCACCTGATCAATCCGAGTGGCCCCAGTCGCCAGCATAATCACACGATCTAACCCCAAGGCTACACCAGACGCTGATGGCATGATGGCCAGTGCGGCCAGCAATTCTTCATCGATAGGATAACGCTCGCCATATCGGGCTTCCTTTATATCCATCTCGTCCACGAAACGACGGCGCTGTTCTTCTGGATCGGTCAATTCGCCAAAGCCATTGGCCAGTTCAACGCCACAAGCGTAAAGCTCAAACCGTTCCGCCACGCGCTCGTCATGAGCGCAGGTGCGGGCCAGAGCTGCTTCAACCGAGGGATATTCATATAGCACTGTTATGCGGCCATTACCCAAATGGGGTTCCACCTTTTCAACCAATATGCGGCTAAAAATATCGGACCAAGTTTCGGTTTTTTGAAATGCCACAGGAGAGATTGCGGCCAGTGCATCACGATTATTCAGTGTACTGAGCAAATCAACATCGGCATATTTCACAAAAGCATCCTGCACGCTCAACCATTCAGCCTCAGCCAGCGGATTGCAGATGCGGCCGCGCCACTCAAAATTCTTTTGCCCTGCTGCCAATCGCACCAAAGCCAAAGTGTCATGAATGATAATGCGGTATTCTTCTTCAACCCGGTACCATTCCAACATCGTAAATTCTGGTGCATGTGTCAGCGTTCGTTCGCGGTTTCGGAACACATGGCCCAGATTGAAAATTCGCCTTTCACCAGCGGCTAGTAATTTCTTGCAAGCAAATTCTGGTGATGTGTGCAGATAGCGCGGCACTCCAACACCATCATTTCCGATCAATGTGGTTTGAAAGGCATGAAGATGCGCTTCATTGCCAGGCGATACTTGAAGGGCAGCGGTGTCCACTTCCAGAAAATCACGTTCGGCAAACCACTGGCGTATGTCGGCAATAATTTTATTGCGCGCCAACAAGAATGGCCTGCGGTCGGCATGGCGTAAGGGGTGATACCAAGGGGAATCAGGTCTGGGCAAAGGGGTTGGCTTTCAGCTGTTTCACTGCTAATAGCCGCGCCAACATCAATTCGCAAAATTTAAAAAGAGAGAATATCCGTGGTAAAAGTGATAGCCAGCGGCGTGCGTAAAGGCAACGTCATCGAACATGAAGACGGCAAGCTCTATATCGTGCTCAAAGCCGAATCCATGCATCCTGGCAAGGGCACGCCCACCACCACCATCGACATGCGCCGCATTTCTGACGGTGTGAAAACTGTGATGCGTTATAAAACCACCGATGCCATGGAACGCGCTTTCGTTGAAACCATTATGCACACTTATTTATATCAGGATGGCGACAACTACGTTTTCATGAACCCTGAAAGCTTCGAACAAGTGCCGCTGACTGGCGACATGGTGGGCGATTATGTGCCTTACCTGCAAGAGGGCATGGAATGCCAGATTGCCATGTTCAATGATGGGCCAATTTCTATTGAAATTCCGCCACGCATTACGTTGGAAATCATGGAAACTGAGCCTGCGATTAAAAATCAAACTGCTTCGTCTTCTTTCAAGCCCGCCATGCTGAACAATGGTGTTCGCACCTTGGTGCCACCCCACATTAATGTGGGCACCCGCATTGTGGTGGATACCAATGATGGCTCTTATGTGGAACGCGCGAAAGATTAAGCGTGGCCAGCATCCGCTGATAACATGCGCGGATCAACACCCAGTTTTGCAAGGGCTGCCCAGTGCAGCCCTTCATAATTTCCAGAGAACACCAAATTCAAATCAGCATCGCAATGCAGCCAGCCATTGCGTTTAATCTCTTCCTCCAGTTGTCCGGGCGACCAGCCCGCATAGCCCAGCGCTAATAATTTGCGCATGGGCCCTTTGCCTTTGGCAATATCACGCAAGATATCGACAGTTGCAGTCAGAGCAAATTCGGGTGTGATTTTCAAACTTTCAACAGGCGAAAAATATTCACTGCTGTGCAGCACAAATCCTTGAAATTGCTTGACGGGTCCACCAAAAAGGATCGGCGTGAGCAATGTTTCTTCGGTGATATTTCCCTCTTCAGGTGAAATATCCAATTTATCGACAAGATCGGCAAAATACATGCGCGGTGCAGGCTTGTTAATCACAATGCCCATGGCGCCATCTTTATTGTGCTCACACATAAACACCACCGAACGCGCAAAATCATCCCCCTGTATAGAGGGCATGGCGATCAATAATTTACCTTTCATGGAAATGCGTTTGGACATGAAATGAACTTACTCGAAATTTACGCTAACGGGAAGGTGACTGGCATTTGATAGTGCAATTGCTTATTGGCTAAATATGGACCGCAGAATTTTTATTTCAACTCTCTTGAGTTTGCCTTTGGTGACCAACGCGCGCGCCGCCGTGCAATGGCAGGCTGAATTTATCGCAGATGGTTTTGACGGCAAGAATTACATCGCTGGCCTGCACATTTCGCTCGCCAAGGGCTGGAAAACGTATTGGCGCAATCCTGGCCAAACAGGAATTCCGCCCGATATTAAAATTACGGGCAACAACATCGAAAGTTTCAGTGTCGATTTTCCTCTGCCGCTTCGCATTATTGACGGCAGCGGGGAAGCATTTGGCTATCACGATGAAGTTGTTTTCCCCATTTCTATCAAGCCCAAAGACCCGAACAAGCCGGTTTCTGCCCATCTGGCCTCGTTTTTTGGCGTTTGCGCTGAGGTGTGCACGCCTGCAAAATTTGAAGCCGATGCCAATTTTAAAATTGGCGCACCACAACTATCATTCTTAAAAGAATGGCAAATGCGGGTGCCTCAAACATCGCAGTTCATTGCGGCGTCTCGCCTGTCTGAACATTATTTAGTTTTGGAATTAAACCAACCACTCACCGATATTTTTGTTGAGGGGCCAGACCGCTATTATTTTGGTGCACCCGATTTTAAAAAGGAAAACGGCAAAGCGTGGATAAAGGTTGCCGGATTGAAGAATGATAAGGATCTATTGGGTTTAGAATTGCGTATAACCGCTGACGCAAACGGGCAGGGCCTTGAACAACAGGTTGTTGTCGCCTAAATCCCAAACACAACTCGAGGACCTATAATGACAATTAAAATCGGCGATAAGCTGCCAGCAGCTGAATTCAATGTAATGACGGCTGATGGCCAACAAAAACTTTCAACCGATGTAATTTTCGCCGGCCGCAAAGTGGTGCTGTTCGCAGTGCCAGGTGCGTTCACCCCAACATGCTCCAATAACCACATGCCGGGCTTCCTCAGCCATCTTGATGCGATCAAAGCAAAAGGTGTGGACACCATTGCTTGTACCTCTGTGAATGATGTGCACGTGATGAGCGCTTGGGCCAAACACGCGGGCTCCGAAGGAAAAATTATGATGTTGGCCGATGGCAATGTCGCATTTGCCAAAGCCTGCGGTTTGGAGTTGGATTTGAATGTTGCCGGAATGGGGTTGCGTTCCAGCCGCTATTCCATGATTGTTGACAATGGCATAGTTAAGTCTTTGAATGTGGAAGATAAATCTGGCGTGAATGTTTCGGGTGCGGAAACTATTTTAGAGCAGCTTTAACCCTTAAACGGTGCCATGCCTTGGCGCGCCAGTTCATCGGCTCGTTCATTTTCAGGATGGCCCACATGACCCTTTACCCAGTGCCATGAAATTTCGTGGCGCTTGATCGCTTCGTCAAGCGCCTGCCATAACTCTAAATTTTTAACAGGCTTTTTATCAGCGGTTTTCCAACCATTTTTTTTCCAGCCGTGAATCCATTTGCTAATCCCATCCTTCACATAGGATGAATCAACATGCATCTCCACTGTGCAGGGGCGCTTCAAGGCATTGAGGGCTTCAATGGCCCCTTTTAATTCCATGCGATTATTGGTTGTTTCTTTTTCGCCGCCGCACAGTTCTTTGCGCGTGCCGTTCCAATCCATCACCGCGCCCCAGCCGCCGGGGCCGGGGTTGCCAGAACAAGCGCCATCAGTGTGAATAATAACAGGGGCTACTTTCATGCCAATGTTGCAGCGGGCCGAAGTTCACGCGGCAATTTGAAAGACACATTTTCCTCACGCAAAACCACTTTCTCAACTGAAACGTTATAGTGCATTTTAAACGCATCAATAATTTCATTGACCAGCACTTCCGGTGCAGAAGCACCAGCCGAAAGGCCAATGGCTTTCAAACCTTTCAAAGTGGACCAATCCAAATCCACCGCTCTCTGCACCAAAAGTCCGCGTGGGCAGCCGTTTTTCTCACCAACTTCCACGAGCCGCAGAGAGTTTGATGAATTTGGCGCACCCACCACGATCAGCAATTCTACTTTGGACGCAATTAATTTTACCGCATCCTGACGGTTGGTTGTGGCATAGCAAATATCTTCCTTCAGAGGTCCTGTAATGGAAGGAAACCGCCGCTGCAAAACCGCAATTACATCTTTCGTATCATCAACTGACAATGTGGTTTGCGTGACGAAAGCCAATTTATTTTCATCGTGCACCACAATTTTTTCTGCGTCTTCGGTGGTTTCAATCAGTGTGATTGCGCCTTCGGGCAGCTGGCCCATGGTGCCAATCACCTCCGGATGATTTTTGTGGCCAATCAGAATAATTTCCAAACCTTGTGTGTAGTGCCGTTGTGCTTCCATGTGAACTTTAGTCACCAGCGGGCAGGTGGCATCAATCTGGAACATGGCGCGGCGCTGTGCTTCCGCAGGCACAGCTTTAGGAACACCATGGGCAGAAAAAATAACGGGGTGATCGCCCACTGGAATTTCATCCAGCTCATCCACAAAAACAGCACCCTTGGCCTTGAGATCATCAACCACAAATTTATTGTGCACAATCTCGTGGCGCACATAAACAGGTGCCCCATAAATTTCGAGGGCCCGCTCAACAATATCAACAGCACGCACCACGCCCGCACAAAAACCACGCGGCGCAGTGAGGAGGATTTTAAGGGGGGGTAGGGACATGAAGGGAGAAATGACGTTAGTACGCAGATATGTCAAGTTAGGGCATTGATGATTCGTAATCTTTAAAGGTGGGGCATTTCAATGTCGGATATGGATACCAGAACCAGTTCAGTGTCTCTGCAAAAATATGTCATGCAATTTGCTGGTATTTATGTGCTCTGTAACATCGCCATTTTTACGATTACAACGCTGTTGAATTTTGACGTTCCAAGTTCCATGGGCGTCATAACGCTGATCGCTTCGACAGCGCCCGTTATGCAAAGTTTTGTAAAGCGCGAGCAGCGCGTGCCTTCGAACCGTGAAAGAACTTCATTTGCAACCTTGGCCACCGCAGCAAGCCTCATTTTATCAGCCATGTTGGCTGGCATAATGCTGGCAGTTTATCAGATCAACCCGCTTGCACTCATGGATGTTTTTTCAATACCCGTCTGGGCCGTTCTAGCGATGGTGCTATTTGCAATTGTTTTAACGTGGGTGGTCATTTATTTCTTTAGCGGATTCATGGCCAAACAAACGCTCAAGCAGATTGAAAAAGCCAAACACAAATAACGTTAAGCCGCAGTTCCCATCTCACCGCGCACCTGTTGGCGCAGCAAATCAATTGGCACTAAGTTTGGACCCCGTCTCACGTGCCAATAAGTCCAGCCATTGCAGGCTTCGGCGTTTTGCACTTGTGCACCCACTTTGTGAATAGAACCCGAATGCGCCTTAGCGGCAATTGAGCCATCAGCACGCACATTGGCCGCAATGCGTTGGGAGTGATCAAATAAAGTCTCTCCAGCTTTTACCAAACCGCGTTCGATCAGCGTTCCAAACGGAATGCGCACTTCCGCGCGCTTGCTCACTGTTGTTCTTAAGGCTTCGAGGGGCAAAGCTTCCACGGCATCAATGCGCGCCATTGCAGCTTCAGCATATTTGGTTTCGCGTTCTACACCGATGAAATGCCGTCCCAGTTGCTTGGCCACAGCACCCGTGGTGCCGGTGCCAAAGAAGGGATCAAGAATCACATCGCCTGGATTGCTGGTGGAAAGCATGACGCGTTGCAAAAGTGCTTCTGGCTTTTGGGTGGGGTGCAGCTTATCACCATCATCATTCTTCAAGCGCTCGCCACCAGTGCACAGAGGCAGCGTCCAATCTGAACGCATTTGCAAATCATCATTGAACACTTTCATCGCATCGTAATTAAAGCAATACTTCGAGTGTTCGCTGCGGCCTGCCCAAATCATGGTTTCATGAGCATTGGTGAAACGACGGCCGCGAAAGTTCGGCATGGGATTAGTTTTGCGCCACACCACATCATTGAGAATCCAAAAGTCCAAATCTTGCAAGATGGAACCCACACGGAAGATGTTATGATAAGAACCAATCACCCACAATGCGCCATTCGGCTTCAACGCGCGGCGGCATTCAGTGAGCCATGCTTTGGTGAATGTGTCATAAGATTCGAAGCTGGAAAATTTATCCCAGTCATCATCCACTGCATCTACCTTGGACTCGTCAGGGCGCTTTAAATCACCACCGAGCTGCAAATTATAGGGCGGGTCTGCAAAGACGAGATCAATCGAACCTGTTGGAATTTTTTTGAGTTCTGTGAGGCAATCGCCCACCAGAATTTGGTCATGAAGGGGACGCACATCAATCTTAGACTCATAACCCATCACACCAACTCCAACGCAAATCACTAACTGTTGGAGGGTTATGAATCTTTGCGGACTCGGCGTGAATCGAATAGTCTTTTTATGGTTAATTCGAGAGCAGAGCTTTGATTGGTTTGAAACTTTTGCGGTGTTCTAAACACGGGCCAAGTTGGGCCAAAGCTGCCGCATGTTTCGCGGTGCCATAGCCTTTGTGAATGGCAAAACCATAGCCGGGATAGAGGTTTTCCATTTCAATCAACATGCGGTCCCGAGTCACTTTTGCGATGATTGATGCGGCTGCAATGGAAAGTGATTTCGCGTCACCTCTGATGATAGTTTCAACTTTGCAAGAAAGGGGTGGTGCACGATTGCCGTCAATCAGAGCCAATGTGGGTTGCGCCTTCAGATTTTCGACGGCCCGATTCATGGCGAGATAAGTAGCTTGCAAAATATTTATGTCATCAATCTCAGCAGCACTCACAATGCCGATGCCGACATGCGAGGAATCTACAATCGGATTAAACAAGGCTTCGCGCTTTTCGTGGGTGAGTTTTTTAGAATCGTTCAGGCCAACTGGAATGTTATTTTGATCAAGAATAACCGCCGAAGCCACCACCGGCCCAGCCCACGGCCCGCGGCCTGCCTCGTCAATGCCACAGACGAGCGTGTGGCCGCGTTTGAGTGCGGAAAGTTCAAATGAAAAATCTGGATGTTGCAAATTGTTCCCCTGTGGCTAGGGACCTCATCCGCCCCGTTGGGGCACCTTCTCCAAAGGAGAAGGGCGATGTCCAAATTCACCCTTCTCCTTTGGAGAAGGTGTCGCGAAGCGCCGGATGAGGTCCCTTCACGCAGGTAGCACCAACCTACAACAATGCCAACTGTTCTCCCAAAACAGGAGGTCGCTTGAACAGCTCTGTCGTCAGCTTCACGCGCTTGGCATTCAACCCCAATCTCTGTGCTGCCAACTGAAAACGCCTGCCAATCGTCCACGCATAAGGACCGCGGCCCGTCATACGGGTTCCAAAATTCGGGTCATTCTCATCGCCACCGCGCACTGATTTTACCAGCGACATCACTTTATTGGCGCGGTCTGGATATTCTTTCTCCAACCAGTCTTTGAAAATGTCCTTCACTTCATGCGGCAAGCGCAACATGGTGTAACCCGCTTCACGCGCGCCCGCAGCGTAAGCCGCTTTTAAAATCGCATCAATTTCATGGTCATTCAGACCTGGAATAATTGGCCCCATCATCACCACGGTGGGAATGCCCGCAGCAGACAAAGCTTGGATGGCCGCCAAGCGCTTGGCAGGACTGGAAGCGCGAGGCTCCATGGCGCGGGCCAGTTTCGCATCCAACGTCGTGATCGAAATCGCTACCTTCACCAATCCCAATGCGGCCAGAGGCTTGAGCAAATCAATATCCCGCACCACCGAAGCCGATTTGGTGACGATGCCAAACGGATGTTTGAATTCAGCCAGCACCTCAATCACTGAGCGCGTAATTCTATAGGTACGCTCAATCGGTTGATACGGGTCCGTGTTGGCGCCCAGCGCAATGGTTTTGGGCACATAATTGGTCGCGGTTAATTCCCCCCGAAGAAGAGCCGCCGCGTTCGGCTTTATGAAAAGCTTAGTTTCAAAATCAAGGCCCGGCGAAAGCCCCATGTAAGAATGGGCAGGCCGCGCATAGCAATAAACACAGCCATGCTCACAACCACGATAAGGATTAATCGAACGATCAAAGGAAATATCAGGTGATTGATTGCGGGTGATAATGGTCTTGGGTGTTTCCGTAAAAATCTCAGTCTTCAGCCGCGGAATTTCAGCCAGTGAATCCCAACCATCATCCACCAGCTCTTCGTGCAAAGATTCAAACCGCCCGGATGGGTTAATCTTCGCTCCACGCCCGCGATTCATCTGCGGAAGCGAAGTGTAGCGACCAGCCCCCAAAAGGCCAACGTCGAGCCCCGACGAAGGGCGCATGTTGATGAGTGAAACCATGAACAGAATATGGGATAAAACGAAGAACATATCAAGAACAATCTTGCAGAGCGTCGATTTTAAATGCATGTCAGGTGATGGTAATTTCAAAAAAACTATTTCTGTCGGTGTTGGCTCCTGTGTGTTGGGGCAGCAGTTTCACGCTGGCCAAATCAACGGTGGCCCATTTCCCTCCGCTTTTCATGATGTTGATGGTCTATACGGGGATCGCTTTGATCATGCTGTTGACGGTGCGAGAGTCATTTAAAACCCCTTGGCCACAGCTGCTTTTGATTTCAGCATTTTGCGTGACAATTCAGGGGGCATTATTATTTATGGCGATTGGCGATGTGGAAGCCACCACTGCAAATCTGGTGCTGCAAACCCAGGTTCCCGCGGCTGTTTTTATGGGTTGGCTGATTGCCAATGAGAACTTAAATTTTCAAAAAATCGTTGGAACGGCCGTTGCCATTCTGGGTGTTGCCATTGTGATTGGCCTTCCCGAAAAGCGACCACCGTTCGTTCCAGTGGCCATGATTATCGTAAGTGGCTTTGTCTGGGCGGCAGGTCAAGTTCTGGCACGCAAGCTCAGCAAAGACTCTGGCATCATGTTGCTTAAATCCAATGCGCTTTTTGGCGTGCCGCAGTTGGTGGTCGCAACTTTGGTGATGGAAACAGGCCAATGGCAATCTATCGTCTCGGCCACACCGCTTGATTGGGTTCTTTTGGCCTTTGTTGGCGGGGTTGGTTTTTATGTGGCTTATATCTGTTGGTTTTCACTTTTGAAAATCGCCCGTGTTGATGAGGCCGCACCCTATATTTTATTGATGACGCCTGTTGGCATTGTCACAGCGTTTTTATTTTTGCATGAGCGCATGTCACTGGCCCAAATTATTGGGGCAATTGTTTTGATGTTTGGCCTAGCCATCGTTGAGGGACTGATTAAATTCAAACGCTCATTTGCGGCGTAAATGTTCTTCCAAGCGTGGCATGATTTCGATGAAATTGCAGGGCTTATGGCGATAATCGAGTTGCGGCTTTAAAATCTCCTCCCAACCATCGCGGCATGCACCGGGGGAACCGGGCAGGCAGAACACATATTTACCACTCACCACACCAGCGGTGGCGCGGGATTGCACAGTCGACGTTTTGATTTTTTGGAATGACATCATATGAAACAAAACGCCAAACCCTTCGATTTCTTTATCGAACAGGGGCCGCATGGCTTCAACAGTCACATCGCGGCCTGTAAGTCCGGTGCCTCCAGTGGAGATGATCACGTCAACATATTTATCTTTTGCGAGTTTGCGCACCAAGGCGCGAATGGCCCGCACATCATCTTTTACAATTGATCGTCCGGCGAGGCGGTGGCCTGCTTCGGCGATGCGGTCCACCAAAGTTTGGCCAGATTTATCGTCAGCCAAAACCCGCGTGTCGGAAATGGTGATCACCGCTATGCCAACGGGAATGAATTCACGCTCACTCATTTCAGTTCATCCCATTTCATTTTGAACGCCAACAAATCGCGCCACGCTAATTTCTTCTGCGCGGGAAGTTTAAGAAGCTCATCAGGGTGAAACGTTGTCATCACTGGTGTGCCGTTTACTGCCAGCCATTTGCCGCGCTGGCGCAGAACGGAAGCATCACCGTTGGCAAGATATTGTCCAGCAATGGCACCAAAGCTCAAAATCATTTTCGGCTGAATGAGTTCAATCGCTCGCGCCGCAAAGGGTTGACACAGGGCAATTTCATTTTCTGATGCATTGCGATTGCCCGGTGGTCGCCACGGAATGAAATTCATCAACGCCACATCTTCAATTTTTATCTCAATCGCGGCGAGCATCGCGATGAGCAACACGCGTGATTTTGCAGCAAACACTTGGCCGGATTTATCTTCCTCATTGCGTGGGCGGTCCCCCACAATCAAAATCGCCGACTGCATGTTGCCTTCAATAAAGCTCAGCTGCGTCGCAGATTTGCGCAAGGGATTTGCATCAAAATAATTCAGCGCCTGGGCTAAAGCTTCAATTGTTTCGCAAGAAGACGCCTGTGCGGCAGCGTCAGCGGCAGATTGATCTGGCAAGGTCGACGCGCGTTGTATAGGCGCAATAGCGATGGGCTTGGGCGTTTCTGCCACAACACTTGCAGCAAAACGGTCCACCGCCGCTTCTCCCATAATCTCGTCAGCCCCCATCTCCACAAGCCAAGCCAAGGCTTCGGCGGCATTCATGTCGTTTGGCTGCTGATCAGTGTCCATTTTGGCTGCTTGTCATAAAGGGTTGATTGCCTATAACAGATCAAATCAATTGAGCCAAATCTAGGGATAAAAATATGCAACGCGAAGCCATGGATTATGATGTTGTGATTGTGGGTGCAGGGCCTGCGGGCTTGGCTGCCGCCATTCGCGTGAAGCAGCTTTCGCCGGATACAACTGTTTGCGTCCTCGAAAAAGGCTCGGAAGTGGGTGCGCATATTTTATCGGGTGCCGTGGTGGATCCCATAGCGCTCAATGAATTGATTCCAGATTGGAAAGAAAAAGGCGCTCCCCTTAACACTGAAGTGGTTGAAGATCGCTTCTTCGTGCTTGGCCCATCGGGGGCTTTGCGTCTTCCGAATTTTATGATGCCACCTTTAATGAGCAACCACGGCAATTATGCCGTGTCGCTGGGTAATGTGTGCCGCTGGCTGGCCACTCAGGCTGAAGAACTGGGTGTGGAGATTTATCCAGGCTTTGCAGCGAGCGAAGTTTTGTACCGTGAAGATGGTTCGGTGCGCGGCGTTGTGGCTGGCGTTATGGGCATAGCTAAAGATGGCACGCATAAACCAGATTATCAGCCGGGCATGGAGCTCACTGGTAAATATGTGTTGATCGCTGAAGGTGTTCGCGGGTCACTGGCCAAAGAAATCATCGCTAAATATAAATTATCAGAGGGTCGCGAACCGCAGAAATTCGGCCTCGGCATGAAAGAGCTATGGGAAGTGAAACCTGAAAACCACAAGCAAGGTCAGGTGACGCATACGATGGGTTGGCCACTGGGCATGAAAACCGGTGGTGGCAGTTTCATGTATCACTTGGAAGATAATCTGGTGTCGATTGGTTTTGTGGTTCACCTCAACTATCAAAACCCGCACTTATTTCCTTATATGGAATTTCAGCGCTTCAAGCATCATCCATTAATTGCAAATGTGCTCCAAGGCGGCAGGCGTGTGGCTTATGGTGCACGGGCGATTACCGAAGGCGGCTTCCAATCCGTGCCCAAACTGCCATTTCCCGGCGGCGCTCTGATCGGCTGCTCGGCGGGCTTTGTAAACGTTCCGCGCATTAAGGGCAGCCACAACGCCATGAAAACCGGAATGATGGCAGCCGAAGCAGCGGTGGCCGCCATTCAAGCGGGCCGCAGCGGCGACACGCTGAATGAATATCAAACCGCTTATGAAAACTCTTGGGTCTATGAGGATCTTAAAAAAGTTAAGAATGTAAAACCCATGTGGTCAAAGCTCGGCCTGTTGGGTGGTGCGGTTCTGGGTGCCGCCGATATGTGGTTAAACACCATTGTTGGTTTTGGCTTTGGAACCTGGAAGCATGGCAAGCCAGACTATGCCACATTGAAGCCTGCTGCTGAGTGTAAACCCATTGTTTACCCTAAACCCGATGGCGTGCTATCTTTCGATCGCCTCACCAATGTGGCCTTTTCTGCGACATCGCATGAAGAAGATGAGCCCACCCATCTGCAACTAATAAATAAAAATCTGCCCATCGCGGTGAATTTGCCCACATGGGATGAACCTGCACAACGCTATTGCCCTGCCGGTGTTTATGAAGTGGTGCGCGCCGAAGGCCAAGCGCCTCGCTTCCAAATCAATGCGCAAAATTGTGTGCATTGCAAAACATGCGACATAAAAGACCCGATGCAGAATATCAATTGGACTGTACCGCAAGGCGGCGAAGGCCCCAATTATCCCAATATGTAACTCTAGTGTCTTTTTTAACTATAGGTTGCAGCCATCGGGCAATGCACTGGAATAACTAAAAAGCAACCATTCGCGGAAAGGGGTTGTTGAACTCTTCGCGGTAGAACCTCCCATGAAATATCCTTTTGGGAGACTTGTGCTATGCGTTCCAGCGATAAAAAATCGAGATTGGGTTCCTTCTTCAAGCGTTGGCTGAAGAACGACTCTGGTAACGTGACCATGTTTTTTGGCTTTGCCATTATCCCTGTCATTTTAGCATCAGGCTCTGCCATTGATTTTGAACGCGTTGCCGATGCCAAAACCAAGCTGCAGGCCTCAGTGGACGCCGCCACCCTCTACGCGGCTTCGCTCAACGAGACCCAAGACGAAGTTTTGAAAACCAAGTCGCAGCCTTTCATCACAGCCAATTATGTTCATGATAGCGATATCACGTTGACCTCATATACTGCGCACAACGCAGGTGACAACGTGGTTGGAACGGCGGAAATATCGGTCAAGACATGGTTTATGGGCGTGTTTGGCGTTCAAACAATGTCGGTGAATTCGAAATCCATGGTCAAGAAATCTGGCGTCAATTTAGAAGTGTCGTTGGTGTTGGACAATACAACTTCTATGGCCGGCACACCGATCACCAACCTAAAAACGGCTGCAAAAAACTTTGTGACTAAAGTTATGCCTGAAACTCAAGGCCAATTTTACACAAAGATAGCCGCAATTCCTTATCAAAATGGTGTGAATTTAGGCACAACAGTGAGTTCTGCCCGAGGTACAATCCAAACCGGAACGAGCACGAGTCCGGGCTATCAGAATTACACATTTACCAACGGCGATGGCAATTCAAAGACCTTTGCAGTAACGAACTGCGTGACAGAGCGCACTGGTGCACAAGCTTACACAGACGCATCATTCGCAACTTATCCTGTCGGCAGAGCCTATATGGGGAGTAATAACCCTTGTGGCGTGCAGCAAATGGTACCTTTAACCACGACTGCTTCAACGTTGAACACGACAATTGACAACATGACTGCCGGCAGCTCGACAGCTGGGCAAGTTGGCATTGCTTGGGGTTGGTATGCATTGTCGCCAACCGTGGGCATGTGGTCTGGCGCAAGCCAACCTGCAGGTTATGACAAACTTACGACCACCGACGTAATGTCCAAAGTCAAAAAAGTCATGATTTTGATGACTGACGGTGAATATAACTCTGCAAACGCCAATGGCGTTATCACAGGCAATCCAACTGTTTCTGGCAGTGGCGGTTCAAGTGATCATATCAATCTTGCTGCTACCAATGGTGATTCTTATGCTCAATCAACAAGTATGTGTGCAGCCATAAAAGCATCAGGTGTTGAAGTTTATGTCATCACTTTTCAGCTCGACAAGACCGTTGCCAAGCGGGTTGCACTCGTCAACGGTTGCGCAACCGATGCAAGCCATGTTTTGGATGCGGATACAACATCACTCGACGTTGCCTTTAACGGCATTGCCAACAGCATTCTTTCTATGCGGGTAGCACAATAATCAGGCGGCGGGCCTGAGGCCAAATCGAGGGTGGGCTTTCAGCATTGAACGCCCACCCTTTTTACTTGCGGTATCCCTCAAAAAACCCCAATCTCATGTGATTGATTTATTCGCTTTTTGAATTGAGATTCACATGATTTTACGCTCCACCCTCGTTGCCATCGCAATGGCAACATTCACCATCACAGCCCATGCTGAAACTGATAATTCTTTGGCAGGAAATTATTTGGCGGGTAGAACGGCAGCAAAATTGCGCGACACGTCTGCGGCCAGTAATTATTTTGCAGCAGCTCTTGGTGAGGATCCGCAGAATCCTGTTTTAATTGAACGTTTGTTTCAACTGCAACTGGCCGCAGGTGATTTGCCCGCCGCCGAGGAAAGTGCGGCAAAAGTTATCACGTTTAACAGCCAGCAACGCATGGCCCGCATCGTATTGGGCCTTAAGGCTTTTCGAGATCGCCAATATTCTGATGCCCGCGCCAATTTTGCCGAATCGTCATATACCCCGGCTGGCGAGCTCACATCCAATCTGCTCAGCGCTTGGTCTTATGCTGGCGAAGGCTCGATTAACGCAGCCATGAAAGAGCTCGACAAACTTGATTTACAAGAAGGTTTTGCCAATTTCAAAGCGCTACACGTCGCTCTCATTTCTGATTATCTCGGTTCCAATGTGCGTGCCGAATCTGCCTATCGCAAAGCCTATGAACAGGCAGGCACTAGCTTGCGCGTTGTTCAGGCTTTTGGCAATTTTCTGGAACGAAATGATAAAACCGCCGAAGCGATTAAAATCTATTCGGGGTATCTCACGGCGGTTCAACATAATGTGCTGGTCGAAGCCGCATTGGCAAGTGCTCAATCGGGCATAAAGCCGGAGCCCTTTGTTGCCACCCCGGCTGCTGGAGCAGGCGAGGTTTTATTTTCGTTGGCTGCGGCTATGAATGAAGAGCAAACCATCGACGCTGCGCAAATATATGCGCAAATGGCACTGCAGCTCAGCACTGATCGCCCCGTAACCCAGTCACTTCTCGGCGACATATTAACCGATATGAAATCTTATCAGGCGGCCAATGATGCCTTCGAAAAAATTCCTACCACATCGCCTCTCCGCACCTATGCCGATACGGAAATTGCCATTAATCTCCAGCGACTTGACCAAAACAAATCTGCAGTAGAGCGCCTGAAGACTGTTCTCGCCAAAGACTCAAAAAACTTGGACGCTTGGACTTCGCTTGGTAATATTTACCGGGTGAACAATGAGAATGAAAATGCCGTTGCGGCCTACACCGAAGCCATCAAATTGTTGCCTGAAAAAGGCAGTGGAAATTGGCAGCTTTATTATAATCGCGGCATTGCCCACGAGCACATGAAGGCTTTTGATAAATCTGAGGCCGATTTTCGCGAAGCGCTCAACATTTCAGCCGATGAGCCATCGGTGCTGAATTATTTAGGATATGCTCTCATTGATCGCGGTCAAAAATTGGATGAGGCCATCGGCATGGTTAAACGTGCCGTCGACTTGCGCCCGAACGATGGCTACATTGTTGATAGTTTAGGCTGGGCCTATTACACTTTGGGCGATTACGAGCAAGCCGTTGGCTATCTTGAACGCGCAGTTGATTTGGCCCCTTATGATGCAGTGATTGCAGAACATTTGGGCGATGCCTATTGGCGTGTGGGGCGCAAAGTTGAGGCCGGTTTTCAATATCAACACGCCAAGGATAATCATCCTGAAGCTGATGATGCCGTGCGCATTGAGGCCAAAGTGAAAAACGGTTTAACTGATTCTCCAAAAGCCACGGCGGCTGATGTGAAACCAGCAGTCAAAAAGTAAGTGCCGCTCGAAGTTTTCGAAACCGCCCACGCCAAAATCAATCTGGCTCTTCATGTGTTGGGCCGACGTGAGGATGGCTATCACGAGTTAGATTCGGTTGTGGCCTTTGCGAGTATTGGCGACGAGTTGCGGATCAATATTTCAGAACAATTAGAATTGCAAGTTATCGGTCCTTTTGCGCTCCGCGTGCCACTGAGCAAAGATAACATGATTATAAAAACGTGGCATGTCCTTTATGACATTCTAAAAGTTCGTAATATTGGTTTGCCCAATGTGAAAATTGAACTCACCAAGAACTTGCCTGTTTCATCAGGCATCGGCGGTGGTTCAGCTGATGCAGCGGCGATGATCCGTGCGCTCATTGCGCTCGCGCAGTTTAAATTAGAAACTGACGAGATAAAGTCCTTGGCCCGTTTGTTAGGCGCTGATGTGCCTGTCTGCTTTTATCAGAAACCATGCCGCATGCAGGGGATTGGTGAAACCATAACCGCTCTAGAAATTGAATTGCCCCGCGCTATTGTTTTGGTCAATCCCAATTTACCGTGTTCGACTGCAGAAGTGTTTAAAAATCTGAACCTCGCAAAAGGGCAATCTTTTGGCACTGCAGTCCAGCTCGAAAATCCCCCCAGTTGGCGCAATGATTTATCGAGCTCCGCCTTCAAAGTTCAACCCGAAATTAGCAAAGTTCTAGCCGCGCTAAACCAAGAGCCATGTTTTTCCGCAGTGCGCATGTCAGGATCCGGGGCCACCTGTTTTGGCCTTGTAGCAAGCATGGCTGAAGCATCTTCGGCAGTGGCAAGATTGTCGGTTAAAAACCCCAACTGGTGGATAAAAGCGGCTCAGATTTTGCCGTTAAACAGCCAAACAAGCACACTAGAAAGGTAATGAAACTCGATTGGCCTCATTCAGAATGAAATTTGTGTTGGCGCGCATAACATAGTCGTGTCCCTAGAATTTGCCTTTTATGCGTTGGATTTGGTGGCACTTAAGCGCCTTTTCAGTGTGACCAGCCCTACCTTAGGAGATGCAATCGACGGTCTTAATAACAATAGGCTTCACTTTTTATTTGTTTTACGCCATTTATTGGTTCTTCATATGGTTGGCTTACTATGCCCCCAAATGGGTTGGAGATTTGATGTCGCTTGCGGCTGAGATCATTAGCATATTTAAATAATCGGCACTTAGTAACCACTCGTTCACCATATTATTGTTAGGTTGCGCTGACATGCAATTAGCAACTCAAAGAAATTCTGACACCGCCCCGTCATCTCAGCCGGTTGGCACGGCTATGCCGTCGTCATTGTCGGAAGATGCATTTCTCGGCGGTAAGTTGAACATCCTGCAGCCTGAAAAAGGCTATAGGGCGGGCATCGACGCCGTGTTTCTGGCAGCAGCCATACCTGCTATCGCCGGAGAAACGGTATTTGAAGCAGGCATAGGCGCAGGGGTTGCATCCTTATGCCTTTTGGCACGCATGCCCCAATTGCACATCACCGGCATTGAAGTGGCCACGCGTTATGCAGTGCTGTGCGAACAAAATGCCAAGCGCAATAATTTTGCAGAAAATATGCATGTGATCACAGCCGATGTGAAAGATGCCATGCGCCGTGAATTGGCCCACATGCCGCAGCACGGTTCGTTCTCACATGCTTTTGCTAATCCGCCTTATTTTGAAGATGGTAAAGTCACCGCTTCGCCATCCATTTTGAAAGCAACGGCACATGCATTTGGCCCCGATGATTTGGAAATGTGGATTAAAATTCTGCACGCCATGGTCACATTGCGCGGCACCGTGACTTTAATTCACCGTGCTGAAACACTAGGCAAAATTCTGACCTGCATGGAAGGCAAATTTGGTGATGTGCGCGTGGCACCACTTTATGCGCGCATGGGCACTGCAGCTTCGCGTGTGATTGTGCAAGGCGTCAAAGGCTCTCGTGCGCCCATGCAGCTGTTGCCCGGTTTAATCCTGCATGAAGGCGATAACAGCTTCACCCCCGATGCTGAAGCCGTGCTGCGCGATGGCGCTGCTTGGCGCTTGCGTTAAGCTTGATATTAAGGCCCTTCCACCCTACATCTGGCCGATGATCAAAACACTTCTCAGGCTCATTCCGTCCAAATGGCGGAAGAAAACCAATTCCATAAATGTTGTGCGTTTGCAGGGGGCCATTTCGGCAGGCGGTGGCCTTCGCCCCGCACTGAATGCCAAAGATTTAGAGCCGCTGTTAAAACGCGCCTTTAAAAAAGGTGTATCTGGCGTGGCGCTGGCCATCAATTGCCCCGGTGGCTCGCCTGTGCAATCTTCGCTCATTGCCGCCCGCATTCGGGCGCTGAGCACTGAACACAAAATTCCCGTATATGCCTTCTGCGAAGATGTGGCCGCCTCTGGCGGCTATTGGCTGGCGTGTTCTGCAGATGAAATTTATGCCGATGAGAGCTCTATTGTAGGTTCCATTGGCGTGATTGCTGCTGGTTTTGGTTTTGTCGACGCCATCAAGAAAATTGGCGTTGAGCGACGGGTTTACACGTCTGGCACGTCTAAAAGCATATTAGACCCCTTCAAACCTGAAAAAGAAGAAGACGTGAAACGCCTGCTGGATTTACAAGAAGATGTGCATGAGGGTTTCAAAGCCTATGTGCGCAAGCGCCGTGCTGGCAAATTAAAGGCTGAAGAAGCAGATTTGTTTACAGGCGCTTTTTGGACTGGAAAACGAGGGTTAGAATTGGGTTTGGTCGATGGTCTTGGCCATATGCATGAAATTTTGCGGCATAAATTCGGTGAAAAAGTAGAAATATCAGAGGTTTCCGCCCCTAAAGGCTGGGGATTGAAACGTTTAGGCTTGGGCTCTGCCATAGATTTGCCCGATGCGGCGATTAATGCACTGGAAACACGTGCAATGTGGTCGCGTTTCGGACTATAATCAAAAACATGAGTGATGGAGTTCCAAAAATGGGTTTTTTCAGAACAGCGGCTTTGATGATCGTTGGCTATATTGCCATGAAAACAATCAAGCGCGCCATGCAGAACATGGAAGCGCAGTTGGTTAAAGCCAAAGTGAACGAGCAAAAGGCAGCGCCGGGTGAAATTAAAAGCTTGAAACTCGATCCCATCACCGGGGCTTATGTGCCTGAAGCGTGAAGAACTTGACCGAATGTTGTGGTGCCCTTAGATGCACCCATCATGACTTTACAACCTACAAAAGCCTTCCAAGACCTCATCCTCACGCTGCATAATTATTGGGCAGCGCAGGGCTGCGTTATTTTGCAACCTTATGACATGGAAGTGGGCGCTGGCACCTTTCACCCGGCCACCACATTGCGTTCGGTTGGCCCTAAACATTGGTCGGCGGCCTATGTGCAGCCCTCCCGCCGCCCAAAGGATGGCCGCTATGGCGAAAATCCCAATCGCTTGCAGCATTATTATCAATATCAAGTGATCATGAAGCCATCCCCTGCCAATTTGCAGGAGCTTTATTTAGGCTCGCTCAAAGCCATCGGCATTGACTCATCCTTGCATGATATTCGTTTTGTGGAAGATGATTGGGAAAGCCCAACACTGGGCGCTTGGGGCCTGGGTTGGGAAGTGTGGTGCGATGGCATGGAAGTTTCGCAATTCACATATTTTCAGCAAGTGGGCGGCATGGATTGTTCGCCAGTTTCAGGCGAACTCACCTACGGATTAGAACGCCTCGCCATGTATGTGCAGGGTGTTGATAATGTCTACGATCTCAATTTCAACGGTCTCGAAGGCGAACGCAAGATTTCTTACGGCGATGTGTTCCTGCAAGCCGAACAAGAATATTCGCGGTTCAATTTCGAACATGCCGACACTTCAATTTTGCTGCGCCATTTTGAAGATGCTGAAAAAGAATGCGCAGCCCTTTTGAAGGCGGGCGACAAAGACGGCAAACACGAATTGGCATTGCCTGCCTATGACCAATGCATCAAAGCTTCACACGCGTTTAACTTGCTGGATGCGCGCGGCGTGATTTCGGTTTCTGAACGGCAAAATTATATTTTCCGCGTTCGCGATTTGGCCAAAGCCTGTTGCGAAGCGTGGAGTCGAACCTCCGGCGGGAGGGCTGCATAATGCCTGAACTTCTCCTTGAATTGTTCTCCGAAGAAATCCCAGCTCGCATGCAAGCCAAAGCGGCTGAAGATTTGCGAACTATGGTCACCAATGCGTTGGTTGATGCCGGCCTCACATATGAAGGTGCGCAATCTCACGCAACACCGCGCCGCCTCGTGCTCTCGGTTGAGGGCCTCAACGCCAAGGCCGCAGACACGGTTGAAGAACGCAAAGGCCCGCGTGTGGACGCACCACAGCCGGCCATAGACGGATTCCTCAAATCAACCGGTTTGAAACTCGACCAGCTCACCGTGCAGGATGACAAGAAAGGCCAGTTCTATATGGCCAAAATTAAAAAATCGGGCCGTGATGCAACCCAGGTGATCGCTGAAATGGTGCCCATTGTTGTGCGCAATTTCCCATGGCCAAAATCCATGCGCTGGGGGTCGGGCCAGTTGAAATGGGTGCGCCCGCTGCAAAGCATTCTTTGCACCTTTGATGGTGAAGTGGTGCCGTTTGAAATTGAAGGCATTCACAGTGGCAACACCACCATGGGCCACCGCTTTTTAAGCAGTGGCAAAATCGAAGCGCGGCGCTTTGAAGATTATGCGCTGGCTTTGCACAAAGCCCACGTGATTGTTGATGCGAATGCGAGAGCTGAAACCATCCGCACCGAAGCCAAGAACCTCGCCTTCGCTCGTGGCCTTGAAATGATTGAGGATGAAGCGCTTCTAAAAGAGGTGGCAGGTCTGGTCGAATGGCCCGTTGTGTTGATGGGTGAATTCGACAAAAACTTTCTCAGCGTTCCCCCCGAAGTGATCATCACGACCATCAAGAATAACCAAAAGTGTTTCTGCCTTCGCGGCCCAGATGGCAAGCTTTCGCATCAATATCTGATAATCGCCAACACGGTCGCCACCGATGGCGGCAAGATAATTACCGCTGGCAACAACAAGGTGATTGCCGCGCGGTTGAGCGATGCCAAATTCTTCTGGGATCAAGACCGCAAAACCAGGCTGGAAGATTTATTGCCAAAGCTGGATGGCATTACATTCCACGCCAAACTGGGCATGGAGGGCGAGCGGATTAAACGCATTGAAGCCCTCGCAGCTGAAATTGCCAAGACCATTGGGGCCGATGTTGAAAAAACAAAATTGGCAGCACGCCTTTCAAAAACGGATCGTGTTTCCGCCATGGTTGGCGAATTCCCCGAACTGCAAGGCTTGATGGGTCGCTACTATGCTTTAGATCAAGGCATCGACGCCGAAGTGGCCGATGCCATCCGCGACCATTACAAACCACAGGGGCCAAGCGATTCAATTCCAGTTTCGAAGGTAGGTCAAGCTGTGGCACTGGCGGATAAGCTGGACACTTTGGTTGGCTTCTGGGCCATTGATGAAAAGCCAACAGGATCGAAGGATCCTTATGCTTTGCGAAGGGCTGCGCTTGGTGTTGTGAGAATGATCTTGGAGAATCAGCTCAGGTTGCCATTAGGGAAGCTTATTGAAAATGCCGTCGTCCCAATTCTAATCTACACAGCTGAAAAAATTCTAGAGCCCTCATTTGACGCTGTCGTAAAAGTAGCTGAACTTCTTGGGAAGCCAAAACTGATTAAGCAATTTGAAGCTACTGATGAAGTGGCGGAGGGTTGGAGTGATCATGTGCATCATGGCACCCTGCGAGTTCAAATTGAACTTTGCACCTTTTTGTCCGAGCGGCTTAAAGTAACTCTAAAAGAACAGGGGAAGCGACACGATCTACTAGATTCAGTTTTTTCAGTTCGACCGTTTACTGATTTCTTTCTAGATGCATACGGTAGTTCGACTGGCGAAATACTAGAAAAAAATGGTTTTGATGATTTGCTCATGGTGGTGCGCCGTGTGAAAGCGCTGTCGAAATTCCTTGAAACCGATGACGGCAAAAACCTGCTGGCTGGTGTGAAACGCGCCGCCAATATTCTGCGCATTGAAGAAAAGAAAGATGGCAAAAAATACTCTGGCGATGTGAACCCATCGCAGCTCATCAAGGGTGAAGAAAAAGCCCTGCATCAAGCCATCTCATCCGCCTCCGCCTTGGCCCGCAAAGCCGTGGAAGCCGAAGATTTTGAGGCTGCAATGCGCGCCATCTCAAAACTCCGCGCACCTGTTGATGCATTCTTCGAACAAGTGACAGTAAACGATCCCGACCCCACCTTCCGCGAAAACCGCCTGCGTCTGTTAAACCGCATCCGAGAAGCCACCGCCGAAGTGGCGGATTTCTCGAAGATCGAGGGGTAGCTCACTTCTCCTTCCTCGCAGCGCGGGGAAGGTGGATCGCGTTAGCGAGACGGATGGGGACTTCGGAGTTAAATTTTTGATTTCGAGCCACCCCATCCGCCCCAAGCGGGGCACCTTCCCCGCGCTGCGGAGAAGGATAAGAAAGGGAGAGTTTTATGGCCAATGAGATCGCCCGATCTTTAAGAAAACGCATGACTCCCCACGAGGTCAAACTCTGGCAACAATTGCGCTATCTTGAAGGCCATCACTTCCGTCGCCAAGTTCCCATCGGTCCCTACATCGTGGATTTCGCTGAGAAGACTGGAAAACTTGTGATCGAAGTCGATGGTTCGCAACATGGTGAAGCGCCGAATTTGACCAACGATGCAGCGCGTGATCAGTATCTTAAAAACAAAGGTTTCAAAGTTCTACGGATTTGGAACATTGAAGTTGATCAAAATATGAGTGGTGTGATTGATACGATATTGCTGGCGCTGAAATAGCTTTTTTCTCCTTCCTCGCAGCGCGGGGAAGGTGGATCGCGCAGCGAGACGGATAGGGAGCTCGGTGTTAGATTTTTTTATTTCGAGCCGCCCCATCCGGCGCAAGTGCGCCACCTTCCCCGCGCTGCGAGGAAGGAAAAGAGGTGGAGAAATCTAACTCAACTTTGCAGCTAAAAATGCTTTCACATTGTCTTCATGCACACGCTCATAAGGCGCGTATAAATTCACCCAGCCCATTTGCAGCGGCCCGGCGATCAATTCAGTGAGTGGCTTTGCCCGCAGCTCCGGTTCACTCGCGCAGCGCTTCAACATGCGAATATATTGTTGCGTGGCGCGGATGAAGGTTTTTTCATAACCACCCAGTGCAATAATTTCAGGGTCGCCATGGTTGGGTAAAATTTGGGCAGGGGCCAGCGCCCATAGGCGGTCCAAATCGGCTAGATGCGTTTCGAACTGTTCGGGTTCGCCCACATAGGTGATGGTATCTTCCATGGTGTCGCCTGCCAGCAAAATCTCTGGCTCGTCAATCCACACCACACTCGCATCATCGCTGTGAATGTTGCATTCAATAAATGTGAGCTTCAGTGCCCCCACTTGAAAGCTCATCTCACCTGAAAAGGTTTGCGTGGGCATCACGAGGGGGTTGATGACCGGCAGACCATGATAGCTGCCATCTTCAATGCCCGCTGTGTGTTTCAATAAATGCGCTTCAGTTTTTGTGTTGGCGATAATCACACAATCGGCAAAAGCCGCAGTGCCCGCCACATGGTCCAAGTGCCAATGGCTGAGCAGCACCGTGATTTTAGTCACTCCACGTGCTTCCAAAAATTTCCGAATGAACGCCGCATGTTCGAGCGACACATGCGTGTCATAAACCAGCGCTTCGCCACCATCGACAATGGCATAGCTGGCAATGCCCAGCGACAACGCGCCATTATCCACCCAGTTTTCTTCCGGCATGAAGCGATAGCCTTCCACCCGCCCATCATAAAACGCAAAGATTTTTTCATGGGGTGTGAGCACGCGTAAATGTGGCAACATTAAATCAAACTCATTTGGGGTGAAGGGGGTTTGGGCGGTGGCGCGTTGCGGGCAATGGTGGTGGGCTCCATCACCCAATAATCATCCGGTGGCGCTTTGAGTAAATCCTGCACCTGCTCTTCAGTGCCATCCAACCAGCGATCAAAATCTTGAGGAGGGATCACCACCGGGCTGCGATCATGAATCGTGGCCACAGGTAAATTCGGCTCGGTCGTCAGCATGGCAGCGGATTCTAATTCCGAACCATCAGCCCCCATCCAATGTTCCCAAAGGCCACCAAAAGCAAAAAGCGAATGATCGGGCCGATGAATGAAATAGGCCTGCTTTTTGCCAGGCACATCACCTTGCCATTCATAAAACCCATCGGTTGGGAAGAGGCAGCGCCGCCTGCGAATAGCATTTTTAAATGAGGGCTTTTCATAAACTGTCTCAACGCGCGCATTGATGAGGGGGCGGCCCGGCTGCACCTCTTTCACCCAAGAGGGAATGAAGCCCCAGCGCACCAAATCCAAATGCCGCTGCTTGTCGGGACCTTGGCGCACGATGGCAATAGGGCTGCCGGGTGTCACATATTGACGTGGCGGATAAACATGGCCGTCAATAAATTTGAACAGCGCCCTTGCTTCATCAATAGATTTACGGAAACTATATAGACCACACATGAGAAGACCTTAGCGAAATGAACACCTCGCAACAATTGCCAATTCTCGCAGCTTCAGTTTGCTTGCGGCGTGGAACCGATGTTCTGCTCATCCAACGTGGCAGAGAGCCCGGCCTTGGAAAATGGGCATTCCCCGGCGGCAAAGTGCATTGGGGCGAAAGCACAGCCATAGCCGCTTTGCGTGAACTGCAAGAGGAGAGCGGATTAGATGCAATCATCGGACCTCTCATCTGCCTCTATGAAGTTATCCAACCCGCCTATCATTTCGCCATTGCCTGTTATTTCGCATCGAACCCGCATGGGCTCTTACAAGCCGGCACTGATGCAGCAGACGCACGCTGGATGAACATTAGTGAAATTGCCAGCCTGCCCTTGGCTTCAAATATTGCTGATGCAGTTATGCTTTCACAACAATTCGAAACTCTTTAAAACAAATGCCGCCACCCGCGTTAACCTTCAATTAAGACTCTTCTTAACGACCCCATCTGCTCTGCTAGGTTCGTTTTGTTCAAGGTGTGGGCCTTGGCGTTGTGCAGTAGAGATTGATGTATAAAGCAGCAGAAGAAGATTTCAGTGAAATGGCACCGCAAGAAGCCAAACAAATGGCTCTGCGCTATATTCTCGAAGCATGGGAAGAAGCCATCTATGAAGGTGTGGACCCCGATGCCATTGCCACTGCTGCCATTTTTGCAGCCCTTTCAGATATGATTGCAACTTATGGCGAAGAGCCTGTTGCAAAAATGTGTGAAAAGCTACCAGATCGCATTCGCACGGGCGAATTTACCGTAGGCAAAACTACGCAATAACGTGCTATCCATAGCGGATGATTGACGCCCGCTTCGTTATGCGCTGCTTAATGTCTGCATTTTATTTGGCAGCAGGCATACTTCATCTAAAATCACCACATGGCTTTGTGATGATCGTGCCTTGGTTTGTGCCATGGCCAGAGACAGTTGTGTGGCTGACAGGCTTGGCTGAAATTGCGGGTGCAATCGGATTATTCATTCCCAAATTGCGTTATGCCGCTGGCATTGGCTTGGCACTTTATGCCGTGTGTGTTTTTCCGGCCAACATCAATCACGCACTCAACATGATTGATGTAGGTGGCCTGCCCAACAGTTGGTGGTATCACGGCCCGCGGTTTTTGCTGCAGCCCATCTTAGTGTGGTGGGCGCTTTATTGTTCACGGGTTATCAATTGGCCATTTAAGTAAGATCCACCACCACACGCCCACGAATTTTTCCTTCGACAATTTCAGCTGCAACACGCGGCACATCATCAAGCTTCACATGGGTGGTGAGTGCGTGAAGCTTTTTCAAATCGAGATCACGCTCTAACCGGGCCCAAGCGGCAAGGCGGCGCTGCATAGGAGTGGTGACAGAATTCACACCAATCAAGCGCACACCGCGCAAAATAAACGGTGCCATATTGCCCGGAAAATCCATGCCCTGCGCCAAGCCACAAGCGGCCACCGCACCTTCAGGAATAATCTGCGAAATCACGTTGGCCAAAGTGGTGGAGCCAACAGAATCAATCGCTCCTGCCCAGCGGGTTTTGCCCAAAGCTTTTGCAGGTCCGTTGAATTCCGAACGGTTCACCACTGAAGCGGCTCCCAGAGATTTGAGGAAGGCTTCTTCTTCCATACGGCCCGTTGAAGCCACAACGGTGAAACCGAGTTTTGAAAGAACTGCTATGGAAACAGTGCCCACGCCGCCGGCCGCACCTGTCACCAAAATCTCACCTTGCTCAGGTTTAATGCCTTGTTCTTCCAGTGCCATCACGCACAGCATTGCAGTATAGCCTGCAACACCAATGGCCATGGCATCGGCCGTGGTAAATGCTGCGGGCAGGGGCACCAGCCAATCACCATTCACACGCGCCACCTGTGCAAAGCCACCATGATGGCTTTCACCCACACCCCAACCCCCCAGCACAACTTTGTCGCCCACTTTCCAATTTTTGTGAGCAGAACTTTTCACAGTGCCCGCAAAATCAATGCCGGGGATCAATGGATAGTTGCGAATGATTGGCGCTTTGCCGGTGATAGCGAGGCCATCTTTATAGTTCACCGAGGAATGTTCGATGTTAACCGTGACGTCGCCGGGCATCAGGTCATCTTCGGTGAGATGGGTGAATTCAATCTTTTGTCCAGCTTCAAATTTGCTGACCAATAATGCGCGAAATTTATTCATGCTTAGAACCTCACTGCTTCGCCAAATGCTTTTGCCGCCAATTCACCTTGCCACATGGCCAAGTGGCCGCGCACAAATGTGCCCACCACCCACCCTTGCACTTTCACACCATCATAAGGTGTCCAAGCGCTACGGCTTTGGATCCATTGATTTGTAATGGTTTCGCGGCGCTTCAAATCCACGATTGTGAAATCAGCATCATAACCTTCGGCAATGCGGCCTTTCCCTATCAGATTAAAAATCCGCTGCGGGCCATGCGAGGTGAGATCAACCAAACGCTGCAAGGGCAGGCGACCCTTATTGACGTGATCCAACATAATGGGCACTAGTGTTTGCACTCCCGTCATGCCTGAAGGCGACTGCGGATAAGGCTTGGCTTTTTCTTCCAGCGTGTGCGGCGCGTGGTCCGAGCCCAGCACATCCACCAAGCCAGAATTAATCGCGCGCCACAAAGCATCACGGTGGTGGGCATCCCGCACGGGCGGGTTCATCTGCAATTTGGTGCCAAGGCGCGCGTAGTCATCAGACGATAGAGTAAGATGATGTGGTGTGACTTCCACGGTTGCCAACTCTCGATTGGCGGCAAGCAGCGGCAATTCGTTAGCAGTTGAAATGTGCAGCACATGAATGCGCTTGTTATATTTCTTTGAAATCCGCAGCAGTCGTTCGGTGCACAGCCGCGCTGCTTCAGCATCTCGCCAGATGGGGTGGCTTGATGCATCACCCGGCACTTGGTGGCTCACTCGGTCTCGCAATCGATATTCATCTTCACTATGAAAGGCAGCACGGCGGCCCAAACGAGAAATAATCTTTTCGAGTCCTGCGTCATCTTCCACCAGCAGGTCACCTGTCGATGATCCGATGAACACTTTAATACCAGCCGAACCCGGCAGTTTTTCCAGTTCAGATATTTGCTCAAAATTATCCCGCGTGCCACCCACATAAAAAGCAAAATCGCAAAACATGCGGTGCGTGGCGCGGGCCACTTTGTCGGCCAGCGCTTCGGCACTGGTTGTTTCCGGCTTGGTGTTGGGCATTTCAAACACAGCCGTCACCCCACCCATAACAGCGGCGCGGCTGCCTGATTCCAAATCTTCTTTGTGGGTTGGTCCTGGGTCACGGAAATGCACTTGGCTATCAATCACGCCGGGCAAAATATGTAAGTTACGACATTCCAAAACTTCTGCAGCTTTGAAACCCGACATATCACCTAAGCCCACAATGCGGCCCGCGTTCACGGCAATATCGCGCACATGTTCGCCATCCTGATTGACGACCGTGCCACCTTTCAAAATCAAATCAATATTCAAGACTGCATTCCTTGCGCTGTGCGTGAACCTTACCTAATGTGGAGCAGAACCGCCATGACAAACCTTTCATTTTCACCACAACTTCGCCCCGACCGAGCCGTGATTTCCATTCGGGGTGACGGGGCATTGGCCTTTTTGCACAATCTGCTCACCTGCGATGTGGCAGATTTGGCTTTGGGGCAGGCGGCCTATGGCGCCTTGCTTTCGCCGCAGGGCAAAATTCAGCATGATATTTTTGTGCTGAATGCGGGCGATATAGTTTTAATTGATTGTGCTGCAGAGCAGCGGGCAGCGCTGTTGCAAAAGCTGATGCTCTACAAGCTCCGCGCCAAATTGGAAATTATGGCCCGCGATGATTTGGAAGTTGCTGTTGGCGATGAAGGGTATCCCGATCCCCGCGCAACGGAAATGGGATGCCGATTTTTTGCAGCCAAAGGCAGTTTTAAAATCGGTAGTGGCTATGATGATCAACGCATTGCGCTGGGCTTGGCCGATAGTGTTTTGGATATCGGCTCAAACATCCTGTTTCCGCATGAGGTGAATTTTGATCGCATGAATGGTGTGAGTTTTACCAAGGGCTGTTATGTGGGCCAAGAAGTGGTCTCGAGAATGCAGCACAGGGGCACGGCCCGCAGCCGGATTGTGAAAATAGAATGTGAGCCCATTGCTCCACCGAAAGGAACGGCAATTATGAGCGGTGAGAAGACAATTGGCGAAGTTCTTTCATCAGTAGGCACCCATGCTTTGGCTCTCATTCGGACTGATCGATTTGCTGAATCGACCCTGCCTCTGCTCGCGGGGTCAATCAAGATTCAGGTGCAAAAATGATTCACGATGATGGCATATGCCGCTGTGGCTGGTGCGGCACCGATCCGCTTTACGTGCATTACCACGACACAGATTGGGGTGTGCCGGAATATGATTCCCGCGCGCTGTTTGAAAAGCTCATTTTAGATGGTTTCCAGGCAGGTCTTTCGTGGATCACGATTTTGCGCAAACGGGAAAATTTTCGTAAAGCATTTGATGGCTTCAAACCCGAAATTATTGTGAACTATGACACACGCAAAACAGACGCGCTGATGCAAGATGCAGGCATTGTGCGCAATCGCTTGAAAATTGATGGCACAGTTTTGAGTGCAAAAGCCTATTTGGAAATCGAAGATTTCTCCAAATATCTCTGGAACTATGTGGATGGAAAACCCATCAACAGTCGTGTTGAATCAATGAAGCATTTGCCCACTTCCACACCGCTCGCCGAAAAAATCTCGAAGGATTTAAAAAAGCGCGGCTTCAAATTTGTTGGCCCCACAATTGTCTATGCCTTCATGCAAGCCACCGGATTTTACAATGATCACATGGTCGATTGCCACCGCCATGAAGCCGTGAAGAGATTGGCACGGTGACAGCGCCCCGCGCATGGCAGCGGATGCTTTCTGGGCGCAGGCTTGATTTGCTGGATCCTTCGCCGCTGGATATTGAAATTGAAGACATTGCCCACGGCCTTGCACGCGTGGCGCGCTGGAATGGGCAGACACGGGGCGATCATGCCTTCTCAGTGGCGCAACACTGCGTATTGGTCGAAGCGATTTTTCGCCATTGCAACAAAGCGGCCTCTCGTGCCAGCCGTTTGGTGGCGCTGCTGCATGACGCACCAGAATATGTGATCGGTGATATGATTTCACCGTTCAAAGCAGCGTTAGGCGTTGATTATAAAGCCTTTGAGCATCGGCTGATGGCGGCTATTCACGTGCGATTTGGCTTGCCGCCAAAAGCTTCGCAAGATTTGGAAGCATTGGTAAAAGAGGCTGATAAAATGGCCGCCTATTTGGAGGCCACGCAATTGGCTGGCTTCAGTGTGCCGGAATCTGAGAAGTTTTTCGGAAGGCCAAAAGGGCTCAACGCCGATTTTCAAAATCTCCAGCCCTTGGCCACCAACCAAGCCTCTGCTCAATATATCGCGGTATTTAAAACATTGGTGGGCGCATGATTATCGTCTGTGGACTTAACCACGCTCAAACCCAAATTGATCTGCATGGCGCCAAACAGGTGATCAGCATATTGGGGCCAGAAACACCGCACCGAGACTTTGTGGGCGTAGATCGTGCGCAGCACTTGCGGTTGACCTTTAATGACATCAACACTGAAACCCAGGGCCTCATTCCAGCGAGTTCATCGGATGCTGCTAAACTCGTGGCCTTCATTAGAAATTGGGATCAGAAAGCACCGCTGCTCATCCATTGTTGGGCTGGCATCAGCCGTTCCACGGCATCTGCGTTCACTGCGTTGTGTGTTCTAAGACCGAAATCCGATGAGATGGCTTTGGCACAAGAGCTGCGCGCGTCTTCGCCCTCAGCCACGCCCAACCGAATGATCACTTACCAAGTTGACCAGCTCCTCGGGCGCGGTGGACGTATGTTAGAGGCTGTTGAGTCGATCGGTCGAGGCGCCAATGCTTATGAAGGCGCGCCGTTTATATTGAAGCCGTAATCAGCCGTTGGCGTAGAAAATGTGGTGGCCAATCTTGGCCAAGCGCCGCATGGTTTTGGCCCAACGGGGCTTCACATAATCAGCATGATAATTAGTTGCAGCACCCATCATGGCAACAGCAGGATCATTGTTGATTGCGCGTTGCGCAATTGATTTAGCATGAGCCCAAGCACCCGGTTGGTTCACATCATCAGGCAAACCATCGCAAGCGAATGAGAATTGGCAGGAATTGCGGGTGCCAGACCCTTGATAAACCACACCGCAGATTGATTTTGGATAGTCCGGCGCTTTCACGCGGTTCAAAATAACTTTGGCCACAGCAAGTTGGCCCATGTCAGATTCGGACCGTGACTCAAAATAAACAGCGCGAGCCAAACAGTTTTCCTCAGCAAGGCGAACGCGGCGTTGGGCAACAACCTTTTGCTTTTCAGCTTTACCAATCTTGAATGATGGATCAACACTGGCAATCGATGGGCTCACCACCAAACGCTTAACTGCGGGCTGAGAATCATTCTCATGTTTTAAATCAACACTGGCCGGAGTGATTTTAACGCTCTTGTCGAGATTGGCAATTTTAGTAGGTTTAGCTTTAGGCAGCGGTGGCGGAACAGGTTCAACCACACTGTTAATTTGTAAATCTCCTTTGCCTTCGAGAATTACCGACTGTGCACGCAAAGAATTGGCACCCAAAAGCGCAAAAGTTTCGCCTTCTGGCAGCAAAGAACCCTTAGTAGCAAGCGGGGTGGTGGCAATCAGAAGCGGTTGTATTTCATCGAGGCTGGCGTTGTGGGCTTGCGCATTACGGCCAATATAATGGCCTGCAAAAGCGAATGCAGTAACAAGCATAAGGCCTGCAAACACGAATGGAACATAGTCCATAACGCTGCTGCGCTTCATAACAGGTTCCTCAAAATATTGAAGTTCTTGGCGGCGCCGATGTTGTGGACGTGGCTTTTGATACAATGCTCGCGTTCCTGCAATTAACTAAACGAGGCGGATCAGCCCCCGGCTGAAACCATTACTAGAAACGCGTTTAGCATAGGTTAACCATGACGACAACCCAAAGAGGTCACTTTTCCGCCCTCAAATTGTACGAATTAATGTTTTGGTTAATCTGTTGAATTTAAATCATATTACTCGATTTTTTGAGGCTAGCCTGAGCTGCCGCAAGCCTGGCGATGGGCACGCGAAACGGGGAACACGAGACATAATCCAGCCCTGCTGCCTCGCAAAAGGCAATCGAAGCCGGGTCGCCGCCATGTTCACCGCAAATGCCGAGATGCAAGTCGGCCCGCCCTTTGCGCCCGCGCTCCACCGCAAACTCGATCAATTCGCCCACGCCATCCACATCCAGCGAGATGAAGGGATCATGCGGGAAAATGCCCCGCGCCGTATATTCTCCAATAAAACGCGCACTATCGTCACGGCTAATCCCAAAGGTCGTTTGAGTTAGATCATTGGTGCCGAAAGAGAAGAATTCAGCTGATTTCGCAATATCCTCGGCCCGCAAGGCAGCGCGTGGCAATTCAATCATGGTTCCAACCAAAAAGGTAAATTCTTCTTCCGATTCGCGTTTCACGTCCGCCGCTACTGCTTCAATGCGCGCACGAACAGCATCGAGTTCAATGTGGGATGAAACCAGCGGAACCATAATTTCAGCAATCGGTGCGTGGCCTGTGTTGCGCTGCACATTCACGGCGGCCTCAAAAATGGCGCGTGCCTGCATGTCGGTAATCTCAGGATAAGAGAGCAACAGCCGCACGCCGCGATGGCCCAGCATGGGGTTTTGCTCACGCAGTTCATTAAGCCGCCGCCGCAAAATGACGGGTTCAACGCCCAGTGCTTTAGCAACAGCGTCAATTTCTTCACCGCCCGAAGGCAAAAATTCATGTAAGGGTGGATCAAGCAAACGAATGCACACGGGCATGCCCGCCATAATTTCAAACAATGCTTCAAAGTCTGCCCGCAACATGGGCAGAATTTTGGCCAGTGCTGCTCGGCGTTCCTTTTCGGTGTCAGCCAAAATCATCTCACGCATGGCGATAATGCGGTCGCCTTCGAAGAACATGTGTTCAGTGCGCGAAAGCCCAATGCCCTCAGCGCCAAAGTCGCGCGCAATTCTGGCATCATGAGGAGTTTCGGCATTGGTGCGCACTTGCATGCGCCTTGCTTTATCAGCCCAGCTCAGCAGTGCTGCAAAATCACCAGAGAGTGATGGCTTTATGGCGGCCACCTCACCCTTCAACACTTGCCCGGAGCTGCCATCAATGGTGATCATGTCGCCCTTACGCAACGTCAGGCCTGGCGCTTTTAGAGTGCCTTCAGCAGTGTCAATTTTCAGTGATGAAGCACCCGCCACGCAAGGCTTGCCCATGCCGCGTGCAATCACCGCCGCATGACTGGTCATGCCACCGCGCGTAGTGAGAACACCATCGGCCACATGGACGCCTTTTATATCTTCAGGTGTTGTCTCCGGCCGCACCAAAATAACCCTTTGCCCCTGGCCCACCAGAATCCGCGCTTCAGCGGCATCAAAAATAATAATGCCAGAGGCCGCACCAGGTGAAGCTGGCAGGCCAGCGGCAACAATTTCACGCTTGGCATCAGGATCGAGTGATGAATGCAGGAGTTGATCAAGTGAAAGAGGATCAATGCGCAGCAAAGCTTGGCCTTCGCTAATGCGCCCCTGTCGCACCATATCGGCAACTATTTTGATCGCGGCATAGGTCGTGCGCCGCGCTGGCTTGCAATCGAGCAACCAGAGTTGCCCTTGCGCCACAGTGAAATCCACCGTCACCGCATCACAATTCTCGTATTCCAGTTTGGCAATACTATATTGCAAATCAGAAAACGCTTTGGGCATGGCCTGTGCAAATTCCATCGTCAGGGGCCAGCTCTGCCGTAACCGCGCCACCAAATCCGGCCCTTGAGCTTCTGGAAGATATTCCCCCTGTAACTGGGCCTCACCGGTTTGCGGGTGGCGGGAGCTAGCCGTGCCAGCACCTGAAATTTCCGACTGGTTTCCAAACACCATCGCTTGCACGACAATCGCAATGCCTGCTCCAGCGTCGATGCCATGCAGCTTGCGATGGGTTTTTGCACGAGGGCCATTCCAACCACGAACTAGGGCTGTGATGGTGCTCCAAAGTTGTTCCGTAACATCTTGCGGAAAAGCTTGGCGACCATGGCTTTCAAGCTGTGATTTAAAACGCGTGGTGAGTTCTCGCGCATCAGAGGTCTTAATTTCTGTGGCCGAAACATAGCCGCGCTCTTCAATAAACAAATTGAGCAAATCTTCAAATGCTGCCGGATCGTCGCCCATCACCACATGGGCATAATTTTGAATAAAGCGGCGGTAACATTCATGGGCAAAACCGGGGTCGCCTGATGATTTGGCCAACCCTTCCACCGTGGCATCATTCAAACCCAAGTTAAGAACAGCTTCCAAAGTTCCGGGCAAGGCCATGGGTGTGGATGGCCGCACGGCGAGCAACAAAAGTCGTTTAGCGTCACCCAACTCACAACCCGTCTCTTCAGCCATGTGGTGAAGTGCGGTTTCAATTTCAATTTTCAGATTGGCAATGGCCTGTTCATCGCCTGCTGCTATGAGGCGGCAAGCTTCTACACTCAACACAAATCCGGGTGGCACTGACAGGCCAAGCCGAGCCATGTTCAAAAGGGCTGCACCCTTTTGACCAAGATTGAGTTGCGAAATTGCGGCTCTTAATTTACCGAATGGCGCAATCAGCGATGGTGAATTTTGTTTCATGTTCTGCTGCAATGCAGCAAAGCCCCTGCGGTGCAGAAGGTCAAGAGATCAGTTTGGTTAAAGTGAAGGATCAGGCGGCAACACCTTGCCGGGATTCATGATGTTGTTCGGGTCGAACAGTTTTTTCAACCCGCGCATCATCTCAAGCTCCACCGGTGATTTAATCCGCAGCATATCATCGCGCTTCAATTGGCCAATACCATGCTCGGCACTGATCGAGCCTCCATGCTTTAAAACCACATCAAACACCGCCCAATTCATATCGTGCCACTGAGCGAGAAATTTCTGTTTATCCATGCCCACGGGCTGCGTGACGTTAAAATGCATATTGCCATCACCCATATGGCCAAAACACATCAACCGCGCTCCCGGCATAAAGCGTTGCACCGCTTCTGCTCCCTCGGCTATGAAAGCCGGGATATGGGAGACCGGCACCGATACATCATGCTTGATCGAGCCGCCTTCGTGGCGTTGCGACTCTGGCATCAACTCACGAATGGCCCACAAGGTTTGGCGCTGGGATTCTGATTGCGCGAGACTGGCATCCGTCACCAAGCCACGCTCCATCGCCAATTCTAAGATGCTTTCAAAATTGCCGGGTGCAGCATCGGCCAACTCCGTGAGCACGAACCACGGCGAAAGCAATTGAATGGGGTTGTTCACACCCATGTGTTTCACAGTGAATCCCATAGCAATATCCGGCATTAGTTCAAATGCAACAACACGATTGCCGCTTTCTGATTTGACCAGCGCCAATAAATCGACGGCCGCTTGCACCGACGGCACAGCGATGAAAGCCGTGTCGTGCCTGCGCGGCTTGGGATAAAGTTTCAGCACTGCAGCGGTGATTACGCCCAGTGTGCCTTCCGCACCGATGAACAGGTTTTTGAGATCATAGCCGGTGTTATCCTTGCGCAGTTTCTTAAGGCCATTCCACACACGGCCATCAGCCAGCACCACTTCCAGACCCAAACATAAGTCGCGTGTGTTGCCATAGGCCAACACATTCAAGCCGCCTGCATTGGATGAAAGATTGCCACCAATCCGGCACGAACCTTCGGAGGCCAGGCTTAGCGGAAACAGACGGTCCACGGAATCTGCTGCTTCCTGCACCGATTTTAAAATAGCACCTGCTTCAACTGTAATCGTGTAATCAGCAGCATCAACATCAATAATTTTAGTCATGCGGTCCAGCGATAGCAGCACTTCCGAACCCGTGGGCATTTGCCCACCCACTAATCCGGTATTCCCCGACTGCGGAACAATGGCTGTGCCAGTCTCGTTGCATAGGTTCAAGATTTGCGAAACTTCATCAGTGCAGGAAGGGCGCAGAACCAATGGCGAAGTGCCCGGCCAAAGGTCGCGCCATTCGCGCATATAGGGGGCCATATCAGCAACTGAAGTAATCGCATTTTTTGCACCGACGATGGCGATGAGGTGTTGGAGAGTTTGCTTAGTGATCATGATGTTACCTCAAGCGAAGAAACCTCATCCGGCCTTCGGCCACCTTCTCCAAAGGAGAAGGGCATTTGTTTGAATTCACCCTTCTCCTCTGGAGAAGGTGCCCCGAAGGGGCGGATGAGGTCCCTTTGGTTCATCGTGGTGCCGCTGCCCTTTTCAATCGATCATTAATCGCTTCACCCAATCCTATATTTGGAATGGGTGCCACCGCAATGTGAGATGGGTTTCGATTGTCTAACTCATGAAGCATTCGAAATAAATTCGCGGCCGCTTCCACCACATCGCCAGACTGAGAAAGCGTGTATGTGGATTTATAAGGGCCAAAGCCCAAATATAATTCACCTTCAAGCCGTGCTTCCGCGTTCAACCGCATCGCTGCATGTGGCGCATAGTGGCTTTCAAGTTGGCCGGGTGAATACAATGCGCCGCCCGCGTCGGCTTCAGCAAGCCCAAAGCCCAGCGCATCCTCAATCACATCGCGGGCCAATCCGCCGGGCCGCAACAATCTGGGGCGATCCATGAAACTCACAACAGTGGATTCCACGCCCACAGCACAAGCCCCGCCATCCAAAATCATATCAAGTTTTAACCCGGCTCGAACATGCTCCGCAGTTGTGGGGCTAATCCGGCCCGACGGGTTCGCACTCGGTGCCACCACAGGCCGACCTACAGCGCGAATAAGTTCTAAAGCAATCGGATGGGCTGGCACTCGTAAAGCCACGCTGGGCAAACCGGCAGATGCCAATAAAGAAACCTTACAATCCACCCTTCTAGGCACCACCAGAGTTAAAGGCCCCGGCCAAAACCTTGCGGCAAGTTTTAATGCATCGGCTGAAAACTCACCCAATGCAAAAGCCGCCTCCACATCTTCCACGTGGGCAATCAAGGGATTAAATTGCGGGCGGCCCTTGGCCGCATAGATCTTCGCAACCGCATGGTCTTGCGTGGCATCCGCCCCTAGCCCGTAAACCGTCTCAGTGGGAAACGCCACCAAACCGCCTTGCAAAATCAAAGCGGCGGCTGTGGCAATATCGTCGGGCGTTGTCATCTGCGCCCCTATAGCATCGCAGATAAATTTGGGCTACCTCACAGGCATGGCCACTTTTGTTTTTTCTCATCCTGCGTCAATGGCGCATGTCACCCCCGACGGGCACCCCGAACGCATAGACCGCATTCGGGCTGTGCATGATGTTTTGCGCTCGCTCCATTTCAAAAACATTGTTCATCGTGAAGCTCCGCTGGGCCGCGAGGAAGATATTATCCGCGCTCACACCGAAGAGCATTATCAGCACATTTTAGCGTCTGCGCCTGAGCATGGATTTGAATATCTCGACTCCGACACAATAATGTCTGAAGGGTCGCTTGCCGCTGCATTGCGCGCCGTGGGCGGAGCCAATGCGGCAGTGGATGCGGTATTTAAAGGTGAAGCGCAAAATGCATTCCTTGCCATGCGCCCACCTGGCCACCACGCAGAACATAACCGTGCCATGGGTTTTTGCATGTTTAACCAAGCCGCCATTGCTGCACTCTACGCGCGCCATAAATATGATGCGGAGCGCGTGGCGGTAATTGATTTTGATGTGCACCACGGCAATGGCACGCAAGATATTTTCTGGTCCGATGCTGATTTGTTTTATGGCTCCACCCATCAAATGCCGCTCTATCCTGGCTCAGGTGCCGCCAGCGAAACGGGAGTAGGCAATATATTCAATGCACCCCTGAAAGCAGGCGATGGCGGCCCCGCGTTCAAAGAAGCAATGAAGAATAAAATTCTCACCAACCTCAACGCCTTTGAACCTGATTTGATTATCATCTCCGCCGGATTTGATGCCCACATCCGCGATCCATTGGGGTCGCTGGAGCTGGTGGAAGAAGATTTCGCTTGGATCACATTGCAACTCATGGAAATTGCCCAAACCCATTGTGAAGGGCGAATTGTTTCGGTGCTGGAAGGTGGCTATGATTTGCAAGGGCTGGCAGGCGGTGTCGGTATTCACTTGCAGGCACTCATGCATGGTTCTGCAGTGATGGGCAGTGAAGAACAAGACGACGAAGAGGACGAGGAACAATAATGGCCGACGAATTGGATATCAAAACCCTCTCCTTTGAAAAGGCTTTGGCAGCACTTGAGGAGATCGTTTCCAAATTGGAATCGGGCCGTGTGGACTTGGAAGAGTCGATCAAGATCTATGAACGCGGCGAAGCCCTGCGCAAACATTGCGAAACCAAATTAGCCGAGGCCGAAGCTCGCATTGAAAAAATCACCTTGGGTGCCAATGGCAAACCCACAGGCACAACGCCGCTTGATGTGGAATGATCCGTCAACGTCTCGATGAAGCGCTGGTGGCGAGACAACTTTATTCTAGTCGCGCTCGTGCGCGTGATGCTATTTTGCGCGGCACAATTCTGGTTGATGGAGAACCCGCCCGCAAGCCATCGCAAATGGTGTTGCAAGATGCGGCGCTAACCACGGCCGATGAAGCGCAGAAATATGTTTCGCGTTCGGCCCTGAAACTCGTTCATGCGCTTGATCATTTTGGCATTAATCCAGAAGGCCGAGTGTGTTTAGACATTGGCGCATCGACGGGTGGATTCACGCAAGTGTTGTTGCAGCGCGGTGCTGAACATGTGTTCGCCATTGATGTGGGCCATGATCAAATGATGCTGGAAGGCCCCAAGATCACATTACATGAAGGGCTTAATGCAAGGGATTTGGAGCTCGAACACATCTCTCCAAAAGTCTCCCTAATCCTTTGTGATGTAAGCTTTATTCCACTTCGCATCGCATTACCAAAAGCTCTGAGTTTGGTTGAAGCAGGTGCTGATTTAATTGCGCTTATTAAACCACAATTTGAAGTGGGCAGGCAAGGTGTCACTCGTGGCGGCATGGTGAAAGACGAAGCAGCACATGAGCGCGTGTGTGTCGAAGTGGCAGCCTTTCTGGTGGCCTCCGGGTGGGAAGTACTTGGCATTATCCCATCCCCCATGGATGGTGGCGACGGCAATGTTGAGTTCTTGATCGCAGCGAAGAAGACTTGATTTCTTATCCCTTTTCGCGAAGCGGGGAGGGTGGATCGCGAAGCGAGACGGGTGGGGAGTTTATAGTCGGATACTGTATTCGTTGCTGCCACCCCATCCGGCGCAAGAGCGCCACCTTTCCCGCTAGCGGAGAAGGAGGAGTTTAGGATTCAACAATTAAATCTCCTTCAGCGCCTGCTCAATATCGGCGACCAAATCATTCACATTTTCGATACCAATTGATAACCGCACTAGATTATCGGGCAAGGTGCTGGTGGGGCCTTCCACGGTTTTGCGATGCTCTGCCAAACTCTCAACTCCACCCAAAGATGTCGCTGGGATGATCACTTTCAAAAGCGTGCAGAATTTTTTGGAGCCTGCAAAATCAGATTTCAAAAGCAAACTCATCATGCCGCCATAGCCATTGGTCATCTGCCGTCGCGCAATCGCGTAACTGGGATGCGTGGCCAGTCCAGGGTAGAGCACGCGCTCAACTTTCGGATGATTTGAAAAATGCCGGGCAATGGCCAGCGCATTGTTTGAAGCTTGTGCATAACGCACAAACAATGTGCGCATGCCGCGCATGAGCAACCAGCAATCAAAAGGTGCGAGAGGCGAACTCGATTTTGTGCGCAGCCACTTTAATTCATTCCAGCGCGGGTTCACATCGCGCGTGATAAGTCCACCTGCCAACACATCAGAATGGCCGTTGAGATATTTTGTAACCGAATGGAAAACAATATCCGCGCCAAAGGTCAAAGGCTGTGTTGTGACGGCACCAGTGGCCGTTGCATCAACAGCAAGGATTGCACCAACTTTATGGGCAGCCTTCGCCACCTCTTCAATATCAATCACATCCCATGTCGGGTTGATAGGCGTTTCAATCCATACCAAATCAGTGTTGGATCTGATTGCGCCAACTAAGGCACCGGGAATATTTGAATCAACCAGAGTTAGTGTAATCCGGCCTTTGGCTTCGAGGCGTTGCAGCCACTCTCTGGTGTTGTAGTACATAACATCGAGCGAAACCACATGCGCACCTTGCGGAATAGTTTCAAACAGGGTTGTGATTGCAGCCATGCCAGAGGCAAATAATAAAGCGGCTTTACCATGCTCAAGCTCAGCCAGAATGTCCTCCGCCTGCCATAAATTGGGGCTGCCGTTGCGAACATAGTTTTCTTTGAGCAGGGGTTCATAATTCTCATCGCGTGCATAAGTCGTCGATAAGTAAAGCGGCGGAACCACAGCGCCCGTAGTTTGGTCGGTGGCGCGAAGCGCGTGCGCCGCCACAGTTTCAGGCCGCAGTTTATCGTTAGACATGTTGTCCGCCATTGATAAGAATTTCAGCTCCAGTGATGTAGCTTGAATCATTTGTGCAGAGGAAATAGATCGCCTTGGCAACTTCCTCTGGCTGGCCCAAGCGTTGCAATGGGAGTTGCTCAACTATTTTTTCAGTGCCTGGAGACAGAATTGCGGTTTCGATTTCGCCCGGCGAAATTGCATTCACACGAACGCCGCGCGGGCCAAAATCTGCCGCCATTTCACGGGTGAGCGAGGCCAGAGCTGCTTTTGATGTGGAATAAGCAGCGCCAGCAAAGGGATGAACACGAGAACCAGCGATGGAAGTTACGTTCACCACAGCACCCTTGGCCGTGGTCAACTCGTCAATCAGCCCGCGTGCCAGCATGATGGGCGCAAAGAAATTCACTTGAAACACGCGCTTCCATTCATCTTCATCTGATTCAATGGCATTGAGTCGCGCACCACCCGCCTTTTTGGGGCTGATAGCAGCGTTGTTGATTAATGCGTGAAGCCCGCCGCCATGTTTTTGCAACTTATCGCGCATCACCAAAATCGCTCGCGCCGTATCTTCTGAAGAAGCAAGGTCAACCACGATATGATCTTCCGGCCCAGCATCCCATGGGCAATCATCAGGAAATGGGTGGCGCGAGCAAGTAATCACCCGCCAGCCCGCAGTGGAAAAGCGCTTCACCGTGGCATGGCCTATGCCTCGCGAAGCGCCTGTCAGAATAAGAGTTTTGCGTTGATCAGAATTGGGCATGAATTATGGATACAACTTTGCCTTGGTCCAACCAGCACTTTGATTTTCTCGCCGGAAAACCACCCGGTCATGCAAGCGGAAGGGCCTGTCGTGCCAGAACTCAATGGAAAGAGGCAGAATGCGAAAGCCACTCCAATGGGGTGGGCGCGGCACGGTGCCTATTGCATATTTGGCAGCATACATGGCCACTGAAGTTTCCAACGCAAAGTGGCCTTCCAAAGGGCGTGACTGCGCACTGGCCCATGCGCCAATGCGTGAATCGCGAGGGCGCGAATTGAAATAGGCATCGGCTTCTGCAGCGGTTACTTTTTCCACGAGGCCGCGCACCCGCACTTGGCGGCGCAATGATTTCCAATGCCACATTACGGCAGCCTTCATGGTGGCCTGAATTTCTTGGCCCTTTTGGCTTTCGTAATTGGTGTAAAACACAAACCCTTTTTCGTCGAAGTCCTTCAACAAAACCATGCGAACGTTTGGCAGTCCTTCTTCGTCCACGGTTGAAAGTGCCATAGCATTGGGATCATTGGGTTCAGATTTTTCAGCATCCTTCATCCATTCGGCAAACAACGCGAAGGGATCATTGCGCTCAGTGAAACCTTGCTGAGCAGTGGTGACGGCGAGACGTTCTAAATCCATTATTTTTCAACAATCGCTTTCAAGTTTGCAAGGCCGGCTTCAAAATCTTTACCCACCACTTTGTCCATATCCATAAACATATGCATGGCCTTCATCATGAGATTTAGATTTCCGCGCATTTCCCAATTAATTGTTGTTGCACCACCCTTTGGTGCCAGTGTGAATTCGGTCACATTATCGGCCTTAAAAGGTTTCAAAAAATGCAAATCAAGTTGCACCTTGGAAGAGGGAACCGAGTTGGTAATCTCCATCGAACCTTCACCCACTTTCTTATTCCCTAGCCAAGCATATTTTGCCCCTTTGCCCGATGCTGGGCCAGTGTAATTGCGCTGCATAGAGGGGTCCATCTTGTCCCATGGTGACCAGTTCGCCCAGTTCTTAAAGTCATTAATCTGGGCAAACACTTTGTCAGGCGATGCATTGAGTGTGGCACTACGTGACATTGAAAATGTGCTGGGCCTGCTGTTGGCCAACAGCAAAAATGCGATGATAACGATTGCGATAAAAACAAGTGCAGTTAACATGGCGCTCTCCCTCAAGGCTTAGTAAAACAAGCATAGAGCCTATTGAGGGTTCCCGTCCAGCCCGTTGCAACTGTCAAGCGCCTAACTCTTTTTGTAAACCAAATGCAAAGCCCCTTCACCTCCTGCCACTTCGACATTCGCATAGCCAAGCCCTGGCAAGTCAATACCTAAAAGCAGGTTCTCTCCCGCCCCAAGAACAGCAGGAGAAATGGCAAGATGCAGATGATCAACCAACCCGGCCTGCAGGAATTGCCGCACAGTGTGAACCCCGCCACTCAATCGCACATCTTTTCCGGCAGCAGCAGCTTTGGCTTTTTTCAGCACCTCAGCGGGAGAGCCTGTCACAAATTCAAAGACCGTTCCACCTTCCATAACCATGGGCGGTCTTGGATAATGCGTCATCACAAAAACGGGTGTGTGATAAGGCGGGTTCGGCCCCCACCAGCCTTTCCAACCATCATCGGGCCATTCGCCACGTTGCGGCCCAAACATGTTTCGACCCATGATGGCTGCACCGATATTCTCAAAACCGTGCGAGGCAAATGCATCATCAACGCCTGTCGAGCCCTCTGTTTTGCCAAACATTTTTTGGAATGATTTGGTCGCAACGAACCATTTGCTCAATACCATTCCACCTTCACCGAAGGGATTCTCGAAACTCTGATTAAGGCCCGTGGAAAAACCATCCACTGACATCAAAAAACTTTCAACGCGTAATTTGCTCATTCTGTTCTCCTAATTTTGAGCGAGATAGCTTTGCAGCTTATCCAGCGAACCCGTCCAGCCCTGCCGCATGCCATGATGTGCGGCAGCGAAGGTTGACGCCTCTGCATCGCTTACCTGCGCATTGATCCATGTTATCCGCAAGAGGGTTTGCTTTTCACCCTCCGGCACAAAGTCAAAAATTGTCTCCATTTCTTTCGGCCAATCAGGCACCATGGGATGCGTAGTCACGCCGCCATCTTTGTCGGAAAAATTTTGCGCATAAACCAGCTGCGAATAAGGCGTGATGACTTTGTAGTGAACCATGCCCCACATTTCTTGGCCCTCTGGAGTTGCTATTCCATAATGATAAGTGCCGCCGGGTTTAAAGTCTTGCTGAGCCGAGATCACCGTTGTTCCAGCAGGCGACATCCATTCTTTGAGATGTTCAATCTTCGTGCAGGCTTCAAATAATCTCTGTTGCGAAACTGGGAAACTCCTTTCAATCACAAATTTGTTGAGCGGATTTGCCATGGGCGCAACATAGGCAGCAAGACGCTCCAAGTTCTGCCTGCCACCTTCAGCTGCAAACTGTGCAACAGCATTACGCGCCTCCATTGTCGCTTCCGTCATGCGCAATTCGATGCGGGTTTTATTGCCTTCTTCAAACAATTCTAATTCGCCCAAAAAGCGGTGACCACTCACATCATCCTCACCACCGTCATGGTCAAATGCCAAATAGGATGGTGGTGTAACCGTGCGGTAGATGATGCGGTTGGGCCAATCCTTGCCATCGGGCCCATGCATGGTGAAAAGCCACTGCCCACCCACTTTCACATCCATTTGTTTGATTGTGTTGGTGAACCCATCCGGCCCCCAAAAATGTTTAATGTGATCAGGCGTGGTCAATACAGCCCAAACCAAATCACGCGGGGCATTGAGCACGCGTGTGGTGATGATTTGGTGTTTGTCGCTCGGCAATATCGTGCGGGTCAATCCAGTCATTGTTTAGTTTCCTTCAAGCTGTGCAAATAAGTTTCGAGCCGGTCCAGCCGCTGCTCCCACATCTCATGATAATCTTGCATCCAAGTCGCCACTTCGGTCAGCCCCCCCTCGGCAAGCCTGCAAGGACGAGATTGCGCATTGCGGCCTTGTGTAATTAATCCCGCCGCGGTCAAAACTTTGAGATGTTTAGAAATGGCAGGCAGGCTCATCGAAAAAGGTTGCGCTAATTCATTGACTGACGTTTCTCCCAGTTTCAGTCGCGCCAGAATTGCCCTCCGTGTAGGGTCCGCTAGAGCTTGCAATTTGAGGCTGAGCCGGTCTTCGTCCATCTATTTCAGCCAGCTTCTGTTCAAAACCAGCACATTGCCTGGCCCGCATATAGCCGCGAACAACATGCCCGCAGCCATAGGAAAATGGCTAACAAAGGCACCAAAGTGCAACCCTTCCGGATCGGTCCAGCCACTGGGGCCATGAAAGGCAAAGGCCAGAAACAAGACATAAAGCGCGCCAAGTAAATTGGCCTCACGAAAATAGGCTCCAGTTAAATAGGCCAAGACCAGACCAAGTTCGAACAGTGCCGCAAGCCAGTTCAACACCATTGGAAAGGGAAAACCTGCGGCCGCAATTTGTTGTGAAATCATAGTCGACATGGCCACTTTGCCAACCAGTGCCAACGCGAACATGGCCGCCATGATAAATCTCGCCAAGAGCAACGCTCCGGTTTTCCATCCTGAAAAATCCATTATTTCCTCCATCATTTAACTGTATATTTAATTAACTAGTAAGTTAAATATATCTACTGTCGCCTTAAGTCAAGCCCACCACTTGCTGGAAAGTCTTGTAACTTTTCGTAACCTGCCGTTACTTTCTTTCTGCCCTTACCTATGCCAGAACGCGCCTAAGAGAGCTTCGAGCTAAACATTGGGTAATGGGATAATTATGACTTTGAAATCGGGTATAATGGCAGGCAAACGCGGCTTGATCATGGGTGTTGCAAATAATCGTTCAATCGCGTGGGGAATTGCGCGGGCCTGTGCTGATCATGGTGCTGAACTGGCTTTCACCTATCAAGGCGATGCGTTGAAAAAGCGCGTTGAACCCTTAGCCGCCGAAGTGAATTCGCCTCTGGTTTTGCCATGTGATGTGAGCGACATGGCCTCCATCGATGCCACGTTTGATGCAATTAAAGAAAAATGGGGCAGCCTCGATTTTGTGGTCCACGCCATTGGCTTTTCTGACAAGAATGAGTTGACTGGTCGCTATGTCGATACCTCAGCCGAAAACTTCACCAAGACCATGTTTATCAGCGTTTACAGCTTCACAGCCGTTGCTCAACGCGCCGAAAAAATGATGCCCAATGGTGGCTCACTTCTCACGCTCACTTACTACGGTGCAGAAAAATGGATGCCGCATTATAATGTCATGGGCGTTGCCAAAGCCGGGCTCGAAGCCTCAGTGCGCTATATGGCGGCTGACTTAGGCGTGAAAAACATCCGCGTGAATGCTATTTCTGCTGGCCCTATCAAAACTCTCGCAGCGTCCGGCATCAGTGACTTCCGTTACATTCTCAAATGGAATGAATATAACTCGCCGCTCCGCCGCACGGTGACTACTGAAGAAGTAGGCGATGCTGGCATGTATTTCTTGTCGGATTTATCACGCGGCGTAACGGGCGAAATTCATCATGTCGATTCAGGTTATCATGTTGTTGGCATGAAAAACCCGGAAGCCCCTGATATGTCGGTTGAAAATGCTCCTGAGTAACCTGCCGATCTTATATTTCATCCGCCATGGTGAAACCGATTGGAACAAGCAGGGTCTCATTCAAGGTTCAATCGACACCGAGCTCAACGCCCATGGCATTGAACAAGCCAAAGAGGTCGCACGCGCACTGTCTGAAAAAGCGGGTGAATTTGATCGGTTCGATTTCGTCGTCAGCCCGCAGCTCCGTGCCCGCCAGACCATGAATTATATCGCAACAGCCTTGAAGCTCGATGAAGGCGAAATAAAAATTGAACCGCGCGTACGCGAATTGGGATTTGGTATTTGGGAAAACCGGCCGTTTTGGGAATTGAAAGATTCTCCAATCTATCCGGCTGATGCCGAAACCCGTTATGATTGGCGCCCCGAAGGCGGCGAAAGCTATGCAGACGGCGTGGCCCGCGTTGATGATTGGTTGACAACGGTTGACCGCCCAACACTGGTGGTCGCCCATGGCGCAGTCGGTCGTTGCTTGATGGGCCATGTGGCAGGACTGTCACCTGCGCAGATTGTTTCATTAAAAACGCCACAAGGCTGCTACTGCCGCTTGCAACAGGGCCAGATTGATTGGTTTGACGCCAACCACGATGCAGCTTAATTAGATTGCATGTCACACAACACCTTTGGCCATCTGTTCCGCATCACAACGTTCGGCGAAAGCCATGGGCCAGCCATTGGTTGCGTGGTGGATGGTTGCCCGCCCGGCATTTTGCTCACGCCAGACGATATTCAAGGCTTTCTTGATAAGCGCAAACCTGGCCAAAATCGCTTCACCACGCAGCGCCGCGAAGCTGATGAGGTTAAAATTCTCTCAGGCGTGTTTGAAGATGAACGCAGTGGCGGCCCGCGCACCACGGGTGCACCGATTATGTTGATGATCGAAAACACCGATCAGCGTTCCAAAGACTATTCCGAAATTCGCGAGAGCTATCGCCCCGGCCATGCTGATTTCACCTATGATGCAAAATATGGCATTCGCGATTATCGTGGTGGAGGCAGGTCAAGTGCCCGTGAAACTGCAAGCCGTGTGGCTGGTGGTGCTGTGGCACGCAAGGTGATTCCAAACGTCACCATTCGTGGCGCTATGGTGCAAATGGGCCCTCATAAAATTGAAAAGAAGAACTGGGATTGGTCTGAAGTCGATCGTAATCCGTTTTTCTGCCCTGATGCAAAAGCTGCTGCGGAATGGGAGATTTATCTGGACGGCATTCGCAAATCAGGGTCCTCCTGTGGCGCGGTGATTGAAGTCACAGCCTCTGGTGTTCCAGCTGGCTGGGGCGCACCAATTTATGCGAAATTAGATTCGGAACTCGCCGCCGCCATGATGACCATCAACGCTGTCAAAGGTGTTGAAATAGGCGATGGCTTTGCCTCCGCGGCTTTAACGGGCGAAACCAATGCCGATGAAATTCGGATGCGCCACGGCAAGCCCGAATTCACTTCAAACCATGCAGGTGGTATACTAGGGGGCATATCCTCAGGCCAAGACGTGGTCGTGCGATTTGCTGTAAAACCCACGTCATCAATTTTAACAGCGCGCAAAACGGTGACAGCCAAGGGCGAGGACGCTGACATCATCACCAAAGGCAGGCATGATCCATGCGTGGGCATTCGCGCTGTTCCTGTGGGCGAAGCGATGATGGCCATTGTGTTGGCCGATCAATTTTTAAGGCACCGAGGGCAGGTGGGTTAAACCCCGTCTTCCAATCGCAAAAATATAAAGCCTGCGGCTTTCAATTTGAGAATGCCTTCAATCACACCTAGGCCTGCTGGCTTATTGGGCTGGTTCATATGAGCCACAATCACATCGCCATCTTTAGCTTTAGCAATTGTCCACGCCGACTTCTGCGTGGAAAAGCTCGCACCCCCATCACCCAAAATAGAATAGCCCGCAATCTTCAAATTCATATTCTGGATGAGCTTAAGGCTGCTGGATGTATATTGCCCCGTCGCACCGCGAAACCAGCGTGGCTGATGACCGAAAGTTTTCACAATAGCGTCAGCACCGCCTATAACTTCATCATGCACTGCTTGCGGCGATCCCGCAGCGGCCAAACCAAACACCGACATTGGCACATCCACCGCAGGCCGGTGCATGGCCCCGTGATCTTCAACCTCAAACAAATCAGGATGCGCCTTTATTTGCTCAACCGCCTTGGCGTTATATTTAAGCCACCGCGCAGTCACAAAAATTGTCGCACGAATATGATTTTCAATTAACGCTTGCAAAATCCGTTCATCAGTCTTGCCCATGCAAGCGTCCAAAGTGAGCGCCACATAAGGTCCATGCGATGCGCCGGGTTTAATGGTAAGAAGAGGCTCAATGAGCGATTGCGCTTGGATTGATTGCACCAAGCCGAATAGTAAAATCAGCGCAGCGCCAAATTTCTTAATTTTCATAGATCAACTCATAAAAGCAGAATATGAATTAATTGCGGTTTTGCTTTCCAAATATTGACCATCTTGATCCGTTGTCAAACGTGTGTTAATTTTTGTGTAGGAGTTCACACATGGCAACAAATTTGGCAATTGATCCGAACCTAATTGAAGACGTGCTGAAACTCAGCGGTGAACGCACCAAGAAGGCTGCTGTTACTCTGGCTTTGAAAGAGTTTATTGCAAGGCGGTGGGTTGAAGAAAATAGTGCAAACATCTCAGCATTCAATGACGAGATTGAAGCGAGGGGTGTATGGTCAGAAACCATGCGCAGCTGGTAATGCGAAAATACGATATTTGTCGCAACACCAATGTGGCCTCACGCAAATTGGTCCCTTTTGTGGTTGTGTTGCAGTCTGATTTATTAAGTGATTTTCAAACAGTAATCGTTGCGCCGTTGATGGTTGAAACCATGGCGACTAACATCAGCAGGCTTAATCCTTCTGTCAAAGTTCAAGGCAAGACCTACCGTGTCTCGATGGTCGAACTGGCGGGCGTATTGCGCAAAAAACTTGGTGAAGTTGTCGCTAATGTTAGCGGTCAACATTCAGAATTTGTTGCGGCGATTGATTTGGTATTTACAGGGATATAGGCAGAAATTTTTTTATTTGATCGCTAATTCCCCAAAACCGCCGCCTCAAGAATATCCAAGCCTTCCTTCAGAATCATGTCGCTCGCGGTGAGTGGCGTGAGCAAGCGCACCGTGTCTGCATAAACGCCGCAAGTTAAAATAAGCAATCCGCGCTCCAAGCACTTTGCAGCCAGTGCCTTGGCGCCACCTGCGTCAGGCTTGTTGCCGCCATGTTCGGTGACCAGTTCAAAGGCACACATGGCCCCCAGCCCCCGCACATCGCCAATCGGCATTCCCTTCTTTTTTGCTTTAATGGCGTTGAGGCGTTTCATAATCATTTCGCCTTGCTTCACCGATTTCTCCAGCAGGCCCTCAGTTTCAAAAGCTTCAAACACGCCAAGTGCAGCCGCACAGGCAATGGCATTGCCAGCATAAGTGCCGCCAATGCCACCTGGATCGGGCGCATCCATAATCTTGGCCCGGCCTGTGACGGCAGCGAGCGGGAACCCGCCTGCCAATGATTTGGCTGAAGTCACCAAATCAGGCTCCACACCATAATGTTCCATTGCAAAGAACTTTCCGGTGCGGCCAAAGCCCGATTGAATTTCATCGGCAATCAGCAGAATACCATGCTCATCACACAGCGCACGCAAACGCGTCATCAATTCTTGAGGGGCAATATAAAACCCACCTTCGCCTTGCACAGGCTCAATGATAATGGCAGCCACGCGTTGTGGCTCCACATCACATTTGAACAACAGCTCAATGGCGTGAATGGAATCTTCAACCGAAATGCCCTTATGCGCCACCGGAAATGGCACATGCCAAATGCCACCGGGCATCGGGCCAAACTTGGCCTTGTAGGGGTGCACCTTACCTGTCAGCGCCATGCCCAAAAGTGTGCGGCCATGAAAACCACCATGAAATGCAATCACATCGGAACGGCCAGTATAACAGCGCGCATATTTGATCGCATTTTCAACAGCCTCAGCACCTGTGGTGACGAGAGCCGATTTCTTTTCACCAGCAATAGGCACAGCAGCATTGAGTTTCTCGCACACTTCAATGAAGGGCTCATAAGGCATGACCATGGCGCAGGTGTGGGTGAATTTTTCAAGCTGCTCATACACGCGCTTCATCACCAGTGGATGGCGATGCCCCGTGTTGACGACGGCAATGCCACCGCCAAAATCCACATAGCGATTGCCTTCAATATCCCAAATTTCGGAATTCTCGGCCTTGGCCGCCATAACAGCAGCCCCCATGCCAATGCCCCGCGAAACAGCTTTGGCGCGGCGTTCCACCCATGCTTTGTTAGAACCAGCGGGCTGATGATGGACAGGTGCGTTCATGATAATTCTCCGTAATATGATCTGAGCAACTTAGCCTTGGCCTTGGTATGGGAGCAATTGAAATGAATGGGGCCAGATTTCTCAGCATTTCCAAAGATGGATTGGACCAGTTGCGAAGCACCGCACAGTTCTCTAAAAAGCATCCACAATAACAATGGGAACGCAAAATATGACATCTTCAATTCTTGCCAATCAAATCTGGCAACCTACCCAGTCGCTGTTATCGGTGCGCAATGTTGTGCTTGCCGTTCTTGGCAGCTTGGTCGTTGCAGTTGCAGCACAAATCAACATTCCAATGGTTCCCGTTCCAATGACACTGCAAACACTGGCGGTGCTTTCAATTGGTGCCGCTTTTGGTGGGCGTCTTGGGGCCGCAACCTTGGCGCTTTATGCTGTTGAAGGTGCCGCTGGTCTTCCGGTGTTTGCCCAAATGAAAGCGGGCGCTGCCGTTATCGCCGGGCCAACGGGCGGATACATTGTTGGGTTCATTCTCGCCGCTGCTGTGGTGGGTTATCTCGCTGAGCAAGGCTGGAGCCGCAATTTTGTGAAAATGATTGCAGCTTCTCTGCTGGGTGCAATTGTTCTTTATGTGCCTGGTCTCGTGTGGTTGCACCAATTTGCAAACGGCTGGGCACAAACATTTGAATGGGGTATCACACCTTTCATTTATGGCGATATTTTAAAAGCTGTTATTGCTGCTCTTGGTTTTCAAGCGGCTTGGATGGGCGTCCCCAAGCGCTAATCACATCGGCTCAAAGTCACTTGCTCCGCGCACAAATTCATTCAGTGCGGCGGGGCGAGTGGCGGGCGGTTCGCGGCGCAAGTTGCAATTCTTGATGTCGCACAGCCGACACGTGGGGCCGAGAGGCCGCGTGGCACTGGATGTATAATTTGTTTTGGCCGTTTGATCGGGCGTAAAAACAATTCCGTTCATGCGGTTATTTTCGAGCACCGCCACCATCATAACAGTGTTGCCATCATTATTTTTAAGGCTGACAGTTTTGATGTGATCTGCGCGATCAAAAAGAGGCAGCTGCCCACACAGGCTTCCTGACTGTGGCAGATGAAAACCAAGTGGCCCAAATTTTTCAATCACTGCGCCTGAAATATCGAGGCTCAAAAATCCAAGACCGAATGTCATTGCCATTCGTTTTGCGCAGTTCAAACGGCTCACACTGAACCGCAAGGCCAATGCGCCGATATCATAATGCAAATCTTCCGACGAAGACTTGAACCGCGCCGCCGGACACAAAATAGCCAATGCCAGCACGAGCCCCAGCTCCTGTCGCAACAGACGACAGCTTTCAGCCTGCTTGGCAAATGGTGATGAAGTGACAATCTCTTCAATTGCCGTGCGGCCTTCCAATTGAGCCACCAGCAAAGCCACCTCCCAAAGTCGTTGTGGGGCATTGAGCTTTTCAGAAATCAGCAAGCGTTGGGAATGGCGGTCATAACGCGCTCTGTCATGTCCCATAATGTCTGCGGGAATGATGCGCACATCAATTCCAGAGTGGGCCCGCAGCCTCGTTTTCAGGCCTGCCACCGGGTCATCTTTTGGCGAAAGTTCATACCAAATTTCTTCCGCCAAAGCTTCCAGTGAAGCAAAACTTATCTGTTGCTGCACAAAATGGCGCACGGCATCAAATGGAATTTCAGTTTGCATGGGCGCACCCAAAGCCATGTTCTTTGAAAGATCACCCAGACGCTTTAAGACTTCTCGATAAGCCTGATAAAGTTTAACCGTGGCGCCCACGAGATTTGGAGCCACTAAAGCAGCCTCCTGCAATTCTGTGATAGCTGGAATTTCGCCCGCCAATAGCGGATCAGCGATCACCTCTTTTAACTCTGCCAACTTATCACCTAACACAGGTGCCGAAGCGAGCTCAGCAATATCCACCCCATGTTGCGCGTTGAGTTTGATTAAAAGCTGAGCGGTGATCGGCCGCTGGTCGCGCTCAATCAAATTGAGGTAGCTTGGCGAAATACCCAGGCTTTCAGCCAACGCCACTTGGCTAAATTCTAACCGATTGCGGATGCGCCTAAGCCGCGCTCCGGCAAATATCTTGCTTCCAGACATATTTACAATCTTTACAAATTATCGAATATATATTTACAAAAACTAACACATTATCTTGAACTTATTAGCAATTGCGGCAATGCAATGCAAATATTAGTCATGGATTTACAGGAGTACACCATGATTAATTTCGACGCCATAACCCCCTCTGCACCAAAAGGCCGCTTTGACGGCATTTTGCGGAATTATTCGGTGGCCGATGTGCAGCGCCTGCGCGGCTCCACCCAAATTCGCCACACACTGGCGGAAAATGGAGCAAACCGTTTGTGGTCACTCCTGAAAGAGGAACCGTTCATCAATGCCCTCGGTGCGCTGTCTGGCAACCAAGCCATGCAAATGGTGCGCGCTGGCTTGAAGGCGATTTATCTTTCCGGTTGGCAAGTGGCGGCTGATGCCAATGTTGCGGGCGGCATGTATCCCGACCAATCCCTGTATCCCGCCAACTCTGGCCCGGAACTGGCCAAGAAAATCAACAAGACCTTGCAACGCGCCGACCAGATTGAACACGCCGAAGGTAAAATGTCGGTTGAAAATTGGTTTGCCCCCATCGTGGCTGATGCCGAGGCAGGCTTCGGTGGTCCGCTCAATGCCTTTGAAATCATGAAAGCCTATATCGAGGCTGGCGTTGCGGCAGTTCACTTCGAAGACCAACTCGCCTCTGAAAAAAAATGTGGCCACTTGGGCGGCAAAGTGTTGATCCCCACTTCGGCACACATTCGCAATCTTGTTGCAGCGCGTTTAGCGGCCGACGTGATGGGTGTGCCCACTTTGATCGTGGCCCGCACGGATGCCGAAGCGGCCAAGCTTCTCACGTCTGATATTGATGAGCGTGATAAGCCTTTTGTGATGTTCGGTGAACGCACAAGCGAAGGCTTTTATCACGTGCAAAACGGAATTGAGCCCTGCATCGCAAGAGCCATTGCCTATGCGCCCTATGCTGATTTGATTTGGTGTGAAACTTCAACGCCAGATTTGGCCCAAGCCAAGAAATTCGCCGAAGCTGTGCGCAAAGTTCACCCCAACAAAATGCTCGCCTATAATTGTTCACCCAGCTTCAATTGGAAAAAGAAACTGGATGATGCCACCATCGCAAAGTTCCAAAAGGAACTGGGTGCCATGGGCTATAAATTCCAGTTCATCACGCTGGCGGGTTTCCATCAATTAAACTTTGGCATGTATGAATTGGCCAAGGGCTATCAAGCCACGCAGATGACAGCCTATTCAAAATTACAAGAAGCCGAATTCGCAGCCGAGGCCATGGGCTACACAGCAACGCGCCACCAGCGTGAAGTGGGCACGGGATATTTTGATGCCGTGGCAACGATCATCGGTGGCGGGCAATCATCAACCACAGCCATGCATGAATCAACTGAAACTGCCCAATTCCAAGCTGCATAGGAGATTGAAATGTTACAAACACATGTAAAAGATCGTGCCGTTGCTCAAAGTTCTGAGATGAGTGAGCGCCAAAAACTGGCCATAAATAGGTTGGCTAACGAACTTCACCGTTTGAACAACGCTGTTATCGCGGCCGTTGAGTCTGGAATTTCGGTTGAGCTGCAGCGCGGAGCGAGGCACCATGCCGAAGGCGGCTATTGGGGCGATCTGATGATTCCCATTGTCGTTAAACAAGCGCCACAATGACGCGATTATTTCGCAAATAGGTGATTGCCCACGCCCCTTTTAGCAGCTATAGCAGCCGCCAATTGGGGCGTCGCCAAGCGGTAAGGCACCGGATTTTGATTCCGGCATTCGGAGGTTCGATCCCTCCCGCCCCAGCCAATCACTTTATGTCCAAGCGGCAACGTTTTGGGGCTTCACAGCGGCGGAGCCCAGAACAAGTTTCGCACCTTTTGGAACTTTCCAAGATTTTGTGCCGTAGTTGAATGCAAATGTGAGATTGCCGCATGTGCGCAAGCGAATGTGCTCAGGCAACTTTACAGTTTTCAGTTTGGCCTTGCGGCAGAGCACTTGCATAATATCGTGCAACAAATCAGCGTCGGGCCAGCACGCTAAGTAGTGGTGCTGCCCTGATGCAATTAATGCTGCCTCTTTGTTTGCAAACCGCGCCAAAATTTGCTCGGACGTTTCAACATGTTCGCGCCAGCGCGAAGCTGTTCCTGAAACCTTGCCAGATACCGTGTCGTTTAATCCCGGCCGCAAAGATGCAATTTGTGTGACGCGCATATTGAGCAGGCCACGCAAAGGTCCGGGGGCTAATCCATCAGGAATTGCAAAATGCCTCGTTTTTGAACCCGTTCGTGGCCCGTAAAAAACCACACCCTTGGCTTTCTCGAAGGCTCTTAAAGCTTGATCGGAAATGTGAGGCAAAGACGGGACAAGAACCAAATCATAGTTTTTGAGTGAATGCCCGGGGGGCACAAAATCAACATTGAGCCCAAGGCTCCTCACTGCTTCATACCAACGGAAAACCAGTTCATGATAACGGAAGTCTTGCCCCTGCGGTTGAATGCGGGTGATCCATGAGGCTTCGTAGTCATAAACGATGGCAACGGGGGCCTGCTCAAATTTGGGCAGTTTGCCAATCTTTTTAAGCTCAGTGCCAACAGCCGCCGCTTCTGTTCCGCCCGCCGATAAGTCTGAAAGACCCGCCATATTGAGGCCAGCATGCATTTGCTCCTGGGCAAATGGCGCCTGACGCCACCGGAAATAGCTCACAACTTCGGCCCCATGCGCCAAGGCTTCCCACGTCCACAATCGCACCATTCCGGGTTTTGGAACAGGGTTCCAAGGCGCCCAATTCACTGGCCCCGGCTGCTGCTCCATCACCCAAAATCGACCACGGCCAACGCCGCGATAAAGATCATGGTGAAACGGCGCAATGTCTGGATGCGAAGTCTCCGCCCATTTGATGTGATCTTGTTCTGAAAAAGGAAACTGCTCGGCAAAACCCAGTGGATAAGAATCATGCGAGGCAAAGTCGAGATTTTCTCCAAGTTTCCAATGATCAAATTCATTGAAAAAGCCCATAAAATTATGGGTCACCCAGCGCCCTGGAGAGTGCTTGCGGATAATATCGCATTGCATCTTGTCATAGGCCGCCACTTGGCCCGATTGAAACCGCCAGAAATCGAGGCGCGCTGCCGGATTGGTTTCGGTGACTGTGAGATGAGGCAATGAAATTTGATCAAAATTCGAAACCTCCATCGACCAAAACACATTGCCCCACGCTTCGTTTAATTGATCGGTGGTTTGATAAGTTTTTCGCAGCCAGTTTTGAAAGGCCTTCAGGTCCTCTGCACCCCACGACAAAACTGTGAGGTGGCAGCCATATTCATTATCTGTTTGCCATCCTGCAAGGGCAGGATGATTGCCATAACGCTTGGCTAAAACCTCAACAATGCGTGATGATTCTTTGTGATAGGTCTCAGAAGAAAAAGAATAGTGCCGCCGCGAACCAAACCCGCGTGGCTGTCCGCGTTCATCCACAGGAGCAATATCAGGGTGTTCATCCATCAGCCATTTGGGCGGCGTTGCTGTGGGTGTGCCAAGAACTACTTTCAGACCCGCTTTGCCCAAAACTTCTATGGCACGATCAAGCCACTCAAAATCATAAAAACCGCGCGAAGGCTCCATCCGCGACCAAGCAAATTCACCAATGCGAACGAAACGAATGCCCATTTCAAACATTCGCTTGGCATCATCGGCCCACCAGCTTTCTGGCCAGTGTTCTGGATAATAGCAAACCCCCAACATTATTTTGAAAGGTCCCCGTTCAGAATGGTTTTGCCAGTGCCGTCAAACAAATGACAAGCTTTGGCTGGCACACCAAATTTGATGTGCGCGCCCGATTTTGCTGTGGTTAGGCCATCAGCTTTGACAGATAAATCTGTGCCATCAGCCAAACTGGCATAGAACATGGTTTCAGAACCCAAATATTCGGCAATGCGCAGAGTGCCTTTCATCTCGCCATCGTTTTTTGTACCGATGGTGATGTGCTCAGGACGAATACCCAATGTTATGGCTTGGCCATCACTGACTTTTTTACCTTGATCATCCAAAGTAATTTTCGAACCATCATTTAAACTGACAGCAATTTTTCCACCGCGAGCAGGGGAGGCGGTTCCTTTTACAAAATTCATTTTTGGCGAACCGATAAAGCCAGCCACAAACACATTATTGGGGCGATGATAAAGCTCTAATGGCGATCCCACCTGCTCCACAAGTCCAGCATGAAGCACCACAATCTTATCAGCCATAGTCATGGCTTCAACTTGATCATGGGTGACATAAATCATGGTGGATTTTAAATCTTGGTGCAGCTTTGTAATTTCGATGCGCATTTGAACGCGCAAATTCGCATCCAGGTTTGAAAGCGGCTCATCAAACAAAAAAACCTCAGGCTCACGCACAATGGCACGGCCAATGGCCACGCGTTGCCGTTGTCCGCCTGAAAGTTGTGAAGGCTTGCGGTCAAGCAAGGTATCAAGCTGCAACATATCCGTTGCCACCTTCACCCGTGCTGCAATTTGATCAGCGGGCATTTTTGCCATGCGCATACCAAAGGAAATATTTTCTTTCACAGTCATGTGCGGGTAAAGCGCATAAGATTGGAACACCATCGCAACACCACGGTCAGCCGACTGAACATCCGCCATTTCCTGGCCGCCGATTTGCAATGTGCCAGAGGTGATATCTTCAAGACCTGCAATCATGCGCAGCAATGTCGATTTACCGCAGCCAGACGGACCGACGAAAACACAAAATTCGCCATCAGCAATATTCAGATCAACGCCTTTGATGATTTCGACCGAACCGAAACTTTTTCTCACATTTTTGAGTGTGACTTGCGCCATGATTTAGTTTCCTTTTGCCGGTTCTAATTCAATCACAATAGCTGACTCTGGATGCAACACAGGCAGGTTGAGGCCACCTTCAGCCAAACAAGAAATGTCAAAATTAACGTGGCCATTCAGCAGATTTCTTTGATCTTCAGAGACACGCCTTTGTGTAATATTGGCGGGATGAACAGCAGCAACACGCCACAGCCCAGACAGTTCGTGTGGGATGCGAAATGGCGGGGCCTGTTCAGCTTTCATGTAAGTCGCTTGCGCCATGATAATGATAATTTTTTGTGGGGTTATAACACCCCATGCCGATCGACCATCGAGCGGCTCCAAATGAAATTCCCCAACTCCGCCATGCAGGAAAGGTCGCAATCGTTTGTGAAGGGTTATCCAATAGTTCAATTCACTGCGATCAGCTTGGTTAAGTTCGAGTGGATTCAGTTCCACACCCATGTGGTAAGCCAATGCGACAATGGCACGAAACGCCAAAGTGTGGACACGGTGGGTTTGGTGGTTTGGAACTGCTGAAATATGACTGCCTAAAATTTCAGGCGGAATAAACAGGGAAGCCCCGCGCTGAATTTCCAATCGCTCCAAAGCATCTGTACAATCTGAGGTCCAAATGCGTTGGGTAAACCCCAGAATCCCATAGTCAATACGCCCCCCACCTGAGGCACAGGTTTCAATCTCAAGACTTGGGTGGGCTGAACGTATGCGCGCCAGCAAAGCATAAAGCGCATGCGTCTGCTTGCTCACCACCGCTTGGCCTCCGGTGCTTGCGGCATGTACAAGGTCGCGGTTCATGTCCCACTTGATGTAGGAAATTGAGCAAGAGTTCAGCACATCATCGATGCACGTGAAGAGATAGTCAGTGACTGCCTTTTGGGTCAGATCAAGCACCACTTGACTGCGCGAAAGTGGCATTGCGCGGCCCTTCACTTGTAATGCCCATTCCGGGTGATTGCGGAAAAGTTCAGAATTTGGATTGACCATTTCTGGTTCAAACCAAATGCCAAATTCCATGCCCAGCGAGGTCACGTGATCAACCAATGGCTTCAAGCCATCGGGATATTTCCGTTTATCGACGAACCAATCTCCCAAGCTCAATTTGTCATTGTCGCGAAGGCCAAACCAACCGTCATCTAATACAAACCGCTCAATCCCCAGTTCAGCCGCCGCCGTGGCTTGAGCTTTAAGAGAGTCCATTTTATGATCGAAATAATTACCCTCCCATGTGTTCAAAGTCACGGGTCTTGGGCGCATCTTGCCTTCTGGCCATTGCAGAATATCATGGCGCAGCAAGGTGCGGAAATCAGCGGTATCAAAGCCAAAATAGACGCTCGGAGAGCTATATGTTTCGCCAGTGGCCAAGCGCATTTCACCGGGTTCGAATAATTCTCCTGCATGAACTAAGCGGCGTCCGTCTTCCAAAAGATCTATGGCCAAAACTGATGCGCCACTCCAAGCAAAATGCATCACTAAAGTGTCGGCCATTGTATCTACAATGAGTGCCGGAAATTTATCGTGCGATGTTCGGCCTTTGCGATTTTCCTTGATCCATAAAGCCTGTCCAAGTTCATCCACTGAAGTTTGAAATTCCCGACCCCAATTGCCATGGAAGCCAGTAACAGTCGCTGGGCCAGCATCCACAACCATCGATCCTGACATGCAGCGATCAAGAACATAATGGCTGCTTCCACAATTTTTAAGTTGAACAGAGCTGTTCAAAACACCATGAGAAATTGCAAGTGAAATTGTTAGATCAATTTTTGCAACTTCATCGTGAGCTTTAAGCGTCAACGACGATTCCTTTTCAATTGCGGTCCATCCCGAAAATTCAAGTGTATGTTGCACCCCGTCGCGGTGCCCAAGCACAGCTGGCCAACCATAAAAACCCATTGAACCCGTCGGAAGAATTACCGAAGACGGAACTTCAATATCATTACCTGCACCCATTCCTGTGCTACGTCCGGCACGCAACATTAGCAATTGATGCGCAACTTTTTCGCGACCAAAATTCAAGATCTGCGGCATCCCTCGTTCAGGTAAATGCAGCACCAGCGCCATTCCAGCACCAGTCAGTGAAACGTGCTGCGTCATCCCTTTGTGGCTCCGAGTGTGAGGCCTGCAATGAAATGCTTTTGCATTAAAAAGAACATGGCAACGGGTGGCAGAGCCGCAACAATGGCCGCAGCAGAGATCAGTTCCCATGCCACTTTATATTGGCCCTTTAACTCATTCATACCGGCCGTGACGGGGCGCACATCAACCGATTGTGCCATAACGGTAGCCCAGAAATAGTCGTTCCAAATGAACGTGAAAATTAAAACAGCAAGCGCTGCCATGGCAGGGCGCACCAGTGGTAAAATAATATGCCAGAAAATTCTGAATTCACTCACACCTTCAACGCGCGCAGATTCAATCAATGCGAAGGGCAGGGCCTTCATAAAATTGCGCATGAACAACGTACAAAAGCCAGTTTGAAAAGCGATGTGAAACAGCACCAATCCGGTCATCGTGTTGTAGAGGCCCATATGCAAAGTGAGATCGCGCACTGGAATAGCGAGGATTTGAAACGGCACAAAGTTGCCCGCCACAAACATGAAAAACACCGCCAAATTGCCCTTAAATTTATAAACAGCAAGGGCATAGCCCGTGAGGCAAGAAAGCCCCACCGCACCAATTACGGTTGGAATGGTAACGCGAAACGAATTCAAGATATAATAGCCAATATTGCTATTCTTGAAAACCGAACTGTAGTTTTCCCAACCTGCAAAGCCGGAAGGCATGCCAAAATAATTTCCTGACGCAAGATCAGAACCCGGCCGAATGGAGGTGATGGCAATGCCGATAAGCGGCAAAAGCCAAAGCACCAAGGCAATTGGCAAAAGAGTTTTATAAGCGCGCTGCGTCCATGGTCCTGATTGCGCAATGGGTTTTGGAAACATTATGCGTTCCTCTCTTGACTGAGCATGCGAACAATAAAGAGGCTGATGAACACTAACATGATGGCAAACAACACAACAGCAATGGCAGCGCCATAGCCCATGGCAGTGCCATATTCCGACAGTGATTGTTCATACATGAAATAAGATAAGACGCGTGTTGAACCAAACGGACCACCCACTGTCATCACAGAAATCAAATCGAATGAACGCAACGCGCCGATCACAGTAACAACCAGCGCAATAAAAGTCGCAGGGCGAAGTTGCGGGATAATGATGTGCCATAACATGGACCAGCCCTTGGCATTATCCATGCGGGCAGCTTCCACTTGGTCGGGGCTAATATTGTTGAGTCCAGTGAGATAAAGGATCATGCAATAGGCCGTTTGCGGCCACAGGCCTGCAGCGATGACTCCGTAAGTGGCATATTTATCATCGGCCAGAATTGCAGTGGGTGTTCCAGTGAAGAAATTTATGACATGGGGCAGAATGCCAAAACCCGGGGCATAAAACCAAGTGAAAATCAAACCGACCACAACTTGACTGATCACGAACGGGAAAAAAAACAGGGATTTATAAAGTCGAATTCCAGCAACAGTTTGATTGAGAAAAAGTGCGACAGCCAAACCAGCAGGAATGGCCAGCAAATAAAGCACCAGCCAAATCACGTTGTTTTTGAGAGATGTATAAAATGAATCATCATCGAGAAGATCACGATAATTCTGCAGTCCTACATAGGTCTTCGGCCCCAAACCATCCCATTCATAAAAGCTAATGCCAATCGATTGGAAAATCGGATAGATCACGTAAACCAAAAACATGATGATGCCCGGTGCCATAAAGAACCAAGGCGCAAGCGCGCGTTGGTTCTTCTTCCAGAATCCAGCTTGAGTTGATTTTTGCATAGGCCGCCCTCAGAAAAAGAGAAAAAAAGAGCCGGGTTCTCGTTTCCGAAAACCCAGCCCCGTCGCGGGAGGATTACTTGTAGACTTTAGCAGCTACCTTATCGAGGCGTTCCAAAATGGCATCAATGTTTTCCGGATGAGTGATGAACTCTTGGAAACCATCCATGCCGGCTTTTGCCATATCGGCAGGCGCATCGCGGTCAAAGAACTGTGCCAGCGCATAAGCTGAAGACAATTCTGTGAAGCCAGTTTTAATAAACGGATCATCAGCAGCCGTTGCCTTGTTGTTCACAGGCAACTGGCCGAGTGTGGCATTCATCTTGGTCTGCGCATCAGCGGAGGCAACAAAAGCAAGGAACTTCCGTGCATCAGCTTTATTCTTAGCACCCGACGGAATGTGGAATGTATCCGTTGGCGCTTCTTCAGCCCGTGGAATTCCTGCAGTAATTTCTGGGAATATCATGAAGCCAAGATTGTCGTTGGTCATGCCGCCTTTTTTGAAGGTATCAACAGCAAAGTTGCCCATTACGTAATTGGCAGCTTTGCCTTGCGCCATCAGCGCTGCAGCATCTTGCCAGTCAATCGCAGTGGCGTTGGCTGACATGTAAGGAACAACTTTTGCCCATTCAGCAAATGTTGCCTTAACCTTAGGATCAGTCCATTTCACTTTGCCAGCAGTGAGGTCCATGTGGAACTCATAGCCATTGGTGCGCATATTGATGTAATCGAAAATGCCAGCAGCAGGCCAGCCGCCCTTATCACCGGTTGTCAGGCAATCAACGCCAGCAGCTTTGAATTTTTCGCAATTTGCAACAAATTCTGCCCAATTCTTAGGCTCAGTGACACCGGCTTTTTTATACACATCTTTGTTGTAATAAATGCCCCACTGATAGTAGGTGTAGGGCACGCCCCACTTCTTACCATCAATTGTCATTGAAGCGGATGCCGATTTCAAGGCGTCATCAAGACCGTTGTCTTTCCAAACGTCTGACACATCTTCAAACAGACCAGCTTTAACAAATGGAGCCATGCGGTTGCCAGCATACCATGCCGCAACGTCTGGAGCGTCTGCAGTCAAAAAGTTGCGGATCGCAGACTTATAACCTTCATGGTCAAAGTTATTCCACTTCACTGTGATGCCTGGATTTGCTTTTTGGAAATCAGCAATCAATTCTTCCATAGCCTTCTTTGGCGCTGGATCGGATTGATCTGAGTTGAGTACAATTTCACCGGCAACTGCAGCAGTTGCAAACAGTGACACGCCGAGCGCTAGGCCAGCGAGAGCTTTTAATGAACGCATAAGTTATCTCCCATTTAAACTCCGCCCTCTCATTAAGAACGGAGGCAGTCTTTAAAGCATGCTTGGGCCTTCAGAAATTATCTACCTTGTTTGCATTCCAAACTTCCCATATTCTAAGATTAGCGAGAGGCACAGACAATGAAACATCCGCTAAGTCATCCCGATGTCGATAGTTCAGGCCCGCTTATTGTGTTTGAAGATCACAATTTTTGCGCAGGCCTTGGCAAAGACGTGTTGTTGATGCCAGCACCCCATATGCACAGCCAAATCGAGCTGAATTTGGTAACTGAAGGTTTCATGACCTATAGATTTGATGGCCGATCCATAACCATTAAGGCTGGTGATCTGGTGTTTTTCTGGGGTACTGTGCCGCATCAAGTTGTTGAAAAAGCTGACGTAACCACATTTGTGTGTTTATATTTGCCACTTTCGTCGTTCCGCAATCTTCCCATATCGGAGCTGATGAACCGCACACTCTTGAGTGGAGGACTGCTGAAATCGAGCAAAATTCTCGAAGGCGAGGAAATCCAATTTCACCGCTGGCACCAAGACTTGCTCAGTCATGATCAGCGTTTAGAATCAATTGTGCGCGATGAACTAGGCGCCCGTATCCGGCGGGTTGACCTCGATGGATTTATTGATCTGAGAGCGATGGCTGTAAGTGCCGCAACTTTAGGAGCTATTGACGGCCCCCGCTTGCAAAAGGTGGAGGCGATGGCACTTTATATAGCTGAAAACGGGTCCGACAACATTACAGTGGATGATGTTGCCAAAGTAGCGGGTCTTCACCCCAACTATGCCATGTCGCTGTTCCGCAAGTCATTGGGCCTCACGATCAATCAATTTATCACACGCACACGGTTAGATGCCGCTCAGGCGCTGCTGGTTGCCACAGATAATGACGTAGCCGATGTCGCGTTTGAATGCGGATTTGGATCCCTCAGCCGATTTTACGATGCCTTTCATGATAAATTTCATGTGAGCCCGGCCAAGTTTAGAAAGCTGCATTTTGCACCAGGAAGACAGCAATTGGGCAAAGCTGCCGAAAACATCAACAGAGTTTTTGACCATTAGGTCAGGAAGTGCTTAGCTTCACTCAATGCCCACAATCGGGCTCAAGTCGATAGGGAGTTAAATATGAAAACACGACATCTAATTGCGACCGCAATGCTGATGAGCACAATGTTGGTGGGTGCTGCGGCACAGGCCAAATCATTGGTTTATTGCTCTGAAGGCTCGCCAGAAAATTTCACACCCGCCATGAACACAACGGGCACCAGCTTGGATGCAGCACGGCCCGTCTATAACAAATTGGTACAATTCACCCCCGGCACAACCACTGTTGAACCAGGGCTTGCCGAAAAATATGACATTTCTGCCGATGGCAAAGTCATCACGTTCCACTTGCGCAAGGGTGTGAAGTTTCATTCTGGTGTGAATGGTTTTACACCAACGCGCGATCTCACAGCAGAAGACGTGATCTGGTCATTCGAACGTCAATCGAAGCCTGATCATCCTTATGCAAAAGTTTCGGCTGGCGCTTATGATTATTTCAACGACATGGGCATGCCTGATCTTCTGGCCTCGATTGCCAAGGGTGCTGATGATCTTACAGTAGTCATGACATTGAAGGAACCTAATGCTCCCATCATGGCCAACTTGGCGATGGATTTTGCCACCATTCAATCTGCCGAATACGCAGATTTTTTGATGAAGAAAGGCACACCTGAACAGTTCGACCAAATTCCAGTGGGCACGGGTCCATTCATTTTTGTGGATTACCAAAAAGACGCTGTGATCCGCTTCAAAGCCAATCCTGATTATTGGGGCGGCAAACCAAAAGTGGATGATTTGATTTATGCCATCACACCCGATGCCACAGCCCGCTATGCCAAAATGAAAGCCAATGAGTGCCAGATTATGGTTGCTCCAAATCCGGCTGATCTTGCTGCCATGGGCAAAGATGGCGACATTCAACTTCTGCAACAAGCAGGCTTGAATGTGGGCTACCTTTCAATGAATGCCATGAAGGCACCCTTTGATAAAGTTGAAGTGCGTCAAGCCATCAATATGGCCATCGACAAAGCGGCAATATTGAAGGAAGTTTATCAAGGTGCAGGCCAACCTGCGAAGAATCCACTGCCACCCACAATCTGGTCATATGATGATTCAACGGTGGATTACACCTATGACCCTGTAAAAGCCAAAGAGATGCTGACCAAAGCTGGCGTCACTTCGCTGGACACAGATTTGTGGTGGATGCCAGTGCAACGCCCTTACAATCCAAATGCCAAGCGCATGGCTGAAATGATGCAGTCTGATTTGGAAAAAGTGGGCATTCACGCCAAACTCGTATCGTATGAGTGGGGTGAATATCGCAAGCGCTTACAAGCTGGCGAACACCAAATGGGACTGCTCGGTTGGACGGGTGACAATGGTGATCCAGACAATTTCTTGTTCTTGCTCTCTTGCAAGGCAGATGGAACTCCGGCTGGCCAAAACATTGCCAAGTGGTGCAACAAAGACTTTGATGCAAAATTGTTAGAAGCCCGCAAGATCACCGATCAAGCAGCGCGTTCTAAAATTTATGCTGAGATGCAAGCCATCTTCAAAAAAGAAGCACCTTGGATGACAATTGCTCACTCCACCGTGTTTGAACCTGTGCGCAAAGAAGTGTCTGGCTATAAAGTCAGCCCACTTGGCGCACACGAGTTCCAAAACGTAGATGTTGCTGAATAAGTGAAGTTGCCCCTGTCCTGAAGAAGGATGGGGGCATTTTTACATGATTAAATTTCTTCTCAAGCGCGCAGCCCTCACGCTGCCCACTTTTGTCGCCCTCATGTTTGTCACCTTCACGATGATCCGCCTTGTTCCCGGCGATCCTATTGAAGTGCGCCGAGGCGAGCGCGGAATTTCGCCTGAACGTCTTGCCGAATTGCGCCACGATATGGGCCTTGATCAGCCAATTTGGAAACAGTTTTTCGATTATGTGTGGGCACTGCTGCATGGCGACTTTGGCACATCAATTGTTTCAAAAACGCCCATCACCACAGAATTTTTCACGCTGTTTCCTGCAACGCTGGAACTCGGCCTCTGCGCCATGCTTTTTGCTGTGCTCATTGGTGTTCCCGCTGGCGTCATCGCCGCCGCAAAGCGTGGAAGCTTTTATGATCAATCGATGATGGGGATTGCACTCGTAGGCTACTCCATGCCAATTTTCTGGTGGGGCCTTATTCTCATTCTTTTCATGTCCAACACACTGCACCTAACGCCAGTTTCAGGCCGTGTGGACCTCATCAAATTCTTTTATAAACCCATCACCGGCTTTGCGCTGATCGACTCAGTGCTTTCAGGACAGAAGGGCGCATTTTTAGATGTGCTGCGTCATCTCATTTTGCCAACAATAGTATTGGGCACCGTGCCTTTGGGCGTGGTCGCCCGCATGACACGGTCTTCCATGCTTGAAGTTCTGGAGGAAGATTATGTGCGCACTGCCAAAGCCAAGGGTCTGACCAAGTTTCGCGTCATTGGTTATCACGCCTTGCGCAATGCGCTCATTCCGGTTGTCACTGTCATCGGTTTGCAAATCGGTAGCTTGTTGGCGGGAACAGTCCTTACAGAAACAATATTCTCATGGCCCGGCGTTGGCCACTGGCTGGTGCAATCGATTGGACGGCGAGATTATCCAGCCTTGCAAGGTGGCATCATGCTGATCGCCAGCATGGTGATTGTCGTCAATTTCCTGATCGACATGCTCTATGGCCTAATCAATCCAAGGATTCGCCATGGCCGTTGAAACACTCCACCTTGCACCCCCCGGTCCACTCCTCGCGTTTTGGCGGAGCTTCCGCGAAAATCGTGGTGCAGTGATTGGGCTGGCGATTGTTTGCGGCGTTGTGTTCATCGCAATCTTCGCAAATTTTCTGGCGCCCTATGATCCATTGGAACAATTCCGCGATGCCACTAAATTACCGCCCATCTGGGTAGAGGGCGGCGATTGGAAATATATCTTAGGAACTGATCCTTTAGGCCGAGATATGCTGTCGCGCATTCTTTATGGGTCTCGCATTTCTCTGTTCATTGGTTCTTCCGTGATGTTGGTCACGGCTATTTTTGGCATTTTTCTCGGCCTCATCGCTGCGTTTAAAGGCGGCATTATTGATGTGGTCGTGATCCGCATTATGGATTTGATTATGGCCATTCCCAGCCTTGTGCTGGCCATCTTGATCATCGCCGTCATCGGCCCCAATCTCACCAATACAATTGTTGCCATCACCATTGTTTATCTGCCACGTTTTGTGCGCCTCGTGCGTGCCAGTGCCATGAGTGAATTGAGCAAGGATTACGTGACAGCCGCGCGCGTCGCGGGTGTGGGGCAATGGCGACTGATGTTTTCAACCGTGCTGCCCAATTGTATGGCCCCTCTTATTGTGCAAGCAGCCTTAGGTATTTCGGATGCCATTCTAGAAGCTGCTGGCTTGGGTTTTCTGGGCCTTGGTGCGCAACCGCCAACCCCCGAATGGGGTTCCATGCTGGCAGACTCGCGCGATCTCATCACATCAAATCCGTGGGTCATGGCGCTGCCCGGCATTGCCATTCTCATCACAGTGTTGTCGATCAATCTTATGGGCGATGGCCTGCGTGATGCGCTCGATCCGCGCCTGCGGAGAAGCTGAACCATGGCCCTTCTGGAAATTGAAAACCTCACTGTGGAATTCAAAACATCAAGCGGCGCTTTCCGTGCAGTTGATGGCGTTTCTATGAGTGTCGATGCCGGTGAGGTGTTGGCGGTAGTGGGCGAGTCGGGGTCAGGAAAATCTGTGGCCATGCTTGCTGTAATGGGTCTGCTGCCGTGGACGGCCACAGTGACCGCAGACCGGATTAATTTTGATGGCCGCAATCTACTCAATATTACTCCAGACGACCGCCGAAAAATCACCGGCAAAGACATGGCCATGATTTTTCAAGAGCCTATGACCAGCTTGAACCCTTGCTTCACAGTGGGCTTTCAACTCATGGAAGCGATGCAGACCCACCTTGATCTCGACAAAGCCCAGCGCAAAAAGCGCGCCATTGAGCTTCTAGAGGAGGTGGGTATTCCTGCACCTGCAACGCGGCTTTCATCCTTCCCGCATCAGCTCTCTGGTGGCATGAGCCAGCGCGTGATGATTGCCATGGCTTTGGCGTGCAATCCGAAACTGCTCATTGCCGATGAACCAACCACAGCGCTGGATGTGACCATCCAAGCGCAGATTCTTGATCTGCTTGTGCGTTTGCAAAAAGAAAAAGGCATGGGCCTTGTGTTGATAACCCACTCCATGGGTGTTGTGGCTGAAACCGCCGAGCGCGTGAGTGTTCAATATGCTGGGCAGAAGGTTGAAGAACAGCCCGTAATGGGATTGTTTGCAAGCCCGCGCCATCCTTATACATCGGCTTTGCTCGCGGCCCTTCCGGAACGCGCCACGGGTCGCAAACTGCCTTCAATTCCGGGTGTTGTGCCGGGACAGTTTGATCGGCCAAAAGGCTGCTTGTTTTCGCCGCGCTGTGCCTATGCCACTAACCTGTGTCACACCACAGCGCCAACCATGCAATTTGGTGCTCTTTGCCATTATCCTTTGGGAACGCCTTTGCAAAGAACTCTCACATGACCCAAATTCTTAATGCTCAAAAACTCACCCGCTATTATAATATATCGCGGGGTGCCTTTGCTCAGTCTGCAACTTTAAAAGCGGTCGATGGTGCAAGCTTCACACTAGACCGAGGCAAGACCTTGGCCGTTGTGGGCGAGTCGGGCTGCGGCAAATCCACATTGGCCCGCCTCGTCACCATGATCGAAACGCCAACATCAGGCACTTTAAATATTGCGGGCAAAGATATTGTGGGTGCCAGTGCAGAAACCTTGCGCGGCCTTCGCCCCAAGGTGCAGATCGTTTTTCAAAACCCTTATGGCTCACTGAACCCACGCCAAAAGATTGGTGCAATTCTCGAAGAACCTTTGTTGGTCAACACCAATCACACCAAGGAAGAGCGCAGCGAAAAAGCCCGCGCCATGATGGTGAGTGTGGGTTTGCGCCCCGAACATTACGATCGTTACCCGCACATGTTTTCAGGCGGCCAACGCCAGCGCATTGCGATTGCTCGCGCTTTAATGCTCGATCCTGAAGTGTTGGTTTTAGATGAACCCGTGTCGGCACTTGATATTTCCATTCAAGCGCAGGTGCTTAATCTGCTGGCTGAATTGCAAGCACAACATAACTTGGCTTTCCTGTTCATCAGTCACGATCTTTCAGTCGTTAAACATATCGCAGATGATGTGATGGTCATGTATCTGGGCCGGGTTGTGGAGCAGGGGCCGCGAGATGCCATTTTTGCAAATCCACAGCACCCCTATACCAAGGCCTTGCTTTCAGCCACGCCAACTCCAGATCCTGCCCATAAACGCGAGCGCACAATTTTAAAGGGTGAATTGCCCTCGCCGCTCAATCCACCGCAAGGTTGCACGTTTCATCCGCGCTGCCCCATCGCATTTGAAAAATGCCACACGGTCAATCCACAGCTAAAGCAGCATGGAAAAACGCTCGCAGCCTGCCACGCACTAGATATCTAACGCTTCAATATTCACGAATGCAGAGCGCAGCGCCTTTGACCACTCAGTTGAGAGCATTTTGAAATAGGGATCATCCAGACCAATGCGTTTGGTGTGTTCAATTTTAAGCGTGTCCACTTCATAGGTGAGCAGATCAATCGGCAAGCCCACGCTGAGATTTGAACGCAGGGTGGAATCAAATGACACCAAGATCATTTTGGCCGCATCGCCCAATCCCATATCGCTGCGGGCCACACGGTCTAAAATGGGCTTGCCGTATTTATGTTCGCCAATTTGAAAAAACGGCGTATCGGGTGTGGCTTCAATAAAATTTCCAGCGGCATAGATGTTGAACAGGCGAGGACGCTCTGCCCCAACCTGACCACCAAAGATGAAACTTGCTGCAAAGGCTTCGCCATTGGCAGTTAGAAAACCTTCATCGCTGGCCTTCACCGAACGCACAGCATTGCCTACAACATGAGCGGCCTGAAACATGGTAACCGCCGATTTTAGGGTTTCACCACTTTCTGGTGGGTGCGCAATTTGCTCTGATAACATGCTGGTCACAGCTTGGGTCACAGCCAAGTTTCCAGCCGTAAGCAGCACAAAAATCCGGTCGCCCGGAAATTCCCATGTGAAGAGCTTTTTAAATTTCCCCACATTGTCAACGCCGGCATTGGTGCGCGTATCCGCTGCCATAACGAGGCCTTTTTCCAAAAGCATTCCAACACAATAAGTCATTCACCTGATTCCAAATCCATTCGGGCCTATTGTTGCGCAATCTCGACCCGAACTTCAACTGTCATGTGTTCATCGCTGGGGTTGCCGCGCCGCGAGCCTTTTATCGGAGCAACGGCTGCCGCATCAAGCCCTGCCGCAACCCGCACATAATGCTCTGTTGGGCATTGCCCATTGGCGGCATCAAAGCCCACCCAACCGAAATCCTCAACCAAAAGCTCTGCCCAAGCATGCGAGGCCACTGAACTAGCGCCAACACCTGTCACCAAATATCCCGTCACATAGCGTGCGGGAATACCAAGGTGGCGGGCCATGCTGATCATCACATGGGCATGGTCTTGGCACACACCATGGCCAACCACAAAAGCCTCTGCAGCGGTCGTGTAATAATCAGAAGTGCCAACTTCATAGGCGATTTTCTGGTTTACAAAGCTCATCAAATTATGGGCGCGTTCAATCGCTGTGCCCTTCACGCTCAAATTGGAACACGCCAATCGTATGGTGTCATCCGGCATCGTCACGGCAGTTTGGCGCAAAAAAACAGTGTCAGGTGCCACGCAACTCAAGCCCCGCACAACACCCGCTGAATCTGCAGTCTCAACTTCGCCTTCGGCAATTATGGCATTTTCGAAACCCAGATTTTGGGCAGTAATCAGATGAATCCAATTGCCAAATCCATCCACATAGACAAGGGCCTTATCAATGCCCGCCGATGTGATTTTCCAATTCAAAGCCTTTTGCGATGCAAAATCTGCCGGCTGCAAATGCAAACGCTGCACCAGATAGCTGGGTTTCACATCATATTTATAAAGCGTCTCATGATGAATTTTAATGCGCATGAGCGTCACGGAAAATTATAAGTCTGGCTGATGGCAGCCGAGATGTTTGTGTTTGTTGTGATAAATTTGCGCAGATATTCATGTAAGCCACTTTGGAAAATATCCTCCATTTTGCCTGACCGCAGCCGCGCCAAAGACTCTGCAATCATATCATGGCAGATATAGCGTTGACCGTGCAAATTTCCCAAGCCTTCCAAGGCGGTGTTGATCCATTGGTGGCTAAACACCAAGGAACGTGGCATCTCCTCGCGCAAGATCAAAAATTCTGCCACCAGCCATGGCCGATAACGACTGTCACGGTAGAACCACCGATATGAGCGGTGGGCTGAAACGCTGCGCAAAATTTGAGCCCATTGCTGCATGTCTAAATCACTGCCCACATCGGAAGGCTTGGGCAGCAAGATGAAATATTTCACATCCAAAATACGCGCTGTATTATCTGCCCGCTCAATAAAGTTTCCAAGTTGGCTGAAATAATAATTTTCATTGCGCAGCATCGTGCCAAGCACGGCCCCGCGAAATGACATCGAGCGATGCTTCACCCATTCCAGAAAGACCGGCAGCCGGTCCGAAGTGAGTTCGGAGGGTTTCACAGTCAGCAATTCATTCCACGTGGAATTGATGCTTTCCCACACATCGCGGGTCAGAGCCGTGCGCACAGCCCTTCCATTATCACGCGCAGCGTGAATGACAGATTTGATGCTAGAGGGATTGCTCTCATCAAAGATCAGAAAATCAACCACTTTAGAGGCAACAATGTCATCATGTTTGGCATTATAGGTGTGCTCGCAAGCGGCACTCATCAAGGTGGAACGCCATTCATCACGGTGACCTTCCACCGCCCCCGGCATCAGAGAAATGCGGTGCCCCACTTCAAGCAGGCGCGCCATGTTTTCTGCGCGCTCCATATAGCGCGACATCCAGAACAGCGAAGAGGCAGTACGTCCGAGCATCAGTCCTCCAAAACCCAAGTGTCTTTGGTGCCGCCACCTTGGCTGGAATTGACCACCAAGGAACCCTCTTTTAGAGCAACCCGTGTGAGCCCGCCCCGGGTGATGCGAATTTGGTCGCCGGACAAAACAAAGGGCCGCAAATCAACATGGCGCGGGGCCACACCCGATTGAGTGTAAGTTGGCACCGATGATAGCGCCAAAGTCGGCTGCGCAATATAATTTGTGGGTCGTTGCTTCAGTTTAGCGCGGAAAGTTTCAATCTCCGCCTTGGATGATGTTGGACCCACCAACATGCCATAACCGCCAGAACCATGAACCTCTTTCACCACCAGTTCGCCAAGGTGATCGAGCACATATGCCAATGAGTCTTCTTCGCTGCAGCGCCAAGTCGGCACATTTTTCAGCAAGGGCTTTTCACCGGTGTAAAATTCAATCACGTCCGGGATGTAGGTGTAAATGGATTTATCATCAGCAATGCCGGTGCCCGGTGCATTCACAATGGTTACACGGCCGGCACGGTAAAGATCAATCAAACCCGGTACACCAATGGAAGAATCTGGTCTAAACGACAAGGGATCAAGATAGTCATCATCAATCCGGCGATAGACAACATCGACGCGCTTGGGCGCTTGCGTTGTGCGCATGTAAAGATAACCATCGGCCACAAACAAGTCACCACCTTCACACAGCTCAACACCCATCTCATCTGCCAGAAAAGCGTGTTCAAAAAACGCCGAGTTATAAATGCCAGGTGTTAGGATTACGATGGTCGGGTCGCCGTCGCAACCCGCCGGGGCCACGCTTTCGAGTGTTTTGCGCAAAAGTGCAGGATAGTTATCGACTGGAGCCACGCGTTGTTTGGAGAATAAATCAGGAAACAAATGCATCATGGCTTCGCGGCCTTCCAGCATATAGGACACACCGGAGGGTGTGCGGCAATTGTCTTCCAAAACATAGAATTCATTTTCGGCAATGCGCACAATATCAATGCCTATAATATGGGCATAAATGCCCCGTGCCGGGTTCACCCCCACCATCTCCGGCACAAA